>JANMMJ010000220.1:0-7904 GCA_031373255.1 Hyphomicrobiales bacterium
CTGGTCCGCGCCCTGGCCGGTACGCCGGTTCACAGCCCTGCCAAAATGGTCTAGGGAACGCCAATGTCGAACGAGTTTCAAAAGAAGGTCTTCATCAAGACCTACGGCTGCCAGATGAATGTCTACGATAGCGAGCGCATGGTGGATGTGCTGGCAGCAAGCGGTTTTGGCACCACCGGTCAGTTGGAGGATGCCGATCTCGTCATCCTCAACACCTGCCACATCAGGGAAAAGGCGGCCGAAAAGGTCTACTCAGAACTGGGCCGTATCCGCCGCCTGAAACAGGACCGTGCCGGCAGTGCCCAGCCGATGACCATTGCTGTCGCCGGCTGCGTGGCCCAGGCCGAGGGTGCTGAAATCATCCGCCGGGCGCCTGCCGTCGATCTCGTTTTTGGCCCGCAGAGTTATCACCGCCTGCCTGAGCTTTTGCTGCAACGTGAAGCCGAAGGCCGCTCGATTGTCGAAACCGAGTTCCCGGCCGAAGAGAAATTTGACCGGCTGGGATCGGAAAGGGCAGGGGGGTCTGTCACCGCATTCCTCACCGTTCAGGAAGGGTGCGACAAATTCTGCACCTTTTGTGTTGTGCCCTACACCAGGGGCGCCGAATTTTCGCGCTCGGTTGCCCAGGTCGAGGCTGAAGCGCGAAAGCTCGCTGCCGTGGGTGTGCGCGAAATCACCCTCCTCGGCCAGAACGTTAACGCCTACCACGGCCTCGCTTCGGCAGGCGAAACCTGGTCCCTTGCACGCCTCATTGCACAACTGTCGCAAATCGAGGGCATTGAGCGCTGGCGCTACACCACCAGCCATCCGCGCGAGATGAACCAGGAACTGATCGAGCAGCACGCCGTTAATCCAAAACTGATGCCGTACTTGCACCTGCCCGTGCAGGCGGGCAGCAATCGGATATTGAAAGCCATGAACCGCGGTCACACAGCCGAAGAGTACCTGCGCACCATCGAGCGTGTCCGCAGGGCGAAGCCCGATATGGCCATTTCCGGCGATTTCATTGTGGGTTTTCCCGGTGAAACGGAAGCCGATTTCGAAGATACTTTGACCGTTGTGCGTGAGGTGAAATACGCCACCGCCTATTCGTTCAAATACTCGCCCCGGCCCGGAACGCCTGCGGCAGAGCACCACGGCCAAGTGCCCGATGATGTGAAATCGAGCCGTCTTGCCCGCTTGCAGGATTTGCTGAACGATCAGACCAAGGCCTTCAATGCCTCCTGCATAGGAAGCCGGATGCCGGTTCTCCTCGAAAAACCGGGCCGCCGGCCTGGCCAGGTTTCCGGCCGCTCGCCCTATCTGCAGCCTGTCCATCTCGATGCTTCGGCCGGGCGGATTGGCGACATTGTGGACGTCACCATCGACGGGGTTGGCGCTTACAGTCTTTCGGCCCATAGTCGGGCCGCGGCATGAATGATTCTGGAAGGAATGGAGTCAGCAGTCCTTGAACTCACGCGTGGGTGCCAGTGAGCACGCCGGGGCAGTTCCCGGCCGGAGCCCGGAAGACCGAGATCTTCTGACGCTTTCATTTGATGACAATCGTCTTCTCGCCCCGTTGTTTGGCGAGCATGATGAGCATCTTGCCTTGATCGAGCATCGCCTCGGAGTCGATATCGTGCCACGCGGCAACCGCGTTTCGGTACGCGGCAACACCGATGCGCGCGAGTCGGCCAAACAGGTCCTCTCCAGCATGTACCAGCGCCTGCGCAAGGGACTGGACGTCTCGAAGGGCGATGTCGAGGGCGCCATCCGCATGAGCCAGACCGACCCGGACGCTGCCGATCCCGAAGGTGCGGTACGGACGCGCAAGCGGCTCGTGGTGCCTCGGACCCCCATGCAGAAGTCTTACATCACGGCGATCCGCACCAATGAACTGGTCTTCGGTGCTGGCCCTGCTGGCACCGGCAAGACCTATCTCGCCGTGGTCTGCGCCGCCGCCGCCCTGATGAATGGCGAAGTCGATAAGATTGTACTGTCACGCCCCGCCGTCGAGGCAGGAGAGCGGCTGGGCTTCCTGCCCGGTGACATGAAGGAAAAGGTCGATCCCTATCTGCGTCCGCTTTACGACGCGCTCTATGACGTGATGCCGGCCAACCTCGTCACCAAGGGCATGGCCGAAGGCACAATCGAAATCGCACCGCTCGCCTTCATGCGCGGCCGCACCCTGGCCCATGCATTTGTGATTCTGGATGAGGCCCAGAATACCACGCCGCAGCAGATGAAGATGTTTTTGACGCGCCTCGGCGAGGGCAGCCGCATGGTGGTGACCGGCGATCCTTCGCAGGTCGATCTGCCTCCCGGCATGAAATCCGGCCTGATCGATGCACTATCGACGCTGAAGGACGTTCCGGGTATCAGCCACGTGGCCTTCACCAATGCCGATATCGTCCGGCATGCCCTGGTGGGACGCATCGTCGCTGCCTATGATCGCAAGGAACAGGCTACCCGGCGCAAAACCGCCGAGCCATGATCGTGTCGGTCGCAATTGAAGACGAGGCCTGGTCCAAGGTTCCGGACCTGGAGGCATTGGCGGCACGGACGGTGAACGCCGTGGCTTTGATTGAACAGGCCGGTGAGCTTGAATGCGAAGTGGCGATTCTCTTCGCTGGCGATGCCGAAGTGGCCGTCATGAACAAGGCGTGGCGCGGAAAACCCGCCGCAACCAATGTGTTGTCGTTTCCCGCACCAAAGGGACAACCCGCGCCTGAAGGCGAACCTCGCTTTCTCGGCGATATCGTTCTTGCTTCCGGGGTTGTGGCGAAGGAAGCGGCGGAACAGGGCAAGAGCATGATCGATCACACCGCACACCTGATTGTTCATGGCATGATGCATGTTCTGGGCTACGACCATCGCAATGACGAAGAGGCCGAGGCCATGGAAGCAAGGGAAATACGTATTCTTCAGACACTGGGAATTCCCGATCCCTATGCCGCCGTCAAGATGCTATAGTATAGCCCGCTTTCCTGAAGCAGATGAAATTCGAGAAAAACTGACAATATAATACGCATGAACGACTCCGAACCCTCCAGTAGCCCGCCCCGCGAGTCTCTGTGGAAGCGCGTAAAATCGCGCCTCGGCCGAAACGGCGATTCCAGCCTCCGCCAAAGCCTCGAAGGTGTGATCGAAAGCCACGGCAAGGACAATGGCGGCGAGACCATCAAGGCCGAAGCCAAGTCGATGATGCTCAACCTCATCGCCTTCGCCGAGTTGCGCGTCGATGATGTCATGGTACCGCGTGCCGATATCGTCGCCGTTTCCGAAACTGCCACGATGCGCGAACTGCTTGACCGTTTCACCGAAGCCAATCACTCGCGCCTGCCGGTTTATCGTGAGACGCTCGATGACACGTCAGGCATGGTTCACATCAAGGATGTGGTGCGCTGGATGTCGGACAAGGGGACGCGCCGCAAGAAAAAATCTGCCAGGGATAAGGATGATGTAAAGACCGCGTCCCTGTCATTGACCGCTGTCGATTTGTCGACCTCTGTGAAACAGGCTGGCGTCGTGCGCGAGCTTCTCTTTGTGCCGCCCTCGATGCCTGCCTCAGATCTTCTTGTAAAGATGCAGGCCACCCACATTCACATGGCGATCGTGGTCGATGAATATGGCGGCAGCGACGGCCTCGTTTCGATCGAGGACCTGGTCGAGGAAATCGTCGGTGACATTTCCGACGAGCACGACACCGATGACGCCGAAATGATCCGGGATGGCGGCAAGGGTGTTTATCTTGCCGACGCGCGGGTCAGCATCGAGGAACTGGAACAGTTGCTGGGGATCGACTTCCTGCCCGATGAGCGCGACCAGGACGCCGATACGTTGGGCGGGCTGGTGTTTTCAATGATGGGTCGTGTGCCGGTGAGGGGTGAACTTATTCGCCACGAGAGCGGCGTCGAGTTCGAAGTGCTCGAATCGGACCCTCGGCGCGTCAAGAAGATCCGCATTCACACCCATGCGCCCTTGAGCGCGCCTGCGGCAGAAGCAGAGTCGCCGGAACCGGAAAAATCTCCAGAGGCTTAGGCCCGGCAATCACAGCATTGAAGGCAATACGCGGTCCGGCGGATTGTGACCGTCAACCCACGTCTTGATGTTGATGATGACCTTTTCGCCCATGTCGATGCGGCCTTCGATCGTGGCCGAACCCATATGCGGCAGGAGAACCGCCTTCTTGGCCTTGAGCAGCCGTGGATTGACCGCCGGTTCATGCTCGAACACGTCAAGTCCGGCGCCGCCCAGTTCGCCCGCCTCCAGCATCCGGGCCAGGGCATTCTCGTCGATCACTTCGCCGCGTGCCGTATTCACAATGATGGCCGTGGGCTTCATCAGCTTGAGGCGCCGCGCCGAAAGCAGGTGGTAGGTCGCGGGCGTGTGGGGGCAATTGACGGAGACGATGTCCATGCGGGCCAGCATCTGGTCGAGGCTTTCCCAATAGGTCGCCTCGAGTTCTTCCTCAAGCTTCGCATTGACCGGCTTGCGGTTGTGGTAGTGGATTTGCAGGCCAAAGGCCTTGGCCCGGCGCGCCACGGCCGTGCCGATCCGGCCCATGCCGATGATCCCCAGCCTCTTGCCCCAGATACGCGATCCCAGCATCCAGGTTGGCGACCATCCCTGCCAGGAGTTGTCGAGCCCGATCACCTTGGCGCCATCGATCAGCCGCCGCGACACGGCCATGATCAGTGCCATCGTCATGTCCGCCGTATCTTCGGTCAGGACACCGGGCGTATTGGTCACCGTGATGCCCCGCGAGATAGCGGTCTCCACGTCAATATTGTCGACACCGGTGCCGAAATTGGCGATTAGCTTGAGCTGTTCTCCGGCCTGCATCAGGACCGCCTTGTCGATCCTGTCGGTAACCGTTGGCACCAGAACCTCGGCTTCCTTGACAGCGGCGATAAGTTCAGCGCGCCCCGGCACCTTGTCGTCCGGGTTGAGGCGGGTGTGAAACAGCTCCATCATCCGGGTTTCCACGACGTCCGGCAGCTTGCGCGTGACGATCACGAGGGGCTTGCGCTTGGACATCGATCCTTCACTCCCGAATTCAGACCTTGACGCAATTTTAACCTCAGCCGTTACAAGGTGTTAACTGCGGCGCTTTGTCTGAAGGCTCAAATACTGTAGTCTGGATACCTGCTCTGGGCCGGGGCGGCAAGGCCATGGAAGGGGTGGAAGTGCAGATGGCCATTGGCACAAGGAACTGGCGCTGGTTTGGCTCCGTCGCGTTGGCGGCAGGATGCCTGCTGGTTGCGCTTGGCGTGACCTGGTCGCTGTTTGGCGCCAAGCCCAATGCGGCCGCCACCATCGCATCCGATCAGACCGCCTCGATCAATCCTGCTTCGGCCATCACCGGGCCATCCGGCCTGCCGCTGCCTCGCTTCGTATCGCTCAAGGCCGACAAGGTGAATGTCAGGCGCGGTCCAAGCAGCGATCACAAGGTCGCCTGGATGTTCCAGCGCAAGGGCTTACCCATCGAAATTGTCGCTGAGTTCGAAAACTGGCGCCGCGTCCGCGATAGCGAGGGCGAAGAAGGCTGGGTTCTGCAGAACATGCTGACGGGCAAGCGCACCGCTCTCGTTGCCCCCTGGCGCTCCGGACAGATGATCCCGATCTTCAGCCGCAAGGTGCAAGGCGGCGATCTTGTCGCCAGGGTATCGGCTGGTGTTGTCGGAGAGGTCGAATCCTGCACCGGCGAGTGGTGCTACATTTCAGCCGGCGGTTATGAAGGCTATATCGAGCAGATCATGCTCTGGGGCGTCTATCCCGGCGAAATCGTCGGATAAATCCGCCGTCATACCCCCAACGATCCTTAACTCCCAAAACCTTCCCAGAAGGCTTTTGCCTTGGCAAAGAAGCCTTCCGACTCGGGGCTGTTATTGCGCGCTTCCTTCTCGAATTCCTTGAGCAGCTCGCGCTGGCGACGGGACAGATTGACCGGGGTCTCGACCGTTGTCTGGATATACATGTCGCCATGCTGCGCCGAACGCAGCACCGGCATGCCCTTGCCCCTGAGCCGGAACTGCTTGCCCGCCTGGGTTCCTTCCGGAATAGTGACGCGGGCTTTCTTGCCATCGATGGTGGGCACTTCGATTTCGCCACCCATTGCCGCCGCCGTCATTGAAATCGGCACCTTGCAGAAAAGATCCGCGCCATCGCGCTGGAAGAAGTCATGGGGCTTGAGCGACAGGAAGATATAGAGGTCGCCGGAAGGTCCGCCGCGCAATCCTGCCTCGCCTTCGCTGGCCAGCCGGATGCGTGTGCCATCTTCGACGCCGGCCGGAATATTGACCGAAAGATTGCGTTCCTTGGTCACCCGCCCGGCCCCGGCGCAGTTGCTGCAGGGATCGGAGATCACCTGGCCGCGGCCCTGGCAGGTGGGGCAGGTACGCTCGACCGTGAAGAACCCCTGGGTGGCACGCACCGCACCCGCACCGCCGCACGTCGTACAGGGTTTGGGTGTCGAGCCCGGCTTGGCGCCCGTGCCCGAGCAAACCTCGCAGGCGACCGACGAGGGCACGCGGATTTGGGCGTTCTTGCCCGTATAAGCCTCGGTGAGGCTGATCTCCATGTTGTAGCGAAGGTCGGAGCCGCGCTGCGCTCCACCCCGCCCGGCGCGCTGCCGTCCGCCAGCCGCGCCCGCCTGGCGCTGGCCACCCATGAAATCGCCGAAAAGGTCCTCGAAGATATCCGACATCGAAGAAGTGAAGTCGGGACCAAACCCGCCGCCCGGACCATTACCGCGCGCGTTGTTCATGCCGCCTGCTTCGAAGGCCTGGTGGCCAAAGCGGTCATAGGCAGCCCGCTTTTGCGGGTCCTTCAGAACGTCATAGGCCTCATTGATCTCTTTGAATTTTTGTTCGGCGCCCTTGTCGCCCGGATTGGCGTCAGGATGAAATTTCTTCGCGAGATTGCGGTAAGCGGCCTTAAGCGCCTTGTCGTCCGCGCCTTTTTGCGCGCCCAGAACATCATAATAATCGTGCTTTGCCATGGTCAGCTACTTATGAAGCCGCCTCCCCCTCGTGACCGGCTTGGAGCCCGGCGTTTCAGGGTGAGGCGGCAAGATGTGCGAAGGTGCGACAGACCCCCTTTGCCAAGAGCAAGCCGCCAAGGCAAGCGCCGTTAGCAGGGGTTCCGTGATCCATTGCGGTTAAGCGGACTTCCGGTCGTCGTCCTTGACCTCGGTGAAGTCGGCATCGACGACATCGTCCTCGGCCTTGCCGCCACTCTGTGAGCCATCGCCACCGGCTTCTGCGCCGCCTTCGGCTCCGGCCTGTTGCTTGTACATGGCCTCCCCGAGCTTCATCGCGGCCTGCGCCAGATCATTGGTCTTGGCCTTGATGGCATCGGTGTCGGAACCTTCCATCACCACCTTGAGATCGGCAATGGCGGCTTCGACCGTCGACTTGTCGGCATCCGAGATCTTGTCGCCGAGTTCGGTGACCGACTTCAGGGTCGAATGGATCAGCGCCTCGGCATGGTTCTTGGCCTCGACAAGGTCCCTGCGCTTCTTGTCATCGGCGGCGTTGGCTTCCGCCTCCTTGACCATCTTATCGACTTCAGCGTCGGAAAGCCCGCCGGAAGCCTGAATGCGGATCTGCTGTTCCTTGTTGGTCGCCTTGTCCTTGGCCGAGACATTGACGATGCCGTTGGCGTCGATGTCGAAGGTGACTTCCACCTGCGGCACGCCGCGTGGCGCCGGCGGAATACCCATGAGATCGAACTGTCCCAGCATCTTGTTGTCGGCCGCCATCTCGCGCTCGCCCTGGAATACCCGGATCGTCACCGCGGTCTGGCTGTCTTCGGCTGTCGAGAACACCTGGCTCTTCTTGGTCGGGATCGTCGTGTTGCGGTCGATCAGCCGGGTAAACACGCCGCCCAGCGTTTCGATGCCGAGCGACAGCGGCGTCACG
>JANMMJ010000234.1:0-60404 GCA_031373255.1 Hyphomicrobiales bacterium
GCAATCCGCGACGCCTGCGAAGCGCCGGCTCTTCAAGTTGGCGTCGACCGTCGGCTGGGACGTCTTCCTGTGGGGACAGAAGCGCGGGCCGTGGACGACCGGCTCCTGGCTGCCCAGTCACTCGTCGAACGCATGCCACTCGTAACCAACGACCTGGCGTTTGGTTTCTTTGGTGTCAATGTGATCTGGTGAGATTATTGCGAGAAGTCGTGTGCAATAGGGTCTCAATCTGCGACGCGCACTTCAGAATGAGGCCAATCTTTCACGTCCCCGACAGACTCCAGTTTTCTGCTTTCAACAAGGCGATACAGCCGGACGGCGATGAATGCGTATTCCACGCCCGTTAACCCGTTAGTCCTTGCGATTGCCATTGCGACCTTTGTCCATTTGGAACCAACGCTCGTCATGATCGCTTGGTCCAATTCAGAATGCCGAATTGCCTCCTTGGCCATCGCTCCGCTGCTTTCGTCTTGCCGCGCCCAAGATAATCCTAAAGATATTATCCGCTCCAAAGCAAGGCATTAGCGCGGTGCATCGGGTGCCGGGCGTCACTTCTCATAGTGATAGCGGCAAGCGAGTATGATCAATGCACCGCGCTCGACCTTGTAGACGAGCCGGTGCTCCTGATCGATCCGCCGTGACCAGCACCCGGCGAGTTCAAAGCGCAACGGCTTCGGCTTGCCAATGCCTTCAAAGGGCAGCTTCGCAACGGCCTCAATCAGGTCGACAATCTTGAGAGCCTTTTTACGGTCGGTGTCGATCCAGTAGCGCAGGTCCTGTAGCGCGTTTGGATCAAAGACCAATCGCATTCTTCAGCGCCTGCGCGGATTTGAAGGATTTGCGGGATTTCTTGGCGCGCCCGGCGGCCGCGAGCAGTCGTTTTGCATTGGCGGGCGAGCGCAGCAGATAGGCCGTCTCGCTGAGCGACTCATAGTCCTCCCGCGACAGCAAAACTGCGTCACCACCCTTGGCGCGCTCAACGACAATGACCTCGTGATCGTCCACGGCGCGGTCGAGAGCGGATTTCAGATTGGCGCGGAGCTTGGAGTAAGAGAAGGAATTCATCAAGAAAGCGTACAGTATTCCTGTACAGCCGTCAATCGCATCGCTGAGGAGTGAAACTTGACTATACTCACTCCGCCGCTTCCGTCTTGGCCCGTTTGCCCCTCCGCAGCACGTCCTTGAGGTGCTAACTCACATCATTGCGCAGACGCAATTATTCACCAGCGAGCAGGGTAAGTTCATACACCTTCGCTTCCTTCGCAGCCGCCGCTACATCGCCACGCCGAAGGGCGAGACGAACCCGGTCAAGTTTGGCCACGTCCTCTGGCGAAAAACCCGGCGACCATCCGTGCTCATCCTCGATAAGGTCCACCGGCACATCGGCCGCAAACTTACCTTCGGAAATCCTCTCGCCTGTGCGGCGAATCATTGTGATCTCCTCTTTAGAAAGCCTGGCTGCCACTTCTTCAAGTCAGGGCGGTATGCGGTGACAATGCTGGAAGGTTCCTCCAGACCCCTTGGTATTCCCCAAAGAACGCGAATTGAACGTCCAGACCCATCACGCTGCAATACCAGCACACAGGGGCCGAGATAATAGTCTGGCGAGTTTACGATTACCATACTCTGTGTGACCTACATCACACCTACGAGCGCTTCTTGAACCTGATCAGCAGCGATTTAACCAATTCCTTTGAACTACAGAGCGTTCTAATTGACTTGACGTAGAGGTGAATCATAAGCTTATGATTACTTTATAGGATTTGTCTGTTGTGCTTGACAAATATGAAAAATCTCAGGGAATAGTCTTGTGGCGCAAATTGTGGGAACTGAATATTTAGATGAGTTGTACGGCACCGACCAATCCGATCAAATCTTTGGTCTACAACGCAGCGATACGATTTACGGTCAAGGCCAAGCAGATCGCCTTTACGGTGAAGCGGACCGAGATCATTTGTTTGGCGGCCTCGGCAACGATACGATCTATGGCGGCTTTCAAGACGATAAGCTTTACGGGGAGGATGGCAATGATCGTCTCTTTGGGGGTAGCGGCTCTGATACGCTGAATGCTGGAAGTGGAGCTGACCACATTGACGGAGGCGACGGGATTGACATTGTAAGTTACAGAAACGCAACAGGACCAATTGTCCTCGATTTATCAGGCATAATTCCGTCATCAGGTGAAACCGCGAATGACACGTTGATAAGCATCGAGGGGATCTATGGATCGGACTTTGTCGATCTCCTCATAGGAGATTCCAACAATAATGTATTCTATACGACCATAAACACTGACGGTTATTCGAAAAGCGGCGAGGACACAGTCTATGGCCGTGATGGCAATGATTATTTGTCGGGTTGGGGCACCTTGTTCGGAGAAAATGGCAACGATACAATTGAGGGATCAGATCCTTATCTCACTTTCAGAACAGAAGCGTTTGGTGGGGACGGTGATGATTTTATAAGGGCAGCAGCAACCAGTCATGGCGGTGCTGGTGACGACTCGATTGTTGCTGGCAATGATGACCACGTGGTGTTCGGTGATGCCGGCAATGACACGATTGACGCCACATACGGGCACATCACTGTCAATGCAGGCTCTGGAGACGATTATGTCTGGACAGATGGTTTGCACGCCGGCTCCTCAGTATTTTTTTCAGGAAGCGGAAACGACACTGCTGCAATTTACGGTTACTATGACTTGAGCCCACGAGCAGTGGACGGAGGAGTTGGAACAGATGTCCTTGTCTTTTTTCACGGCATTGCACCAGGCCGCTTTAGAATCAATTTCGACGCATTTGATGATTCACAGACTATTGGAAACATCGAGATTGCTGATTTCGAGCAGTTTTATATTTTTGCTACTTGCTATTCGAGTGTCATGAAGCTTGGAGCATTTGCTGACACGGCACAGATGTGGTTTGGCGATGATCTGCTGCGGGGGCGTGGAGGCAACGACTATCTTATGGGCAACGAAGGAGATGATACCATCTTTGGTGACACAGGGGATGATATTTTGATTGGCGGAGGAGCGCGAAATGGCTCCGGCGATATCTTACGTGGAGGGGCGGGCAACGATATTGTTTATGGAAATTACTATTCAGCCGACTATGACAGCATAAGCTTGCTGTCCGGTGGGGATGGCTCTGACACATTTGTGTTTTTTCCAGTTGGCACATTTACCCGTGATCGGGTTATGGACTTCGAGCCATCCGAAGATCGCATTGCCTTGTCCTTTTCACATTATGCATATATGGACGCGGCTGTAGATCGGTTCCTGCCTATGAGAAAGTGGGCAGTGACCGAAACGGATGCGCTACTAACATTCAATTGTCGGCCATACCGAGCGGATGGCTATGAACAGTCGCTGATCAAAGTAAGTTACAACAAGGAAACCGGCATATTGAAATGGGAGTATGTTGAAGATGTCCATGCTCCTGCCACGATCATTTGCAGGATCATCGGCGCACCAGATCTGGACGTGAGTAATTTTGGAGGCCTTGGATAAGTACGTGCTTCACTCCGCCGCTTCCGTCTTCGCCGCCTTGCCGCGCCTCAGCACGTCCTTGAGATACTGCCCGGTATAGCTCCGCGTCTCGCGCGCGACGTCCTCGGGCGTGCCCGCCACCACGATTTCGCCGCCGCCGTCGCCGCCTTCCGGCCCAAGGTCGATGATACAGTCGGCGGTCTTGATGACTTCCAGATTGTGCTCGATCACCACCACCGTGTTGCCCTGGTCGACAAGTTCATGCAGCACTTCGAGCAGCTTCCGCACATCGTGGAAATGCAATCCCGTCGTCGGCTCGTCGAGCAGGTAGAGTGTCCGTCCCGTGGCCCGCCGCGACAGTTCCTTTGCCAGCTTCACCCGCTGCGCCTCACCGCCCGAAAGCGTCGTCGCCTGCTGGCCGACATGGATATAACCGAGGCCTACGCGCTCCAGCGTTTCCATTTTGTCGCGCACCGAAGGCACGGCGCGGAAGAATTCCGCCGCCTCCGACACCGTCATGTCGAGCACCTCGGCAATCGACTTGTCCTTGAACCTGATCTCCAGTGTTTCGCGGTTGTAGCGCTTGCCGTGGCACTCGTCGCAGGTCACGTAGACATCGGGAAGGAAGTGCATCTCGATCTTGATGACGCCATCGCCCTGGCACGTTTCGCAGCGTCCGCCTTTCACATTGAAGGAGAAACGCCCCGGCTCATAACCCCTGGCCTTGGCCTCCGGCAATCCGGCAAACCAGTCGCGGATCGGCGTGAATGCGCCCGTATAGGTGGCCGGGTTGGAGCGCGGCGTGCGGCCGATCGGCGATTGGTCGATGTCGATGATCTTGTCGAGAAGTTCCAGCCCGTCGATCTTGTCGTGCTCAAGCGGCTGTTCGCGCGTTCCCATCAGCTTGCGCGCCGCGGCGCGATACACCGTATCGATCAGCAGCGTGGATTTGCCGCCGCCCGAAACCCCGGTCACGCAGGTGAAGACGGCAAGCGGAATCTCAGCTGAAACGTTTTTGAGATTGTTGGCCCGCGCCCCCTTCACCCGGATCGACCGGCCCTTGTCCCAGCGCCGCCGCTGCGTGGGCATCGGAACCTGCTGGAAACCGGTGAGATATTGACCTGTCAGCGAATGCGGATTGGCCATGACTTCGGCGGGAGTACCCTGGGCGATCACCTTGCCGCCATGGATGCCGGCACCCGGTCCGATATCGACGACATAATCTGCTTGCCGGATGGCATCCTCGTCATGCTCGACCACGATCACCGTGTTGCCGAGATCGCGAAGATGCACCAGCGTTTCCAGAAGCCTGGCATTGTCGCGCTGGTGCAGGCCGATGGAAGGCTCGTCCAGCACATAGAGAACCCCGGTAAGCCCGGAGCCGATCTGCGAGGCCAGCCGGATGCGCTGGCTTTCCCCGCCCGAAAGTGTGCCCGAAGTGCGCGACAGGTTGAGGTAGTCGAGCCCGACATCGACGAGGAACTTGAGCCGCTCGCGAATCTCCTTGAGAATCCGCGCCGCGATTTCCATCTGCTTGGCCTTCAGCGACCGCGGCAGTTCGCCGTACCACTGGTTGGCCTCGCGGATCGACATTTCCGAAATCTGCCCGATATGCTTGCCGCCGATCTTCACCGCCAGCGCCTGCGGCTTCAGCCGGTAGCCTTTGCATTCATCGCACGGATGATCCGACTGGAAGCGCGAAAGCTCGTCGCGCATCCATTGCGAGTCGGTTTCGCGCCAGCGCCGTTCGATGTTGCCGATCACCCCCTCGAAGGGTTTCTTGGTCTTGTAGGAGCGCAGGCCGTCGTCATAGGTGATGCTGATCTCGTCGTCGCCGGTGCCGAAGAGAATGGCGTCGCGCGCTTTCTTCGGCAGGTCCGCCCATGGCGTGCGCATCGAGAACTTGAAGTGCTTGGCCAGCGATTCCAGCGTCTGGATATAGTAGGGCGACGTGTTTCCAGTCTTGGCCCAGGGCACCACGGCGCCATCGCGGAGGCTCAGTGTTTCATCCGGCACCACAAGCTCCGGCTCGAAGCGCAGTTCCGTGCCCAGGCCGTCGCATTTCGGGCAGGCGCCGAACGGATTGTTGAAGGAGAATAGCCGGGGCTCGATTTCCTCGATGGTGAATCCCGAAACCGGGCAGGCAAAACGCTCCGAGAACATGACGCGCTCATGCGTCTCGTTCTTCGATTTGTTGGCGCTCTCCTCGGAAGTCTCGGATGCGGGCAATGGCTTGTCGGCAAATTCGGCGATGGCCAGCCCGTCGGCCAGCTTCAGCGCCGTCTCGAAGGAATCGGCCAGCCGGTTGCCCAGATCGGCCCTGACCACGATGCGGTCCACCACCACGTCGATGTCATGCTTGAATTTCTTGTCGAGCGCGGGCACTGCCTCGATCTCGTGGAACACGCCGTCCACTTTGACGCGCTGAAAGCCTTTCTTCTGCAGGTCGGCGAATTCCTTGCGGTATTCGCCCTTCCGCCCGCGCACGATCGGCGCCAGGATATAAAGCCGGCTGCTCTCGGGAAGCTCCAGAACCCGGTCCACCATCTGGGTCACCGTCTGGCTCTCGATCGGAAGGCCGGTAGCCGGCGAGTAGGGCACGCCGATGCGGGCAAACAGCAGCCGCATGTAATCGTAGATTTCGGTGACGGTGCCGACGGTCGAGCGCGGATTGCGGCTCGTGGTCTTCTGTTCGATGGAGATGGCAGGCGAAAGCCCGTCGATCTGGTCCACATCCGGCTTCTGCATCATTTCGAGGAATTGCCGCGCATAGGCCGAAAGCGATTCGACATAGCGCCTTTGCCCCTCGGCATAGATCGTATCGAAGGCGAGCGAAGACTTGCCGGAGCCCGACAGCCCGGTAAACACGATCAGCTTGTCGCGCGGCAGTTCCAGCGAGACATTTTTCAGGTTGTGCTCGCGCGCACCCTGTATGGAGATGACTTTCTTGTGCTCAGCCATGGGAATCGGTTAGACCAAAACGTGAACAGGGGCAAGGTTGGATTGTGAAGTGTGTAGACGTCTACGGTCAGCAGATGTCAGCAGATGATTCGATATCCACAGTGAATTGGGGATTGGCGTGGCCATGTTCAATTCCTGCTTTGCGGGTGAACGAGGGCGCGTGATGCTGCACAAGCATGCCGTCCTTAAGGACATTTTTGGTTTCGAAACTTTCCGGGAGGGCCAGGAGCCGATCATCGATGCCATCGTGGCGGGCCGCAACGTCCTTGCGGTCATGCCCACCGGCTCGGGCAAGTCGCTGTGCTTCCAGGTGCCGGCCCTGGTGCGGGGCGGCCTGGCCATTGTCGTCTCGCCGCTCCTCGCCCTGATGCAGGATCAGGTGGCTGCGCTGAAGCTCGCGGGCGTCGCCGCCGAAACAATAAACTCGTCCGTTTCCCGCGAAGCCAATGTCGAAATCTGGAAGCGCGTGGCCAAGGGCGACGTCAGCATTCTCTATCTGACACCCGAGCGCCTGATGAGCGAGCGCATGATCGCGGCCCTCGGGCGGCTGAACATTTCACTCATTGCCATCGACGAGGCCCATTGCATGTCGCAATGGGGTGCTGCCTTCCGCCCGGAATATGCCGCACTGGAAGGCCTGCGCAACGCCTTTCCCGCCGTGCCGATTGGCGCCTTCACCGCCACCGCCGACGAAGTGACCCGCCGCGACATCATGCAGAAGCTCTTCGCGGGAAACGCCGATGAATTCGTGGCAGGCTTCGATCGTCCAAACATTTCGCTGGCCGTCGAAGCCAAGCACAACACGCCCAGGCAGCTGCTGGCCTTTCTGGAATCGCGCAAGGGCGAAAGTGGCATTGTCTATGCCCTGTCGCGCAAGAGCACCGAGGAATGGGCGGCGTTCCTCAACGAAAACGGTCACCGTGCGTTGCCCTATCACGCCGGCCTGCCTTCCGGGCAGCGCGAGGAACATCAGAACATCTTCATGGCGGAGGAGGGCGTCATCATCTGCGCCACCATTGCCTTCGGCATGGGGATCGACAAGCCGGATGTGCGTTTCGTGTTTCACGCCGATCTGCCGGCAACACTCGATGCCTACTATCAGGAGATCGGCCGCGCCGGCCGCGATGGCGGGCCCGCCGCCGCCCATATGGTCTTCGGCCTTGAGGATATGCGCATGCGCCGCCGCTTCATCGACGACGAGGGAGCCGGAGACGAGCGCCGCCGCCGCGAGCACAAGCGCCTCGATGCGCTGCTTAGTTATTGCGAGGCACCCGCCTGCCGCCGCGAGACTTTGCTCTCCTATTTTGGCGAAACCTCCGGTCCTTGCGGCAATTGCGACGTCTGCCGCAATCCGCAGGCTACGGCGGATGGCACGGCGCACGCGAAAAAGATTCTTCTCGTCATGCAGGCCACCGGCGAGAGATTCGGTGCTGCCCATATCATTGACGTCCTGCTCGCGAAGCCGAACGACCGGATCGTTGCCCTGTCACACGACAGATTGTCCGTATACGGATCAGGCCGCGATCTCCCGAAATCGGCATGGCAGTCCCTTGTCCGCCAGCTTGTCGCCACCCAGTGTCTTTCTCTCGATGTGGCGGGGTTTGGCGGCTTGAGCATTGCGCCGAAGGGCAGGGCGGTGCTCGCAGGCATTGAAACCTTCCACTACCGGCCGGACATGATGGGTGCCGCCAAGGGACGGAGGAAGGAGCGCGCCGCCACTGCCGCCGCCGCCCCTGCACACGACGATCTCCTCAAGCGGCTCAAGGCGCTCCGCTGGAAGCTCGCCCGCGAGCGTAATGTCGCTGCCTACGTCATCTTCTCGGACAAAACACTCATCGACATGGCCACTCGACAGCCGCTCACCGAAATGGATTTCGGCCAAGTCCACGGCGTCGGCGAAACCAAGCGCGACAGGTTCGCCAGCATTTTTCTCAAGGAAATCGCCAGCCATTGTGCCCAATCCTTCCCCTAACAGGCAAGGCTGAGGGTAATGGGCGGTTATCTCAGGCTTCGACGGCGCTCACGATGTGGGCACCCTTCCCGTAAGTCCAGGACGTGCCTCTCTGCCGGATAACGCCGAGGAAAGCCGTCTTGGTTCCGGCATAAGTGGCTTCGTCGAGACCGTCTATTCCGTAAGCCCAGGGGTCGAGACAAAGGAACTCCGTCGTCGGATCGTCCCTCGGGCCAATTGCTCCCGCTGGAGGCGATCCATCATTGCTGTGATGGCCGACAATCCCGACATAGTGATGCCCGCCCAGAAATGCCCGCACGGGAATTTTGTTCTTCAGCTTTTCGATCGTCCATTTGACTGCATCGAAATTTCTCTCCTTGATCGATCGCTGCTTGGGCTCCCCGCCGCTCCATCCCATGTAGCGCATGAACACGATCTTGATGAGAGAACCGCACCACAGCACCGATGGGTTGCCATCGGCATCCATTGTGCCGCCGACGGCTTTGACGAATCCGGCGTTGGTCTGGTTCCAGGGAATCTTGCTCGCATTGCGGTTGGAGCTGTTAGATGAGCCGGGCGGATATGTATGCGCGGACTCATCGACAAGCAGTTCATAGACGCGGTGCCTGTTGCTCAGTTCGCCCAATGGATCCATGTACTGGTAGCGGCTGTCGCGCGGTGCGGCCTTGCTTTGCACATCGTGGAAATAGTGCCAGATCAAATCGGTCTGCCAGTAAGAATCACGAACATGAGTATCGGCCATAGCGAGTCTCCGTGGTTTAACCAGGACGGTCCAGACTTCACGGAAGTGAGTTTAGGATTGGGCGAATGGCAGAGCAACTGAAATGGGGCGTTGCGCTTAATCCATTGGCATTAACCATCACCCATCAATTCCCCAAAATCCGCGTCCGCATGTCCGACACCGCGTTGGCATGCGCGTCGAAGCCCTCGTAGGTTGCCATCACCTTCGCATGCCGCGCCAGTTCCGGGTAACCCGCCCGCGTCACATAGGCGACCGAAGTGCGTTTCATGAAATCATGCACCGACAACGCTGAGAACGTCTTGGCCCAGCCGCCTGTCGGCAGCACGTGGCTCGGACCGATCACGAAGTTTCCGAGTGTTGTCGGCGTGTGTTCGCCCAGAAGTACCTCGCCGGCATTCCTGACCAGTCCCAGATACGCGAAAGGCTCGCGTGAGAGGATTTCGAGGTGCTCGGGTGCATAATCGTTGATGAAGTCCATGGCCTCCGCCGTATCGCGCGCCAGCACGATGCCGCCGCGCGTTGAGGAAAGCACCGCTTGGGTGAATTCCACCCGCTGTTTGCCCATGCCCTTCCAGTAATCGGGAATTGCCTTGAGCGCCGCTTCCGCCACCTCGGCACTCGTCGTCACCAGGAAGGCCGAGGAGTCAGGCCCGTGCTCCGCCTCGATCAGAAGGTCGAGTGCCGCGAGCCGCCCATCCACAGTGTCGTCGGCAAAGATGATCGATTCGCTCGGCCCCGCCGGGGTTCCTGTGTCGATAACATCGACCAGCAGCCGCTTGGCCGCCACCACCCATGGCGAGCCGGGGCCTACCACCTTGGCGCATCTGGCGATTGTCTGCGTGCCATAAGCCACCGCGGCGATGCCTTGTGCACCGCCCGCCTTGTAGACATTCATGATGCCTGCGGCTTCGGCCGCCACCAGCGTTGCCGCATCGATGTGTCCGTCAGGTCCGGGCGGCGTGATGATGCTGATCTTCTCGACGCCTGCCACCTTGGCCGGAATGCCGATCATCATCACTGAACTTGGAAATGCCCCCTTGCCGCGTGGGATGTAACAGGCGACCGATGGGATGGACGAAGTCCGGTCGCCCGCGAAAGCGCCCGGCCTGATTTCATGCAGCCACATCTCCTCGGGTTTTTGGTCTTCATGGAATTTGCGGATGCTTCCCGCCGCGAACGTGATAGCCTCGAGAACGTCCGGTTCCAGCATCTTCGCCGCGCGGGCAAAGTCTTGCGGCGTCGCGGCAATGGCATCCGCCGTCACCGGCGCCTTGTCGAAGTCACGGGCAAACCGCGCCAGCGCTTCATCGCCTTCCGTCCGCACCGCCTCGATGATCGGCCTGACCTTGTCGAGAAAGGGCGCGATATCGGCTTCCGTACGTCGCAGCATCTGCGCCCGCTCGGCCCCTGAAATTTTCGAAAGCGTAATCTGTCTGATCGTCATGTGGGCTTTCCGGTAGACGGTGAAATTGGCTGAGCCAGCTTCATGCAACAGATTTGAGATGAATCCGAGAGGCTAAATGAGCGCTCAGTTTGGCTTGGCGGAAAGTAGCAGCGCAGCCCCGGAAATCTCCCGTCTGTCAGCGTTCTGTCAGCCAGGCGTCAGCGGGCTGTCAGCCGCCTGGGCGTAGGGCTGTTGCGACAGTTCAACTGAGGAGAAAATCATGGCCCATCTTGAAGACGACCGCAGCATCGCGTCCTTGCTCGAAACACTTGCTGGCAACTCCGGCTCAAACAGCGGCACAGGCAGCGACGACGACCTCAATGGCGACAGCGGCGACGATGACTATTCCGGTGGCGACGGCGACGACAGTCTGGATGGCTCGGGCGGTGACGATCATCTCGATGGCGGCCATGGCAGCGACGATATCTCCGGCGGCGACGGCGACGACGATTGCTCGGGCGGCGATGACGACAGCGACGATTCCCTCGATGGCGGGGCGGGTGATGACACGCTCGACGGCCAGGGCGGCGACGATCATGTGTCGGGTGGTGACGACAATGACGACATCCTCGGCGGCTCGGGCAACGATACCATATCGGGTGGCCACGGCTCCGATGACATCTCGGGTGGCGGCGGCGGCGACGACATTTTGGGTGGCACGGGCAATGACGACATCAACTGCGGCTGGGGTGGCGACGACGTGAACGGCGGCTGGGGCTCCGACGACGTATCGGGCGGTTCCGGCCGCGATGATCTCGATGGCAAGGCCGGCGACGATCACCTGGCCGGCGGCACCGGCAACGATTCGCTCGATGGCGGGGCAGGTGATGACCATCTCTGGGGCGGTCTTGGCGACGACGATTTTTTCTTTGCCCCCGGCATGGGCTCGGACACGGTAGGCGGCTTTGAGAACAACGACGACCAGATCAACGTCTCGGCTTTCAACTTTACCTCGGCCCAGGATGCCATCGATCTGATGAGTCAGGATGGCGCCAATGTCGTGCTGGATTTTGGCGGCGGCGATATGGTCACCATCAAGAACGTCAGCCTGACGATTTTCGACGCGACTGATTTTATTACCTGAAGCTGCTCAGCGGATGATGTGCCAGGTGGTCGAGACATATTTCTCGTCTTCCTGGCCGTCCCGTTCAAAGCTGAGGAAATCCCAGTAGCCGCAGCGACCTTCGCCGGGAAAGGTCCGGCAGGTGGAGGGCCGCGCTTCATAGATGGTGCAGCGCCGCTTCTTGGTATCGAAGAACTGGCAGATGCGGCCATAGATCTTGTCGCTTTGCCGTTTCATGATGCGCTTGTAGCCATGCGCCTTGCGGAAGAACTTCTTTTCAGCCTTTTCCAGCGGCAAGTCGAAGTGTTTGGCGATCCGCGCCGCGTCCCGGTCCTTCACCTCGATCACCGGGTAGGAGCAGCAATACCCCGGACATTTCAAGCAATCGTATTTCAGTTTGGCCATGCGAATCGCGCTCCCTCGATGCAAGCGCTTATGACGCAACCGCGCCGTGGAGCAAGATGGCCTGTGGCCGGGCGGGCGTTATGCCATGCAACTCAGAGTTCTTGAGGCTCGAATTTGATACACCCGGTTAACCCTTTGCTAACCGGGTGATTGACCGTCTCTGCGGACCGCTATAGCATTTTGTATCCGTATTCAGTGCCGGGCGGATGTTGTCAGAAACGTTCCAGATGCCCGGTCACGTCGCGTTTTTCCGCACAGATTGAGGAATTGGGACCGTTCTGCCGTTTGTCGGTGTCGGCGTGCGAGGTGAAGTGATGGCGATCAAGATTCCACTCTCCGGTTTCCAGGATGTCGATGGCATTCTCTGGGGCGGCTGGCGCTGGCAGTCGACCAATCTCACCTACAGCTTCCCCACCTCGATCAACGATTACGGCGGCTATACCAGCATTACGGGCTTTCAGGGCTTTAACGCCGCCCAGAAGGCCGCGGCCACCCGTGCCGTCGAAATGATCGACGCCGTATGCGGCCTGACCATCACCAAGACCGGCGTTCCCGGTGCCGGTAATCTCAGGTTTGCCGAATGCGCCAGTTATAATTCCGGTGACGGCAACGGCGATCATGCGCCTGGCGGCGGACTTTCGGCCGAAGCCAATCCGCCCGATGACTCGGAGTTCCCGGCCTGGGCCCAGGGCGATTCATGGTTCACCCACGGCAACTATGAAAATCCCGGCATTGGCGAATTTCAGTCAACGGCGGGAGTCCTGCATGAGCTTGGCCATGCCGTGGGCCTCAAGCACGGTCATTTCGCCCCTTCCGGCGGCAACAATACGCTCCTCCCGGCAAACCATGACTCGCAGGAATACTCGATCATGACCTATCGGGCCTATGTCGGCCAGAAGGAGCCGTTCGGGCTCGCCATCGATTATCCCTCGACCCTGATGCAGAACGATATCGCGGCCCTGCAATGGCTCTACGGCGCCGATCACACCTACAATAGCGGCAACACCACCTACCGCTGGAATCCCACCACCGGCGCCATGTCGGTCAATGGTCACGGCCAGAACCTCACCGACAACATTTTTGGCGGCGTCCACAAGCACCACAAGATCTTCATGACCATCTGGGATGGCAATGGTGTCGATACCTACGACTTCTCGAATTACGACACGATCGTCAGGGTGAACCTGAACCCTGGCGAGTGGTCCACGCCCTCCAACGCCCAGCTCGCCAAGCTGGCGCCCGGCCATTTTGCCCGTGGCTCAATTGCCAATGCGCTTACCTTCGCCGGCGACACCAGGGCCTTTATCGAGAATGCCAAGGGCGGATCGAACAATGACCGGATCACCGGCAACGCCGTCAGCAACAAACTCGAGGGTTTAAACGGCAACGACACGCTGACAGGCAAGGCGGGCAACGACCAGCTCTTCGGCGCCTTCGGCAACGATACGATGAACGGCGATACCGGCAGCGATCGCGTGGGCGGCGGTGCGGGTGATGATCAGCTGAATGGCGGGGATGGGGCCGACCGGCTGAACGGCGGCGCCGGCGGTGATACGCTTGTAGGCGGTACCGGGCGCGATCTCTTCATCTTCACCGATATTCTTGAATCGGCTCTCGGCGATTCCGATGTCCTCCGCGGCTTCAATGCTGCAAATATCGACGATATCGATCTTGCCGCCATTGATGCGAGGCCCGGCGGTGCCGACAACAGTTTCAACTTTATTGGCCACAACAGCTTCACCGCGCAGGGCCAGGTCCGCTACTACTTTGCCAATGGCGACACCCACGTCGCCGTCAATTCTGTCGGCAACACCAACCCGGACATGCTCATCCATCTCGATGGCCGAATCAACCTCGATGCAGGCGATTTCATTCTCTGATCGGGCTGCGGCACGTCAGGCATGAGCCGCGAACAGCGGCGCATGCCGGTGCGACTTGCCGCGTACCCAGGCCTGCGCCATGTCGGCAGCGATTGTGCTGAAAGTGATGCCGTTCCCGCCTGATCCAAGGATGGCGAAGACATTTGGCAGTTCTGCCAGTTCGCCGATCACCGGAAGACCGGTCGGGCTTTCGGCAAAGGTTCCGGCCCAGGCAAATTCGGCGGTAAGCGGCGTATCGGGCAGGAGCTTTTTCAGTTTGGCCAACACCCGCCGGGTTTTGATATCCAACTTGGCGTCGCGCCGCGCGGCATCGGCGAAGGCCTCGTCCTCGCCGCCGGCAATGATCCGCCCGTCCGCCGTGCAGCGCATGTAGAGGTAGGGATCGGACGCCTCCCAAACCAGCGCCCGGTCCTTCCACAGCGAACCAGCCGGCATCCGCGCCGTGGCCAGCGCCCATGTCGAAATCAGATCATACTTGCTGCCCGGAATTTGCGGCAGTGCCTCATAGCCAGTGGCGGCGATCACCTTGTTTGCCGCGATGATCCTACCGTCCGAGAATTCCACAAAGACGCCCTTATCTGTCGCTGCGAGCGAGGTGACATCGAGCGGAAACACGCAGGTTGCCCCGCGCGCCATGGCGATTTTGAGAAGCCCTTTGGTGAGCTTTCGGGGATCAACCTCGCAGTTACCCGTCGAGAGAATTGCGCCTTCGCGTTCAAACCCGTAACCGTCCCTGAGCGCATCGGCGTCGAGATAGCGGCTCGGCAGCTTCAATTGCCGCCGCAATCTTGTCTCTTCCTTGAGCGCCTTAGGACCCATCGCATTTCCTGCGAGCAACAAGGTCGGGCGTTTGGCCATCTCGCACGCGATGCCATTGTTCCTGATGCGCCGGATCAGGCGCTGCACGGCTTGGTGCGAAGCGGCATAGCTGGCCCTCGCGCGCTTGCCGCCAACCTTGCGCACCAGTTCGCGAAGCGGCACGTCGATTTCCCACTGCACCAGTGCCGTGCTGGCCGAGGTGCTGCCACCGGCCGGTGCGCGGCGGTCGACCACCAGTATGTTGGGCGTCACGCGTGAAACCGCTTCCGCCGCCAGCGCGCCGGAAATCCCGGCACCGATGATGACGACGTCGTAGAATTTCTCGATTGCGCCGGAACTGGCGCGCATCATGGTTGGCGTTTTCGCCTGCCAGATCGTAACGCCGGTCCGCAGGTCACGTTTGCGCGTGATCAAATTTCATTCCCCCATCCGATTGCAAACGCGCGCGGACATCGAATGTTCCCTTGCGGTTAGGCCGTTTGTGGAATGAACTTGCAATGGACAACATTGCTGCAAAGCTCTTAACTACCAATCGAGTGTCAGGGCCGGCGTGGAAAATCCCGCGGCTGGAAGTACAATTAAACGTGAGCGGCATGCTCACACGCATCTGTGATCGTAGGAGTCACATTCGCGTGTCAATGCCCGGTTTGACTTGTTCGTGAGTTGCTGTTGAACGGCGATTTCCAGACTGTCGCTTGTGCAGCAACAAGCCTGCGCAATCATACTGGAGTAAACACCATGAAGCATATTTCGAAATCGGGCGCAGCGCTCGCAGCCGCCGCACTCACGATGGCTCTCGGCAGTGCCAGCCTCGTCGCTCCGGCCTCTGCCGGCTCGTCCGACAAGGTTCAGTGTTTCGGCGTCAACGCCTGCAAGGGCCAGGCTGCCTGCAAGAACGCCAGCAACAGCTGCAAGGGCCAGAACGCCTGCAAGGGCCAAGGCTGGATCAACACGTCGGCCGAACAGTGTGATCAGTGGGGCGGCAAATCCAGCCCGAACGGCTGATTTACTTTCCTCCCATTTGAACTTGAGCGCCTCGCCGCGTGGCCGGTGGGGCGCTCCTCTTATTTGACCTTCATTCAGTTTTTGAGCCCCACAGCGCCACAAGTTCAGGCATCTCGTCGCTCCGCATCCGCTGCAGCCCGTCGTTGAACTGATACCACGGCAACTGGCTTTCAACGCACTGGTGCGATGTCGGCCTTGCCCTTTCAGACATATCGAGTGAGCCCACCGAAACATTGGTGAATTAGGACGTACACCTTATTATAAAACGCGTTACACAAGCTAAGGAGAATTTCACAGCTCGTATGACCGCACAAATGACCGAACGCATCACGATCGACAAGGTGGATCGATCAAAACCACAGGAAGAATGGAAACTCTTGCTGGTTGACGCCGGTCGCCGCCGTCATTTGAGCTATAGTATGGACTTCGATACGCGCGTTCATCAATTTGAAGAACCGAACGATGGGTGGGAAGATGACGTCCGGCGTCTGCATCTCGAAAATCAGGAGAACGTCATATCAGGACTAACTAGTGAATTCGGGCCTAACCAACTCGACAAAAAGATCGAGAACTTCATTGCAATTGGGTCCAAACCTTTTTCAGTACTTGCGTTTCACAACCAATATTTCGACGAAGTTCGTCGCGCCTTCGTTATTGGAGCCTACTACCCCGCACTTGTAAGCGCGTGCGCGCTTGGTGAGCGAATTTTGAACCATCTCACTTTGGACTTGCGAGACTTTTTTAAGCACACTTTGGAATACAAGAAGATTTATCGCAAAGACTCGTTCGATAACTGGCAAGTCCCAATCGACACGCTGCAGGCGTGGGGGGTGTTGCTGCCTAAGGCTGTCGACGAATTCCGCATGCTTGTGAAATTGCGGCATCGGTCGATACATTTCAACGTTAACACTTACGCCACCCTCGGGAGGATTCTCTGGCGGCGCTCAGCCACCTGCGAGAGATCATTGATCTACAGTTCACGACATTTGGGAGTCGACCCTGGTTCATTGAGAGAACGAAAGGTCACGTATTCATAAAAAAGGAGTGGGAAACGGCTCCATTTATCCAAACATACTTTTTGCCTACATGTCCTTTTCTGGGACCCTATTTTTCAATCTCTTTTAAACACGGATTGGAATTCTTGGACCACGCCGACTATGGGGATGGCAATTGGACCGACGAGCAATTCGCTGCTTCATATGAGGCAAGATTGCCAGAGCAACTGTGCAAGCGGGCTAACATTTCAACGGTTTGATAGGCGAGCTTTTGTGCGCCGTGCCAAATTTCGAATCTGATCAAGCAACATGATACGCTTTAATGGCCAGGCGTCGCGGTATTGTTGAAGTCGTGAGGCTATTGCGCGCCGCAGAGGCTGGCCTTCAAGTCTTTTTCGACGCCCACAGCGCCACAAGTTCAGGCATCTCGTCGCTCCGCATCCGCTGCAGTCCGTCGTCGAATTGATACCACGGCAACTGGCTTTCAACGCACTGGTGCGATGTCGGCCTTGCCCTTTCAGACATATCGAGTGAGCCCACTGAGACATTGGTGTATTCGGGATGGGCACCTCCCACGTGCTGCCAGATCAGACGCGAGCCGCAGGTAGCGCAAAAGCCGCGCTCGCCGAATGCCGAGGACTGGAAGAATTTTGGCTCACCTGCAACATAGCGCAACGTGCCCGGCTTGATATAAACCCCGATCTCGGCTGGAGACCCGCTGCTTTTCTGGCACATGCGGCAATGACAGAAATAAGCATCCTCAAGATACGCCTCTGCTTCATAGCGCACTTCTCCGCACAGGCATCCACCCGTCACCCGCTCACTCTCGCCCATTGCTGCGTTCCTCTCCGCTTCACAATAGCATCATGTCCCAAGGCTTCAACAAGTCATCCACATCGCCCGCGAAGGAGTCGAAAAATGCTTCTTGCAATCAATGCCGGTGCTGGTGGTGCAAATCCGGGAAGTGGACATGCCCATGCCGCACTGGCTCATGCCCGTGCAAGTGCGTGTGGGGTTCTGCGATTGGTCCGTCATGCTCGTGCTGATGATGCGCGTCATGCACATGGCTGTGTGCGTGTTCGAGCGCCTCGTGCGCGTGTTCGTGCTCATGGCGTTCGGCGAGATGGAGCCACAGTCCCAGTCCCATCAGCAATGCTGCAAGCACCAGCTTGAGCGTCACCGGTTCCGCCAGTATCGCAATGGCGAGCACCGCGCCAATGAAGGGCGCCAGCGAATAGTAGGCGCCGGTGCGGGCCGTTCCCAGATGGCGCAAGGCCAAAACGAACATGACGAGGCTGACGCCGACACCCAGGAAGCCGACCAGTCCGGATGCCAGAGCCAATCCAGGGGCCGGCAGAATGGCGCCATGAAACAGGGCCAAGGCAATATTGGCAACGCCCGCCACCAGACCTTTGAGCATGGCAATCATTACCGGGTTCGCGGCGGAAATTTTGCGCGTGAGATTGTTGTCGATTCCCCATGCAAGGCAGGCACCGGCCACCAGCAGCGCGCCCATGTCGATGGCGACCCCTTGTCCCTGCCACGACAGCAGGACAGCTCCGCCGAGTATCGCCGCCGCGCTGAGCAGGAGACGCCGGTCCACGTTCTCGCGGAACACGATCCAGGCAATTGCCATTGTCGCCAAACCTTCGAGGTTGAGCAGGAGGGCAGCGCTTGAGGCCGTTGTCAGCGAAAGCCCCAGCATCAGGAGGATAGGACCAGCGATGCCACCCGTGCCGATGGCGGCGGCAAGCCAAGGCAGATCGTCGCGGCGCAGCGGCGCTTCCGAGGGCGTCTTGGCGGCGGTCCATCGGATGGCGCTATATACCGCCAGACCAATGCCTGCGCCTAAATAAAGCAAGCCTGCAAGGAGGATGGGGCTGATGGAATCGAGGAGCAGTTTGGACAGGAGCGGCGTGGCACCGAACAATGCAGCGGAACCGAGCGCAAGCGGAACGCCGGGGAAAAGGTGACTGCGCGAATGCGTTTCTGACATTCGAAACGTATAGCAGAATCAGACCAAGCACCAAGACAGGCACCCTGAAGCCCGCCCCCAAATCGCCCGTCACAGTAAGAAAGGCGTTATCTACAAGAACACAGTCGCCAATTGAGGTCGCACCTGCGCCGCCTTACTCTTCCTTCGTCAAGGTTTCGCAGGAAATGCCATCACTATCCGCGTCAAGCTTCGGCCAATAACCGGGCGCACCCATGTTGGCCGGCGCCAGGCCCACGAAACGGGCAACAGAACAATCGGGAAGTGCGGCGAGATGGCGAAGCGTAACGAGCGGCGGCCACGGCGAAAACTTTACCAGGGCGAGGTAGCCACCCGCCCCGCAAGTCATCGCCAATAGCGAAACCAGAATGGCGCGCACCAGAGGATTGCCGCGGGAACGTTGTGCAGGCTCCGGCGGACCCGCATAGACGCGGCGCCGGCGTGAGCGCAAATCAACATCCTGCCCGCTGCCCTGATGCGGGCGCGATGATCGTTCGACGGTTCTTGGCATGGGCACTCCTCAAGAGGCCCGCATCTGGAGGTCAGCCTAACAAGGATTCGCCGGGCAGCACAAATGCTGAATCCCGCCACAGTGAATCAACAAGCGCATCAGGGCCGTAATTTACGCGCCATTTCGAGTGCGAAGTAGCTCAGGATGCCGTCCGCCCCCGCCCGTTTGAAGGCGACCAGGCTCTCCATGATCACCCGTTCGGGATCGAGCCACCCCCGGTCGCAAGCTCCTCGAATCATTGCATATTCACCCGAGACTTGATACGCGAACGTCGGCACGCCAAACCGCGCCTTCACCCGGTAGACGATGTCGAGATAGGCCATGCCGGGCTTGACCATCACCATGTCGGCGCCCTCGGCAATATCGAGCGCGACTTCGCGCAGAGCCTCGTCGCCATTGGCCGGATCCATCTGATAGGTGCGTTTATCGCCCTTCAATGTTCCCGAAGAACCAACCGCATCGCGGAATGGCCCATAGAAACCGCTGGCATATTTGGCGCTGTAAGCCATGATCTGAACCGCTTCATGGCCATTGGCATCGAGCGCCGAGCGGATAGCCCCGATGCGCCCGTCCATCATGTCGGAGGGTGCGATGATATCGCAGCCGGCATCCGCCTGGATCAGCGCCTGTTTCACCAGTGCGGCGACCGATGCATCATTGACGATCGTCTCACCCTCGAGAAATCCGTCATGACCATGGCTGGTATAGGGATCGAGCGCCACGTCGCACATGATTCCGACGGAAGGCACCCCCGCCTTGATGGCGCGCACCGCCTGGCACACGATATTCTGCGCGTTGAAGGCCTCCGCCGCGTCGGCACTCCTGAGCGCCCGGTCGGTGTTCGGAAACAGCGCGATGGCGGGAATGCCAAGGTCCGCTGCCTCGCGTGCCGCCTCGACCGCAAGATCGATGCTCAAGCGCTCAACGCCGGGCATGGACCCGATTGCTTCTCGGGTTTTCGCCCCATCAATCACAAAGACCGGCCAGATCAGGTCGCTCACCACAAGCGTGTTTTCCCGCACCATGTCGCGGGCCCAGGGCGTGCGCCGGTTGCGCCGCATCCGCGTCGATGGGAAACTGGGGCGAGGCATTGAATTCACTCCACGGTCTAGCGGCACATCTTGAACCGCCCCGGTCTTAGCGGCATCAGGTCGACATGGAAATGATCCTTATGGTAGCGGTCGGTTCCGGGCCCCAGCACCGTGTTGAAATAGGCGCAGGACTCCTTGCGGATACGCCTGAGGAAGTTTCCCCGCCCCGATAGCTTGAGCGATTGAAACACACCGGACCACCCGCCCGCCACCGAAACTTCCGCTTTCTTCTCGAAAACGAATGCCGCCATGTCGAAGGCATTGGCCTTGGCGTGTTCGCTCAGTTTTCCGCTGCTGCCATTGTTGCGCCGCCGGCAGGCGTAGGCCGACGCATTGCGGATTTCGATGACGCGCGTGCCGAGATCGCGCTTCGCCGCCGGTTGCACCGATTGGCTGATCCAGCCATGCAGCGCCTTGGCAAAGGCGCAATTCACCGTGGCCGGTGGATTGATCCGGACCCCCGCGATTTCGGCAACTGCGATGGGCGCTGCGGTGCCGCATCCACCGGGCCGGCCGATCGGCGCGTCGGGCCGCCAGATCAGATTGAGCCCGCGCAACAGCCGTCCGCATTCAGATCTCGCTTTTCCCGTCTCCGCCGCCGGCCATTTTCCTGTGCCGGCCGGCCACTTGAAGGCCGGTTGCGTCGGCTGAACCGGCATATCCTCCGTCCCCACCTTCGCCAGATGCACGGGCTTTGGCCGCGGCCGCGGCACATCCGGCCAGGCCGGCAATACGCTGCCGAAGAGCACGCCAATGATAAGGAACAATCGCAACATCTGCGCGACACTATTCCGAAAATGGCGAGCAGGAAATCATTAACCCTGTCGGCGGGAAATGCGCGCGATTTTAATCAAATTTACCAACTGCGCGCCATCATGGCCGTCAAGTTAACTGGTGAGTTGTGCATCGGATTATGGTCATGCGGCGTTTGAGGCAGTCAATGGTCACACTTCCCCTGGCGGTTATACCGCTGGTGATGCTGGCCATTCCTGCCGCCTTCAGCGAGACCGTTACGCCGATGCAGGCAATGGAACTGCTTGCGAAATCTAGGTCGGTCGATGCCAAGTGCCTGTATCTCAGCGAAACCGGCCGCCAGGAATTGTCCGACTATGTCGCGCGGGGCGAAATCGCCGCGGCCGAGCGTGGCGGATTGGCGCCCGCGCGGGCTGCCATCGCCGCTGGCCGTGAGAGCGGTAGTCAGGTCTTGTGCAGTCCGGAAGCCAGGAATGAGGTTGAAGCGACGGTTCGTGCGGCCCGCGATGCTGTCGTCACGGCCCAGCTGCGCTCCACCATCGATGCTGAACAATCGGTAGCATCCGCCGAGCCCGGGAACACCGATGATCCGGCCCTAACCGGGAAGGCCGAAAGCAGAAAAACGCTCAAGCGCGCGGCCCAGCCCCAGGCGCTTTCAACCTATGGCGAGCAGGCCATGGCCTACTACGTCGAACGCCGCTGCGGCCACCTGTCAAATCGCGACGAAAACAGCTTTTGGAAGGCCATTGTAGTGCAGCACAACATAGCCTTGTCACGCCATGGTGCAGGTGCGGTCAGGCAGGCGCTGCGCCGTGCCGAATCGTCCGCGGCGGCCAGGTCATGCGGCGGTCAGACCGCCATGCTGGTCAAGGGAAGTTACGCGGCCATACGCCGCTAAGGGGTTCCTCCGAGGGGAAGGGGGAGAGTGTCGCGCGGAGTGCCCGGTGGGTGGGGCCTCCGCGCGATGCATTTCTGCCCAAGGGTTAGCCATAGCACTGCCCAATACTTTATCAACCCTACAGCCGAAACTTTCAAATCTCTGAAAATGTAAGATCAAATTTACCCATCTTCTTGAACCGGTTTTAAGACGCATTGTTCTAGTTTGAGGATGAACGATGTGAGCAACCAACAGAAGTTGCCGCACAGACTGACAAGGGCAAGGTGGAATATATGCGTACGCAAGTTATGGGGGCAGTACGTCCCGTCGAAAATCAGTCAGATCGCTCGGAAGTCAAGCATAAGTATTTGGAAGCACTTACGCTCATCGAGCGGTTGCATCGCAGATTGCTTGATGTCATTAAGGATGACTTTGAGCGGTCAGGCGAACCAGAGGTAAACCCGGTACAGGCGCTTCTGCTGTTTAATATTGGCGATTTTGAGCTGACTGCCGGCGAATTGAAGACTCGCGGACACTATCAGGGTTCGAACGTTTCCTACAACCTCAAGAAGCTGGTCGAGGCCGGCTATGTCAATCACGAGCGTTCCAGCGCCGACAAGCGTTCGGTTCGCGTGCGTCTCACTTCCAAGGGGCAAAAGATTCGTGATCGCGTCGACGCCCTCTACAATCGCCAGCTTCAGGCGGTTGAGGAAGTTGTCGGCCTGAGCGTTGAGGAATTTGAACGCCTGAACAAGGCCTTGACCCGCCTGGAGCGGTTCTGGACCGACCAGATTCTTTACCGGCTCTAAACCTAAAAGCCATTCTCCGGAAAAAGCTGCCCCGCGCTTTATGCAGCGGGGCCTTTTTGCGTCGAATTATTGCCTGATTTTGCTAGCATCAGCGGTGTCCTCCAGCGGGGTGGGGCGCATTGATTTTGACGTCATGCGCGTGGGCTGATATGTCTCTGCTCAGAGTCCGTGAGGGGCCTTGGAATAACGGAACGCCGGTTGAATTGGCGTGAGCAAGAAGAGCAGCAGATGCAGTTTTCGGTTTCGTCCTTGTCCGCTACGAAGAAAGTCATTCGCCGCGGTTCGGTAAGTGTGTTGGCATTGACGCTTGGCATGCTTTTCATCCAGCAGGCTTCGGCCGAAAATCTTCGCGTCTGGCTGAAGAAGCAGAAGGGCCAGACATCCGAGCAGGCGGCCAAGCCTGGATTTGGAACATCGACGGGCAACAGCCAGAAAAAATTGAAGTCGCAGGAACCGCTGTCGCAGCCCGCCCAGACCAATTTCAATGGCGGCCTGTCCGGCGCCAAGGCGACCACCGAAACCGAAGTTGTCGTCGACAAGAGCGTCTCTCCGATGCTCTCGCCAACCGCCATGGCCGGAATTCAGAATGCCGTCACCCGCTATGAAATCATCGCCGCGCGTGGCGGCTGGCAAAGCGTGGCTTCCACGAAGCTTGCAAAAGGTGCACAAGGCAAGGAAGTGACTGTCCTCAAGCGCCGTCTCGTCGCCGAAGGCTATTTGCCGGAATCAACACTTGAAGGCGAGAAGGGTGTCACCTTCACCACGGCACTCGAACAGGCTCTGAAACAGTTTCAGATCAATCATGGCCTTGCCGCCACCGGCAGGCTCGACAAGGCAACTCAGGCCGCTTTGAACGTGCCTGTCCAGCGCCGCCTGACAACATTGCGCGCCAATCTTCCGCGCGTCGCTGAATATTCCAGGGATCTGAGCAGCCGCTACATTGTGGTCAACGTGCCCGCACTGCAGCTTGAAGCGGTGCAGAACGGCCGGGTGTACTCGCGCCACAATGTCATCGCCGGAAAGCCTGAGCGGCCTTCGCCCATTGTCATGGCGAACCTGTCGGATATCAATTTCAATCCCTATTGGAATGTGCCGGTCTCGATTGTCGAGCGTGACCTCATTCCGCAGATACTCAAGGGCGGCACGCAGACGCTCAAGAAACAGAACATCAGGATTTACGACGGTTATCAGGGCCCCGAGGTCGATCCTGACGATGTCGACTGGAGTTCGACGCCGGCCGATCGCTATCACTTCCGCCAGGATCCCGGCAAAGACAATGCCATGGCGACGATGAAGATCAACTTCCCCAGTCCCTTTGGCGTTTACATGCACGACACGCCGACCCGCAGTCTGTTCGGAACCGCCGGCCGCTATCTGAGCTCGGGCTGCGTCCGCGTCGAAAAGGTGCCGATCCTGGTCAACTGGGTCCTCAATGGCCAGGAGGGCTGGAATCAGAGCCGTATCGCGGAAATGGCTGAATCGCTTGAACGCCTCGACGTCAAGCTCATCGATCCGCCGCAATTGCGCTGGGTCTATCTGACTGCCTGGGCGACCGGCACAGGCCAGGTGAACTTCAGGGACGATATCTACGAACTTGATGGCACCGGCTTTATCGTGGGCCAGCCCATGCCGGTGGGCGAATACAGCGAGGACGGCAAGCGTTATGTGCTGAAGCCGATCCCCCATACGCCCGCGGCCTCGCCGGTCGACAGCCTGAGCGACAACAGCTTTGATCTGTTCGGCAACGACGACACGCCGAGGAAGAGGGCATCTGAATCCAAATCCAAGCCTGTTGTTGCCACCACGAATTTCACCGGCACCAAGCCCGTCGCCAAGAAAAAGGCGGCGAAGGTGGAACCCAAATCCAAAGGCAAGACGGACAGCGGCAGCGCCTTCTCGCGATTGCAGAAGAATCCGCAAACCGCTTCGGTAGCGGCATCCGAAGAACCGAAAACCATCAAGAAGAAGAAAAAGAAGACGGTAGAAGCCGCCAAGGCCACACCGCCAGCCAAACCGGACGAGGAGCCGCTGTTCGGTCAGGACTGACCAGCCGGCGAATGCCGCTGTAGCTTCGAGGAAGGACTTTTCTGAAGCATCGGAAGGCTGAACCCTGCGCCATCATGGTGCTGGACCGCGCCTCGCCAATTGTTATGGTGCGCGGCTTCAACCGGAAATGGGAGGGTTTTGCATGGCCAAGGTGTCCAAGAAGGCGAAGAAGACAAAGACCAAGAAGGCTGCCAAGGCTGCGCGCAAGCCGCTGTTTCCCGGTTTCTTCAAGGACAAGCTGGCCAAGACCGATCCGAAGGTAGCCAAATCGATTGCCTCTGAACTGGGCCGTCAGCAGAACGAAATCGAGCTCATTGCTTCGGAGAATATCGTCTCGCGCGCTGTCCTCGAAGCGCAAGGATCGGTGCTCACCAACAAATACGCCGAAGGTTATCCCGGCCGCCGTTACTACGGTGGTTGCCAGTATGTCGACCAGACCGAAACCCTCGCCATTGACCGTGCCAAGCAGCTTTTCGGCGCCAGTTTCGCCAACGTGCAGCCCCATTCCGGGGCACAGGCCAATCAGGCGGTCTTCTTTGCCCTGTTGCAGCCTGGCGATACCTATATGGGCCTCGACCTCGCCTGCGGTGGTCACCTCACCCATGGCTCGCCCGTCAATCAGTCCGGCAAGTGGTTTGAAGTGAAGCCCTATCGGGTGCGCCAGGACAATCACCTGATCGACTATGACGCGCTCGCCGACCAGGCGGCCGCGGTGAAACCAAAATTGATCATCGCTGGCGGTTCAGGCTATCCGCGCACCCTCGATTTTGCCCGTTTCCGCCAGATTGCCGATTCCGTCGGCGCCTATCTCATGGTGGACATGGCTCACTTCGCCGGCCTTGTTGCAGGCGGCGTCCATCCCAATCCGCTTGACTATGCCCATGTGGTGACGACGACCACCCACAAGACCCTGCGCGGGCCGCGCGGTGGCCTCATTCTCACCCGCGACGATGACCTGGGCAAGAAAATCAATTCGGCGGTTTTCCCCGGTCTCCAGGGCGGCCCGCTCGAACATGTCATTGCCGCCAAGGCGGTGGCCTTCGGCGAGGCGCTGAAGCCAGCGTTCAAGAAATACGCAGCCCAGGTTGCATCGAATGCCAGGGTTCTGGCGGAAAGCATGCTGGCTGGCGGTTGCGATCTCGTCTCCGGCGGCACCGATACCCATTTGATGCTGGTGGACCTTCGCAAGAAGGGCCTGACCGGCAAAGGTGCGGAACAGTCGCTCGGCCGCGCCTTCATCACCTGCAACAAGAACGGCATTCCCTTCGATCCGGCACCCTTCACCATCACATCGGGCATCCGCCTCGGCACCCCGGCTGGCACCACGCGCGGCTTTGGCAAGGACGAATTCCGCGAAGTCGGCAGCCTGATCACCGAAGTGCTCGACGGTCTTGCGAAGAACGGCGAACAGGGCAATGGTAAGGTCGAAGCGGCGGTGAAGCGCAAGGTTCTGGCGCTGACCAAACGCTTCCCGATCTATTCCTGAGAACACCGCCGGGGGCCAATGCGCTGTCCTTTTTGCAGCAACGAAGAAACGCAGGTCAAGGACAGCCGCCCCAGCGAGGATGGCGCGGCCATCCGGCGCCGCCGCTATTGCCCTGACTGCGGTGGCAGGTTCACCACCTTCGAGCGCGTGCAGCTTCGAGAGCTCATGGTGTTGAAGCGCAGCGGCCGCCGTGTGCCCTTCGACCGCGACAAGGTCATGCGCTCGGTGCAGGTGGCGCTGCGCAAGCGCCCCGTCGAACCGGAGCGCGTCGAGCGCATGGTGTCGGGCATCGTGCGGCGTCTGGAAAGCCTCGGTGAAAGCGAGATCAAGTCAGAAACCATCGGCAAGCTAATCATGGAAGCGCTCAAGGTATTGGACGACGTCGCCTATGTCCGCTTCGCCTCCGTTTACAAGAATTTCCGCGAAGCCAAGGATTTCGAGGAACTCCTCGGAGAACTGACGGGCGAGGGTGAGGAAGGCGAGGAGGGGAGCAAGCGCGAGTGAGCGCTGATCTCCGCTGGATGGATTATGCCCTGCGGCTGGGGCGCCGGGCCCTTGGTACGACAGCAGAAAACCCGCCGGTAGGCTGCGTCATCGTCAGGGACGAACGCGTGTTGGGTGTGGGCTGGACCCAGCCTGGCGGCAGGCCCCACGCCGAGACGGAAGCCCTCGGCATGGCCGCTGCCGCCGCCCACGGCGCAACCGCCTATGTGACCCTCGAGCCCTGCGCCCATCACGGCCGCACGCCACCCTGCGCCACGGCACTGGTGAATGCCGGTATCGCCAGCGTGGTGAGTGCCATTGAAGATCCGGACCCCCGGGTTTCAGGTGGAGGCCATGCCATCCTCAGAGACGCAGGTGTTGCCGTAACAACCGGTGTGCTCGCCGATGCAGCCCGCCGCGATCTTGCCGGCTTCCTGACTCGCATTCTCAGGAGACGCCCCTATGTCATTCTGAAACTTGCGGTTTCTGCCGATGGTAAAATCGCTTCTGCACCCCACAAGCGCACCGCCATCACGGGTGAGGAGGTCAAGCGCCGCGTTCATTTGCTCCGCGCTGAGTGCGATGGCGTGCTGGTCGGCCTGAGCACTGTGCTCATCGACGACCCAGAGCTAACCTGCAGGCTTCCTGGCATGGAACACCGCTCGCCCGTCAGGATCGTTGCCGACAGCCGCCTGTCCATTCCGTCTCACGTCAAGCTGGTCAAGAGCGCAGCACAGGTGCCGCTGTGGCTTCTCTCCACCCGCAAGGACAGTATCGGAGACGACATCACGGTGATCGACTGCCACGCCACGGCGGAGGGCTGGGTTGATTTTTCCCATGCGCTTGAACAATTGGGCACCCGCGGCCTGAACCGGTTGCTGGTCGAAGGCGGTTCGCATGTCGCGCGCAGTTTTCTCGATGCCGATCTGGTCGACCAGGTGCAGATCTTTCGCGCTCCCCATGACATCGGGCCGCAAGGGATAGATGCAATTGCCGGCTTGCCGCTCTCCGCGATCGACGGCCGGTTTGATCCTGTATCCGAGGAAACGCTTGGGCCGGATCGGCTGACCGTCTATGAGAAGCGCCACTGAAGGCCCTTCCCGAGCCATCAGCGGAGTTAGCATGTTCACTGGCATTGTCACCGATATCGGCAGGATCGAAAGCGTTGAAAAGCGCGGCGACACCCGCTTCGAGATTGCCACCAGCTATGATCCGGCAACCATTGCCATCGGGGCGTCGATTGCCTGCGCCGGGTGCTGCCTGACCGTTGTCGAACTGCGCCGGAATTCCTTCGCTGTGGAAGCATCGGCGGAAACCTTGTCGAAGACGGCACTTGCAGGCTGGAAGCAGGGCACCCGCATCAATCTTGAGCGCGCCCTGAAAATGGGCGATGAGATGGGGGGCCACATCGTGTCGGGCCACGTCGATGGCGTTGGAAAGATCTTGGCCATCACGCCCGAGGGAGACTCGCAGCGCTTCCGCCTTCGCGTGCCGGCGGAACTTGCCCGGTTCATCGCGCCCAAGGGCTCGGTCACGCTTGATGGCACCTCGCTGACGGTCAACGAGGTTGATGATTGCGACTTCGGCGTGAACATCATTCCCCACACCCAAGCGGTAACCACATGGGGCCATGCGCGCCCGGGCGACCCTGTTAATGTTGAAATCGACATGTTGGCGCGCTATGTGGCCCGGCTCGCGGAGTTCAGGAATCCATGAAGGTTGAAAAGAAACAGCAGCAGGCAGCGAAGCTCAAGGCCCGCCTGCTGATCATCGAGGCGCGCTTCTATGAGGCGATGTGCGATGAGCTTGCCCGTGGCGCAATTGCCGCCATTGAGCGAGCGGGCGCCACGTGGCAGCGCGTCAGTGTGCCGGGTGCTCTGGAAGTGCCCGGCGCCATTGCCATGGCCGAAGCCTCGAAGCGCTATGATGGTTATGTGGCGCTGGGTTGTGTGCTGCGCGGCGAAACCACCCACTACGAAATCGTGGCCAACGAAAGCGCCCGAGGCATCATGGAACTGACCATGAAGGGTCTTTGCGTTGGCAATGGCATTCTCACCTGCGAGACCGAAGCGCAGGCCTGGGCCCGCGCCAAGGTCGCCGAAATGGACAAGGGCGGCGGTGCCGCCGATGCTGCCCTGGCCATGATCCGGTTCAGGCGCAGCATGAAAAAAGCCGGGTCGCGATGACCACCCGGCGCCGCACCCCGCCGGTTGCCCGTTCCGCCGCAAGGCTTGGCGCGGTTCAAGCGCTTTATCAGATGGATATCGCCGGAAGCGACGTGGGCGAAACACTGGCGCAGTTTTCATCGCGGGCATCTGGTGAGGATTTCGATGGCGGCCAGTGCGGCGAAGCCGACTACAAGTTCCTGAAGGAGATTGTCGATGGCGTGGTTCGCCAGCAACTGGCAATCGACTCGACGCTTGAAGGACTGTTGGAAAAGGATTGGCCCTTGCCGCGGCTCGATGCAACGGTGCGTGCCATCCTTCGCGCCGCTGCCTATGAGCTGATGTTCATGGAGCGCGTACCGGCGCGCGTTACCATCTCTGAATATGTCGATGTCGCCCACGCCTTCTTCGGCGAGGAGGAACCACGTTTTGTGAACGGCGTTCTTGACGCAGTGGCCCGCAGCAAGCGGCCGGAAGAATTCGCAGCGTGACCGCGGATGTCCACTACGACGACGTCAAGGCCCGCCGCAACGCGTTGGTATTGGCAATTGCACAGGGCCTCTACGGTGCAGTGACCACCATGCTGGTGGTCTCGGCCGGCCTGATTGGCGCGCAGCTTTCCACCGATCCTTCCTGGGCAACACTTCCGGTTTCCACCTTCATCATCGGCACCGCCACGACGACATTTCCCATATCGCTGCTGATGCGGCGCATCGGCCGCCGCGCCGGCTTTTCGCTGGCTGCCCTGTTTGGTGCGGCAGGGTCGGCACTTGGCGTTTATGCCATTTACCACCGCGCCTTCTCGGTCTTCCTCGCCGCCACGTTCCTGATGGGCATTTATCAGGCCTCCGCGTCTTATTACCGGTTTGCCGCAACCGATCTCGCCAGCCCGGCATTTCGCCCCAAGGCTATTTCCTGGGTCATGACCGGCGGCGTTGCCGCGGCCCTGCTCGGCACATTGCTGGTCATCACCACCGTAGATCTGTTGGCGCCTGTGACTTTCGCCGGAAGCTGGGTGGCAATGGCTGTAATTTCGCTGGTCTCCGCCCTAGTGTTGCAGGCCGTCGACATTCCAAAAAGCAGCGGTGTGGCGGAAGGACCGGCACCGCGCCCGCTGTCGGTTATCGCGAGGCAGCCTCGCTTCATTGTTGCCTCCGCGACGGGCATGCTGTCCTACGGCATTATGATGCTGGTGATGACGGCAACGCCGGTCGCCATGATCGGATGCGGCTTCACCGTCCCGGATTCGAGCTGGGTCATCCAGTGGCATGCGCTCGCCATGTTCGTGCCGAGTTTCTTTACCGGCCACCTGATTGCGAAATATGGCGTCGAGCGCATTGCCGCGGTCGGAATGCTGTTGCTGTCGGTTGCTGCCATTTCCGGCCTTCTTGGCATCCGTTTCGAAAATTTTGCCATCGGCCTGATCTTCCTGGGACTCGGTTGGAACTTTGGCTACATCGGCGCCACTACGCTGCTGACCACCTGTTACCAGCCTTCCGAGCGAAACAAGGCCCAGGGCCTCAATGATTTTCTGATCTTTGCCACCACGGCTGTTGCCTCGCTCAGTGCCGGCAAGCTGCTCAGCGCGTTTGGCTGGAATTCGGTGAATTTTGCCGTTTTCCCCATGGTGGTGATTGCACTGGCCATGATTGGCTGGCTTTTCGTCCGGCACCGGCATCAACCCGCATGATTTTTATGTTTGTGATGCAAATCACATACTGAGCCCTCAAACCCTCCTAGCCTGGCTTCACCAACCAAATGCAGGAGACGTGTTATGGCAAACATTCAAGGAAATAGCGGTGACAACCTGATCGTCGGCACGACCGGCGACGACATTATCGCAGGCCTCGGCGGCAAGGATGAACTCCACGGCGCCAGCGGAAACGACAAGCTGACCTACTTTGAAACTGGCGGAAGCAGCGAATCGCAACCCGGTGAAACCATCGACGGCGGATCGGGTAACGATACCATCTTCGTATCCGGCGAAGTCTCCTTCATCGGCGCAACCATCCAGTCAATTGAGAATGTAGAGTTCTCGGAATCTCCGACCCATCCCGAAAACCTTGCGGAATTCTTCGGTTTCCAGTTCGCAGCCGGCGGCCTTTCGTCCGGCCTCACGCTGCATGGCGCGAGCGGCAAGAGCGACGAGTTCCGTGTCATCATGGGTACGGCAAGCAGCCTTTCGCTCAACGGGTTGCAGTTCGACGGTTTTTCCTCGTCGGACAAGGTCACTGTCCTTGGCGATGGCTCGAACGAGTCGATCATCGGCTCGACCCGCGCCGACCTGATCAGTGGCAACAGTGGCAACGACACGATCACCGGCGGCAACGGCCGCGATACACTGAATGGCGGCTCCGGCAACGACACATTCAAATTTTCCGGCGATGGCACGAGCGATAACGCCAATACCCTCGAAGTCGTGAATGGCGGCACGGGAACTGACACTCTCGAAGTCGCTGGCACGGTTAACTTCGGAACCGTGGGCATCTCGTCTATTGAACAGCTTCAATTCAATACCAGCGGCAGCACGGCGGCCGAAATGATCTTGTTCCAGTCGCAGTTCGAAGCTGGAGCATTGGCGGCAAATACCAATGTCCGAGGCGATACGGGTAACGCCGATACGCTGACCGTCAATGCCTCGGCAACTGTTTCTCTGGCCGATTTTACCTTCCAGAACTTCACCGCCGGCCAGGATACGATCCGCATCAATGGCTCCGCCGCCAACCAGTCGCTCACCGGTTCAATCCAGTCCGACAAGATTTCTGGTCTCGGTGGCAACGACACATTGACAGGTGGCGACGGTGCCGACGATCTACAGGGCGGCGAAGGTAGCGATACCTTTGCTTACAATTTCGGCGACGACATTGCTGCCGAGACCATTTCCGGCGGTGAAGGCAACGACGTTATCCAGGTCAATCGCGATCCCGACAACGTGTTCAGCGCGGATTTTCGCAATGCTGCCTTGTCATCAATCGAGAAGATCGTCGTCAATGGAGACAGCTCGTCGGCTGTAGTTGCCAAATTCAGCGCCGCACAGTTGGGCAATGGCCTTTCGGCTGACCTGATCCTCGAAGGCGCAGGAGCAGGCTCCCAGTTTTCGATCGACGACAAAAACTCATCCGACAGCTTCGTGGTAGACCTCCGGCGTTTTGATCTGACCGGCTGGTCCGGTTTTACGTTCGTCCAGATGGGGTCCGGCGCGGATGTCGTGTTCGGCACCGAGAAATTCGCCTTTCTCCGCTCGGGCGGGGGAAACGATACGATTATCGGCGGCGGCGCTGGCGAGGAATTGATCGGCGGCGAAGGTGTCGACCAGCTCTTCGGCAATGGCGGCTTTGACACCTTTCAGATCACCGAGGCAATCGAGAGTGGAGACATTATTGACGGTGGCGAGGGGGCCGACACGTTGCTCATCAACGGTTTCTTTACATCTGAAGTTGACTTCCGGCTTGCTGAGCTTGAGTCGATTGAAACGCTTGTGTTTGCGGACTCAAGTGCCACCGCCATGCGTGCCGATATCCTCTCCTCGCAGATCGGCGATGGCCTTGCCGTCAACGCCAATGTGGAAAGTGTGGCGGCGGGCAACCCCGGCGCGGATAGGCTTGCGATCACCATGGATACCGCAACACTCGACCTTTCGCAGTTCACCTTCAACGCCAACTGGCTTGCCGACGACAATCTCGTTTCAGTATCCGGGCAGAACTCGGGCGACCTCGTGATCGGCTCCAGTGGCAACGACGACATCGCGGGCAAGGCCGGAGCGGATACGCTGTCCGGTGGCGCCGGTGACGACATCATGCGGGGACAGAACGGTGTGGACCGGCTGTCAGGCGGTGAAGGCAACGACCAGTTTGTCTTTGGCACCCTGGCAACCAGCGGATCGGCGCCCGGAACCTTCGACCGCATACTCGATTTCGCAACCGGCGACCGCATCAATGTCAGCGGCATCGATGCCGTCGAGAGCATTGCCGGCGACCAGGCCTTTGTGATCGATACCAACGGCAATTTCTCCGAGGGCGAAATCCGCATCGTTCAGCGGGCCAACGACCAGCTTGTGAGCTTTAACACGGACGGCGATGCCGAAGCGGAAATGGCAATTGTTGTGCTTGGCAATGGATTGATCACCGGGGCCGCGGACTTCATTCTCTGAGACCCGCAAAAAGATCGCAGCAAGGCGTCGCTTTCTCAGCGGCGCCTTCCGCATTCAGGTTCACGACTTCGATCTGTGGTTCTCCACGGGAACCGGAGGCAGATACATGTCCGGCAGGCTCGCCGGATTGAGATTGCGCGGCCGGTTGCGCCGCGCCCACATCAAGGCGAAGGGCAGGGCGACGATGGCGCACATCGCCATGACCGCGGTGCTCCAGTTCCAGGCAAGCCCGAGGATCGACACGGCGGCGGCAAGGCTCGCGAAAACGAGGATCAGCAGGACAAGCTCAAACCAGTAGCGCGATCCGGGCTCTCCGGCCCGGACCCTTGCGCCGGGATTTGCTTCGGCCACCTGTTCGACCAGCGACCGCACCAGCCGCCTGTAGGTATCGCCGTGGTCTTCCGCGTGAGCAAGACCCGCATCCCAGATCGAATAGATGATCTCCCAGGACCGGCCCTTTGGTTTGAGATGGCAGGCGTAGCGGTCGAATTCGAAGCGGGTCGGTGCGAAGGTCAGGTGCACGGCTTCAATGTCGCCAACAGGAATTTCTCGGTGGCCGCCGCCGGCGTCGCAACTCAGCAAGCCGTCATAGAGACGCCAGACGCGTCCGGTATGGATGCGCCCTTTCTTGGAGCGGTGTTCAATTGGCCTGTCGGTCATGGATGCTCCTGCTGCCTCACGTGACGCAACTTACCATATGCGACGCAACGAGGAAGCCGATGGCAGGCTAGTAACCCGCTAGCAGCAGCAATCGCCGGATAGTCTCAATTCAGTTTCTTGAGCAACTTCATCGTGAATTTCGCCGTGCACAGGGGCATGAAGTCATAGCCGGAAATCTCGCCGGTAACGGTGATGTAATTCGTGGCAAAGGTGAGAGTTGCAGGGGCCTGCGTGACAAATTTTACCTTGACCACATTGTCGACGGGGCCGAATCCATCGCCTATCTGCATCGTGTCAACCGTTCTGAACGTCGCGTCGAACAGGTGATTGTTTAAACCGAAGGACTGGGCGAAACTGTCGAAAAAGAAGCTGAACTCGGAGTTGGTACCGTTGTCGCCGCCCAGCCCTGGGCGAAATCGCGCCCGCATGAAGTTGCCTGTGGGATCATAGTCAGGGCAGGTTCCCGACTTGCCGGTGATGCTGGCTTCACCGTGCCACCTCACCTGCGCTGCTTCTGCGGCCTGTGTACCTAGAACGAATGAAAGCGATACGACGGCGATTAAGTACTTCATAATTTCCTCCAAATCTCGGCGATTGCCCATCATTGAACCTGTTTCAACCCCACCATCGAGAAACTGGCCTCGCAAGTTTCAAGTCCGGCCTGGCCATAAATATTTTTGATTTTGCCCTCGAGAACAATAGAACTGGTGGAATTGGTAATTGTGGGGGGCACCTGTTTGGAAATAAGGACAAATGAAGGCTTGGGGGGTGTGAAAACGTTCCAACCGATCCCCCGGTTTGTAACCTTCTTGTAAGCGGTTGTGAAACTGCCGGTCGCGAGCGCATATGACTGTGCTCCGAAGTCCCAAATGCGGTTCAACGCCGAAAAATTGGAATTTCCGGGCGCCTTTGCGGGATGAAACTGCGCGTTAGCAGTGTTACCCACGCCTATATGCCCGGCACAACTGGGCGTGGCGGCAGTAATAGTATAGATTCCTACGAACAGGATTTCGGCGTTGGCCTCACTGCCCAATGGTCCCATTGTGCCAACGCTCAGCGCCGCAGCCAAAACGGCTTTGCAAACTCGGTTCATGTCAATAACTCCCAATTCGTCGAGCACTGCTCGATCTGCAAGCGGAAAGCGTTGAACCTGTTTTGATGTTAACCGGTTCTGACATTGAGTCAATTTTAGTCAGCGGCCGGCCATAGGCCAAGCCCATTGCCTCAGGGCCAATCTTTTGGCATACCGCAGCCACATTCCGGGAGCGGGGGCCGGAGGCGCGAATCTGCGCCCTCCATCTGGCAGTTTCTCGGGGGAACACAAACGAACACAAGGGTTTATTCATGAACACCGCACTCTGGCTGATCGTGCTCGCTGGCGCGCTCTCCATCGTGTACGGCATTGTTACAACCCGTGGCCTTTTGGCCGCGGATGCCGGCACGGCCCGCATGCAGGAAATCTCCGCCGCCGTCCGCGAAGGAGCACAAGCCTATCTAAAGCGCCAGTACGCGACGATCGGCATCGTCGGCGCCATCATTTTCGTTATTGCCTGGCTGCTGCTCGGCGGCTATTCGGCTATCGGCTTCGCCATTGGCGCCATTCTTTCGGGCGCTGCGGGCTTTATCGGCATGAACGTGTCGGTGCGCGCCAATGTGCGCGTGGCGCAGGCCGCCACCAAGTCACTGGCAGGCGGTCTTGACCTTGCCTTTAAGGCGGGTGCGGTCACAGGCCTGCTCGTTGCGGGCCTGGGCCTCCTTGGCGTCACCCTCTACTTCGGCTTTCTCACCGGGTCGATTGGTCTCGATGCGACCAGCCGCACCGTGATCGACGCCCTTGTGGCGCTGTCCTTCGGGGCCTCGCTGATTTCCATCTTCGCCCGTTTGGGCGGCGGCATCTTCACCAAGGGTGCGGACGTCGGCGGCGACATGGTGGGCAAGGTCGAAGCCGGCATACCGGAAGACGACCCGCGCAACCCTGCCACCATCGCCGATAACGTCGGGGACAATGTCGGCGACTGCGCCGGCATGGCAGCCGACCTGTTTGAAACCTATGTCGTGACCACCGTGGCCACCATGGTGCTCGCTGCCATCGTGCTGCCCGCCGATCTCAAGATCTGGGGCATGGTCCTGCCGCTCGCCATTGGCGGCGCCTGCGTCGTCACCTCGATCATCGGCACCTATTTCGTCAAGCTGGGTGCCTCCAACACCCTCATGGGAGCCCTCTACAAGGGCGTCATCGCCACCAGCCTCATGTCGCTGGTGGTGCTTTATCCCGTGATCAGTCTGGTGTTCGGCGGCATGTCCAGAGAGATCGTGACCGCCGGCGCGACCTTCACGCCGATGAGCTTGTTCTGGTGCGGCCTGACCGGCCTCGTCATCACCGGCCTCATCATCTGGATCACCGAATATTATACCGGCACCGGCAAGCGCCCGGTGAACTCAATCGCCGAGGCGTCGATCACCGGCCACGGCACCAACGTGATCCAGGGCCTCGCCGTCTCGATGGAATCGACAGCCCTTCCGGCCCTCGTCATCATCGGCGGCATCCTCGTGACCTTCAACCTCGCCGGTCTCTTCGGCGTGGCCGTCGCCGTGACCACGATGCTGGCGCTGGCTGGCATGATCGTGGCGCTCGACGCCTTCGGTCCGGTCACCGACAATGCCGGCGGCATCGCCGAAATGGCGGGTCTGCCCAAGGAGGTGCGTCACAACACCGATGCGCTCGACGCGGTCGGCAACACCACCAAGGCCGTCACCAAGGGCTATGCCATCGGCTCGGCCGGCCTCGGCGCTCTGGTGCTCTTTGCTGCCTACACCGAGGATCTCAAGTTCTTCGCGGCCAATGCGGCGGACGGCACCTTCTTCAAGGATGTCAATGTTACCTTCGATCTGTCCAGCCCCTATGTCGTCGTGGGCCTGCTCTTCGGCGGTCTCTTGCCGTATCTCTTCGGCGGCATGTCGATGACGGCGGTGGGCCGTGCGGCCCAGGCCGTGGTGGTCGAGGTGCGCCGCCAGTTCAAGGAAAAGCCGGGCATCATGAAGGGCACTGAAAAACCCGACTACGCCCGCGCCGTTGACCTGCTCACCAGGGCGGCCATCAAGGAGATGATCATTCCCTCGATGCTGCCGGTGCTGTCGCCGATCGTGGTGTTCGTCGTCATCAACTGGATTGCCGGCAAGGCCGAAGCCTTCTCGGCGCTGGGCGCCATGCTGATGGGCGTCATTGTCACCGGCCTGTTCGTCGCCATCTCGATGACGGCGGGCGGCGGCGCCTGGGACAATGCCAAGAAGTCCTTCGAGGATGGCTTTGTCGACTCGAAGGGCGTCAAGCACCTCAAGGGTTCGGACGCCCACAAAGCGTCCGTCACCGGCGATACCGTCGGCGACCCCTACAAGGACACGGCAGGCCCCGCCGTGAACCCGATGATCAAGATCACCAACATCGTGGCCCTCCTGCTGTTGGCGGTGCTGGCTGGGCATTGAGCCTACGGTTGTTCGGGACCAAGGGCCGGGAAGCAATTCCCGGCCTTTTCATTTTATGAGGGCATTTCGGCGTTGAAGCCGATTATCGGGCCATCTTGGTCCGTCCGTGCCACTGTTTCACTATGCTTCCTTTTCTGAAGGATGCTCACGGGCATTCAACAAGACCTAAAAGAAATGATTCTCTCAGCGATTTCATTAACGATTATTCATCATGAAAGTCAATTATTGACATTATTCTTCCAACAATCTAATCTCACAATAGAAATGGGCGCTATGAATTGATTTACAAACTGGAACTGGAGAATTTTTACAGCTTTCGCGACAGGCATGTCCTCGACATGCTGGTCCCCCTAACTGCGCCGATCGATACCGAACGATATGGTGAGGCTTTCGCGGGATCAAAGTTGCGAGTTCCCAAGGTCGTCGCGTTGTTTGGCGCGAACGGCTCGGGTAAGTCCACTGTTCTTAAGGCAATTTCATTTTTGGCCTGGTTCGTCAGACACAGTTTCGATTATTCGGGTCCATCTCTGCCAATTGAGCGGTTCAATGATTTCGATTCGTCGAATCGTCCGGTTCGACTCGCGATTGAATTCGGCGGCGCTATGAATCCACCGGAGACCAAGCCAAGCGCCGAACCATCTAAACTCGACGGATCTCGCGGCTTCTATCGGTATGAGCTAGAACTGGCCGCGAAGGACGGGATTGTTGGAACAGTGAACAAGGAATCGCTCCAACAAAAACCCAATGGTGAAGGCAGATGGCGCCGGGTGTTTGAAAGGCGAGTTGAGTCAAAGCTTTTGGGTTCCAAACAGTTTTCTTTGTCAGGTTTCGCGCAAGTAGTTGACAAGGTCCGTGGCAATGCGAGCGTTGTGGCAACCCTTTCAAAGTTCAGTCATCGGCCGTCGCTATTATTGATGGATGCCGCCGAAAAAGTTTTTAGCAATATTTTGATCGACAGGATTGAGCCGTCGGACAACGACGTTTTTAATCAAATGGCGAACAATCCAGATCTTGTTCAGAGTCTGAATGCGGATCTACAACGCATTGATGTCGGCATCGCACGGGCCGATGTTTTCCAGACTCCAAATGGCCCCACCCTTATTTTCAATCATGAAGGGCACGGGGGAATTATGCCGTGGGTGCTTGAAAGCCATGGCACCCGATCATTCATCCGAGTTTTCCCCTGGCTGTCCAGGGCCCTTTCGGGGGGCGGTATCGCGGTGCTGGATGAATTGGATGTCTCAATTCATCCGCTGGTTCTTCCGGAAATCATTCGCTGGTTCTATAGCACGGATCGAAATCCACATGATGCGCAACTCTGGATGTCTTGCCACGCTGTTTCATTGTTGGAGGACTTGACGAAAGAGGAGATTGTATTGTGCGAAAAGGACCGTCAGGGGCGAAGCACGATGTTCAGCCTGACCGATGTTCGTCCAACGCTAAGAAAAGATAACTTCTATCGTAAGTACATGGGCGGTGAATATGGTGCGGTCCCTCGAATTGGATGAAGCGGGACCGGCAAATTGTATTACGTCGTCGACCTGTATTTCTGGGGTGCGAAGGAGAATCCGAGCAAGCCTATAGTCAGGTACTTGGTGATATTGTCAGGCAGCATATTCCATCGATACACTTGGAAGTCGTTCTGTTGGGAGCAGGTGCCGGAAGCCCGCTTGCCAAAATCCGGAAGGCCACAAAGAAGATTGCAGAGTATGAACGCAAGCGGTCTCGATTGTGGAGGAAGGCAGTGTTGATTGATTCTGACACTGCGGAGCAAAACCCCGTTCAGAAGGCCGATGTGGAGAGCTTGGCTTCGCAGTACGAGATAAGGATTATTTGGCAGAGCCCTTGCCACGAAGCTTTCTTGCTCCGTCATTTGCCAAATTGTTCGCAACTCCGTCCGCCAACTTCGGTTCTTTCGAATTCGACCCTCGTTAGAAATTGGCCCACATATCAAAAGCCGATGACACGAGTAGAGATTGCGCGAATGATTGATATCGACCGTATCAAGCAAGCGTTGCAAGTGGAGGACGAACTGCGGGCTTTCTTGGCCGATTTAGCTTGGCCGTAGCTTTTTTGCATCTCGCGGTATTTGGGTCATCCCCATCTCGATGACGGCGGGCGGCGGTGCTTGGGACAACGCCAAGAAGTCCTTCGAGGATGGCTTTGTCGACTCGAAGGGCGTCAAGCACCTCAAGGGTTCGGACGCCCATAAGGCGTCCGTCACCGGCGATACCGTCGGCGACCCCTCAAGGACACGGCAGGCCCCGCCGTGAACCCGATGATCAAGATCACCAACATCGTGGCCCTCCTGCTATTGGCGGTGCTGGCGGGGCATTGAGCCATATCTAATCTTTGACGAACCGAGGGCCGGGGCCAATAGCTCCGGCCCTTTGCCTTGCAGGGGGCACAACTGCCACTTAAGCTTCTGGCACGAGGTGCAGGTCCTCGATACATGCTGACACTCGATAGAACCTATGTCTTCCGCGATCAGAAAATCGCCTGGGGGTGCTTCGGTGCCGGCCCGCCCATCATCCTGGTGCATGGCACTCCGTTTTCTTCGCAAGTGTGGCGGCGCATTGCGCCCTGGCTCGCACGCCAGCGTGCTGTCTATGTATTCGATCTACTTGGCTATGGAGATTCGGAGAAAAACGCCGGGCAGGATGTTTCTCTTGGCGTTCAGAATGGGCTGCTCGCCGAACTCATTGAGCACTGGCATCTTGAGCGGCCGGAAATCGTGGCGCATGATTTCGGCGGCGCCACGGCTTTGCGGGCCTACTATCTTAATGGCTCTCGCTTCTGCCGCATCACCCTGATTGATCCGGTTTCACTGGCTCCCTGGGGATCGCCATTCGTACGCCATGTGCGCCAGCACGAGGCGGCCTTTGCCGGACTTCCCGGCTATGCTCATGAGGCCCTTCTCACCGCATATCTCAACGGTGCATCCTGCCGCGGGCTATCGCCGGATACGCTGGAAATCTATGCGTTGCCGTGGCGCGGCGATATTGGGCAGGCCGCGTTCTACCGCCAGATCGCGCAGATGGATCAGCGCTACACCGATGAGGTCGAGCCGCTTTACGCGCCGCCGGACTGCCCGGTACAAATTCTCTGGGGTGAAGCGGACAAGTGGATTCCGATCTCAACGGGAGAGAGACTGGCGCAACAGATGACCGGCGGCAAACTCATTCGTGTGCCCGACGCCGGGCATTTGGTTCAGGACGATGCGCCTGAAGCTGTGATCGCGGCCATCCTTCAAGAGCGCAACTGACCGGCAAAAGCAGTTGAAGAACTGGATATAAACAGTGCAAACGGCGGTTTTGGAATCATCGACCAATTGGGTGGACAACCAGATCCTTGCGCCGCGAACGCGTGGGATCGTAAAATTTCTTCAGCTTTCTACGCCCGGGTTTTCCCCGTCACCGCCCGTTCCAGTGTTGCCCTGATGAACCGCTGATAAGGCATGCCTTCGAATTTCGCCTTGCGGCGCACAGCTTCAAGAAGCTCGGCGGGCAGGCGCATGTTGACGCGTTCCGTCTTCGCCTGAAATTCGAAGCGCACGGGCTTGAAACCGGAAAGATCAAAATCGCTCAAATCAGCCGTATCGACAAAGTCTTCCGCTTCCTTGTCTGTTTTGAAATCAGGGATTTTCTTTTTCATAAGTCTCGATCTCCTTCTTGTGCATGTACCTTGCGCTGATGGGGCCGGATGAAAACGTTGCCGAGCCGTGACCGCAACGTGAAGACGACAAAGACGTGGCGTTGACCGTCGGTCTTTCCAATGGCCCGGTATCGCTTCTCGACAGCCGAATTCAAAACATCAGGCTCGACTGACAGAGCCCGGCTCTGGAACAGGCCTTCGATCTCGCTAGCCGAAACGCCGTGCTTCTGGCATTTCTCACAGTTGCCATCATCCCATTCAAATCCAACAATCGGTATTTCCATTCAATCAGGTAAAATTTGTACACGCATTTGTCAATACAAATACTCCGCCAATTTGAAGAGAAGCCTGCCTATGCTAGCGCGGAATGACCTGCGCGGGGTTTTTCTTGTAGTCGACTAGAGCCTGAGCTACATTGTGGCTCAGGAGAAATGCAATGCCTGCCAAAGATGTTGTGCGAGCCCGAATTGACTCCAAGACCAAAGCGGAAGCTTCGGCGGTCTTGGCAACGATCGGATTGACTGTGTCGGACGCTTTTCGCCTGCTTATGGTGAAAGTTGCGGCAGAAAAGGCATTGCCCTTTGAGCCGTTGGTGCCCAACGCCGAAACCGTCGCGGCGATGGAGGCTGCAAGGCGCGGCGAAATGAAGTCTTTCGACAGCGTCGATGCCCTGATCGCCGAACTGAATGCGGACGATTAATCGGACCGCCCGATTCAAAAAAGACTACAAGCGTGAGCTGAAACACCACCATGGTTTGGCCGTCGAGGCCGAACTCCCGCAAATCTTGATCAAGCTGGCAGCAGACTATCCGCTCGATGCAAGGTTTCGCGACCATCCACTGACAGGCGCATGGAAAGACCATCGCGACTGCCATGTTAGGCCCGATCTGGTGCTGATCTATCGCAAGCCTGATGACGAACATCTTGATCTTGTCAGGCTTGGCTCGCATAATGAACTAGGACTATAATACCCAAGATCTCAAATAATAGATTATAAGTCCTATTTTTGGCACAATTCGGTTCCAGGATGCGACGGTAAGAGGAAAACAAAATGCGCGTCATTGCCTGCCTCATCTTCGTTCTACAATTCCTCGCAGGAATGGCGCGTGCCGACGCCGTCGACGATCTCTTTGCGAAACACCTGGCGGCGGGCAGCTACGAGGCCGGCGCCGATCAGATCCTCAGCCTCTCCAGTGCCGATCCTGCCAGGGCAGCGGGCGCTGCAGGCGCGCTCCAGTTTGCCGAGGCCATCGAGCACCTCGGGCAGTCCCTCTACCGTTTCGGACTGGCACCGCCGCGATCCGGCGCGGCGATGTCGCTGCCGGTTCTGCGCTTTCCCGTGCCGCCCAACCCGAAGCCCGAAAAGCTGGACTATCGGTCCATGCGTGCGATCCTTGAAGCGCTGGTGAATGATCTCGATGAAGCCGAGGCCTCGCTGGCCAGGCTCGGCGACAAGGAAATCGCCCTGTCGGCCAACATCGCCGCACTGCGGGTCGATTTCAATGGCGACGGCAAACTGGATCTTGGCGAGACCATGGGCGACGTGATGGTGGCGATGCTCGGCGCGGAAATCGGACCTGCCGACTTGCAGGCGATGGATGTCAGGTTCGACACGGCTGACATTTACTGGATGCGGGGCTACGGGCGATTCATCTCGAGCTTCGCGCAATTCCTCCTCGCCCATGATTTCCACGAAACCTTCGAAAAGACATTCCACCTGTTCTTCCCCGCCGCCGGACTGGAAATTGGCGGCAGGCTGGCGGCAAACCGCAGCACCGCGCAGTATCTGTCCGGCGAGATCGGTGACCTCGTGGCCTTCGTACATCTGGTGAACTGGCCGGTCGTCGATCAGGGAAGGCTCGCGGATGTCCGGTCGCGGCTTCTCGGCATGACGGCACTCAGCGCATCGAGCTGGGCCGCGGCGCGCCGCGAAACCGGTGACGTGCGCGAATGGCTGCCAAATGCCAGGCAGAAGGGCGCGATGACGGGCGCGCCTCTCTCTGACGAGACGATCGATTCCTGGCTCGCCGTCATGACCGAGTTCGGCGGCATACTGGAGGGCCGGAAACTTCTGCCGCACTGGCGCTTTGATCGCGGGCTGAATGTCAGGAGGATGTTTGCGGAATCGAAGCGCTTCGATCTCGTTCTGCTGGTGGCGGGCACCGATGCCGTGCCTTATCTGGAGGACGGACCGATTTCCGGTCGCGCCCGCTGGAACGAACTCATGCAGGCCTTCCAGGGCAACTTTCTCGGCTATGCCCTGTGGTTCAACTGACACAGGTTGCCGCTGCCGCGTCGGCTCCGGGCGACAAACTGACTTGCTACTCCCAGGCACGTTCGGCCTTGTGCTACGTTTGAACGTCGATAGCGAACCTGGGGACAAACATGGCCGGAAAAAGCAATCTTCCTCAACTGAATGGCCGCCGCATGACCTGTGGAGGTGGAATCGAGACGTGGTTGCAGTATGTCGACGGCTTTAAACTGCGGCATTTCTGTCTTTTCGAATTGCTGGATGACGAACGTGGTGTCGCCTGTCTCACCAGCTATCACCGCAAGCTTGTCGAGGCAGCAGTTGCTGAAGGGTTCGGTGTAATAAACGAGGGCCTTCACTATCGGGCTAGCCGGGATTGGGGCGAATTGATCGGCTACTCCCGCGAAGGCCTTGAGGAAATCAACATTCGCGGGATCGAGTTCTACAAGAACTTCGCGCGGGAGTACGACAGCCCTGAAACACCCATGATCGTCGGAGGCGTCATTGGGCCTAGAGGCGATGCTTACAAAGTAGGCCGTACTCCGGATGCGGCGGAGGCAGAGGATTACCACTCCGAACAGATTTTGACCTTCAAGAAGGCCGGAGCCGATTTGATAAGCGCACTGACATTTTCCGCCACAGATGAAGCAATCGGGCTGACTCGCGCGGCAAAGGCGGCAGACATGCCAGTTGTGATATCGTTTTTCGTTGCAAAGGGCGGGAAACTGAAAGGTGGCGAGACCCTGGAGGAGGCAATTGCAAAAGTCGACGCCGCGACCGGCGCCGCGCCGGCTTACTACATGGTCAATTGCACCCATCCAACGGAATTCGAACCGGGCCTGACTGCAGGTGACTGGACCAGGCGGTTAGGGGGCTTCATGCCAAACGCCGTTGCAATGGAAACACTGGATCTCTGCAAGCTCGGGCATCTCGAAGACGGTGATCCTAAGGAACTGGGCAGCCAGATGGCCGGCCTTGCCGTGCGCTTCCCTCACATCAATGTCTGGGGCGGATGCTGCGGCACCGATAGCCGGCATATCGGCCAGATCGCGAGACAGGTCGGTGAGCTTCGAAGGGCAAAAGCTGCGGAATAGGACGTGAGATTTGGAGGGCCGCCTTGTCCCATTGAGGGCCATGCGCAGCATATCTGGCGCGGACCGCAGATGGGAGGTCGAAGCGCCAGAGTCAGGCCGCGAGCGATTGGTCAAAGCAATCCTGTGGATGATTCTATTGAATCTGAATTTTGACGGGTCTTACCTATCCGCCAACCCGCTGCATCGGCGTGACCTTGGTGCCGCCCGGCTTGCCGATGCCGCTGAAGAAGCTCTGCAGGAATGAGTATTCGCGCCCCTGGGTTGGCGTTTCGCGCGTATTGACATCGATGATGCGGCCATCCTCAAGCCCATACTGGGCAAAGCTGGTCACCTGCTCGCCCTGGTCGAAGCGGATGGCGATGACCTCGCGGCTGAGTTCACTGGCCCCCATGATGCCCTTCTGCTCTGTGACGCTGGAAATATAATAGTAGCTGTCGCCCTGAAAATTGATGCTTGCGGTTGTCGACGGTGAACCCAATATCGACTCGACCTCGGCCTTGCTCATGCCGTTCTGAACCTGGTTGAACGCACCGGGCTTGGCGAGGTATCCACGGTGGTCGACGGTCGGCGTGCAGGCGGCTATGACAAAAAGACTGCCGCCCAGCACAAGCCCGGCCATGAGTTTGGAAAGTGATCGCATGCAAGCCCTACCGCTAATACGAGTGACAGCTACGCCCGCGAGCGAGGGTGGTCCCCGATGAGTCTCGCCCGGGCCTTTCGGCGATGGTTGCCGCAGAAAGCTGAACGAGCCGTTTATGAGGCGATTGTGGCCGCCGCGCGGCATCCCCGGCTTTATGCCGAATATGGCGTTCCGGACACGGTGGATGGCAGGTTCGAGATGATTTCGCTGCACGCCATGTTTGTCCTAAGGGCATTGGCGAACCATCCCGGTTCTGAAGCCGAACTGTTTCGCCAGAACCTTGTAGACGAGCTTTTCCGTGACATGGACCGCTCGCTGCGCGAAATGGGGACAGGGGACCTGTCGGTCGGCAAGAAAGTGCGCAAGATGGCCGAGGTGTTCTACGGCCGGCTGAAAGCCTATGGCACGGAACTTGATACTGCCGATGAAAGCCTTGAAGCCGCCCTGACGCGGAATGTCTGGCCGGAAACGCCTCCGGAGGGCGGCGCCGGGGCCCTGGCCCGGTACACGCGCCAGGCGGACGGAGCACTTCGCGCCCAGGATCCGGCAGTAATAGTCTCTGGCACAGTCAGGTTTGGAGATCCGGGATGAGCGTCAAGCCTGAGTTTTCCCGTCCCTTGCGGGTTGACCGGGTGCCCGATGGCGGCTGCGAGGAACGCCTGGCGGCCGATGCGGACGAGTGCGAGTCACTCGCCAGCCGTCTTGGCATACCGCGGGTGCAGGCCCTCTCGGCGGTGCTGGAGGTTGAACCGGCGAGAGGCAAGGGGCTGCGCGTTCATGGCAAGCTGGCGGCAAGCATTGTTCAGGTCTGCGTTGTCAGCCTTGAAGAATTTGCGTCGGACATGAAAGTGCCGGTGGAACGCTACTTCCTGCCGCGCGCTGCTGTGCCGCCAAGTGAATCCGGCGGCGAAGAAGAAGACCTCGACTTCATCGAGAACGGCGAAATCGATCTGGGCGAAATCGTTGCCGAAACCCTGGCGCTTTCGCTTGACCCCTATCCGCGCAAGCCCGGTGTGTCTTTTGTGCCGGTCAGCGTCGAAGGCGCCACAGTTCCGGACGGGCCGAAACCCTTCGAAGAATTGGCCAGGCTGAAGGACCGGCCAGGCGGAAAATGATCTTTTCGTTGGTTTTGACCGGGCGAGTGGCTATTGTGCCGCCGCACCGCATGCGCATGGCACAAGAATCGAAATCAGGTCCATTTAAACCGCAATGAACGCGCATCCGACGATATCACTCGATGCGATGGGCGGCGATTTGGGGCCGGATATGGTGCTTCCTGGTGCCGAACTGGCGGCCATCCGCCATCCCGAATACCGCTTTCTCCTGTTTGGCGACCGGGCCCGCATTGATCCAATTCTGGGCAAGTTGCCGAAACTGGCGAGCCGCGCCGAGGTCCGCCACACCGACGTGGTCATCGCCATGGATGACAAGCCGAGCAAGGCGCTCCGCCATGGCCGCGGCAAATCCAGCATGTGGCAGGCGATCCAGGCCGTGAAGGACGGCGAGGCCCAGGCAGCGGTCTCGGCCGGCAATACCGGCGCACTGATGGCCATGTCCCGATTCGTGCTGAAGTCGCTTCCCGGTATCTCGCGGCCTGCGATTGCTGCCATTTGGCCGACGCTACGTGGCGAGAGCATCGTGCTAGATGTCGGCGCCACGATTGGCGCCGATGCCATCCAACTCGTCGAATTTGCGGTGATGGGAGAGGCCATGGCGCGCGCCATGTTCGGGCTTGAGCGCCCCACCGTCGGCCTCCTGAATATCGGGGTTGAAGAGATCAAGGGCGTCGAGCAGGTCAAGGAGGCAGGCCATCTGCTCCGCGATGCCAGGCTTCCGATTGAGTATTGCGGCTTTGTCGAAGGCGACGATATCGGCAAGGGTACGGTGGATGTGGTCGTTACCGAAGGCTTCACCGGCAACATTGCCTTGAAGACCGCCGAGGGCACGGCCAAGCAGCTCACGACCTATCTCAAGCTGGCGCTCAATCGCACGCTGCTGTCGCGCATTGGTGCGGTATTCGCCTATGGCGCGTTCAATATGCTGCGCGACCGCATGGACCCGCGAAAGCACAACGGCGGCGTCTTCGTTGGATTGAACGGCGTCGTCGTCAAGAGTCACGGTGGCACCGACGCATTGGGCTTTGCCACCGCGATTGACGTTGCCATCGAAATGGCGCGCAATGAACTGGTCGCCAAGATCGCCCATGACATCGCCGAGAAAAACCGCCTCATGGCCAGCCATAGCGGCTCGGTCATTGAACTTGATCGCGTCAGGAAAGAGGCATAGTCCCGATGCTGCGTTCCGTAGTTCTGGGTTCCGGTTCGTATCTGCCGCAGCGTGTCATGACCAATGCCGATCTGTCGCGCATTGTCGAAACCAACGACGAATGGATTGTCGAGCGGACCGGCATCCGCGAAAGGCGGATCGCGGCGGAGGGTGAAAAAACCTCGGATTTGGCCTATGAATCGGCCATTGCCGCATTGAAGGCGTCGGGATGCACGGCGGGTGACGTCGATCTCATCGTGCTGGCGACATCAACACCGGATCTGACTTTTCCAGCAACTGCCACGATCGTCCAGGCCAGGCTCGGCATCACCAATGGGGCAGCCTTCGATATCCAGGCCGTCTGCTCCGGGTTTGTCTACGCCCTCGCGACCGCCGACAATTTCATCAAGGCCGGCCAGAGCAAATGCGCGCTCGTCATCGGTGCCGAAACCTTTTCCCGCATCGTCGACTGGACCGACCGCGCCACCTGCGTTCTTTTTGGAGACGGTGCTGGAGCCGTCGTCCTGAAGGCCGAGCAAGGTGCCGGGACCAAGGATGATCGTGGTATCCTCCTCACAAACCTGCGCTCCGATGGACGCTATTGCGACAAGCTCTATGTCGATGGCGGTCCGTCCGCCACCATGACAGTGGGCCATCTCCGCATGGAGGGCCGCGAAGTGTTCAAGCACGCTGTTGTCAACATTGCCGAAGTCATGGCCAGGACCATCGCCGGTGCCGGCTTTGTGCCAACCGATATCGACTGGTTCGTGCCGCACCAGGCGAACCGCCGCATCCTTGAGGGTGCCGCCCGCAAGAGTGGCGTGCCCGAGGATCGTGTGGTCATGACGCTCGACAGGCATGGCAATACATCCGCCGCGTCGATACCCCTGGCCCTCGATGTCGCGGTGAATGACGGCCGCATCGAGCGCGGCGACCTGGTCCTGATGGAGGCCATGGGCGGCGGCTTCACCTGGGGGGCGGCCCTCATCCGCTGGTAGCGGGCCTGAGTCTAACCCTTTGAGCGCGCACAAGACTTTATGTTGACCACGTCCGGTCATCGAGATAAACTTTAACCCGAAAAGTGGCGAGGGGAATTTATGGCGGGCAAGACTCTCACGCGGGCGGACCTCAGCGAAGCTGTTCATCGTCAAATTGGACTATCCCGCACCGAGTCGGCCGATCTGGTGAAATCCGTTCTCGATACGCTGTCCGACTCCCTGATCGCCGGTGAAAATGTGAAGTTGTCGTCATTCGGAACCTTCATGGTGCGCAGCAAGCGCGGGCGCGTCGGGCGCAACCCGAAGACCGGGGAGGAAGTGCCGATTACCCCCAGGCGTGTTTTGGTCTTCCGTCCCAGCCAGGTCATGAAGAATCTGGTGAATGGCATGGAAGGCGGGACAGAGGATTGACACGGTGCCGCTGGCACTGACGGCGGAGACAGATGTTGGAAAAAGCGCCTGAGGCGTTTCGGACGATCAGCGAGGTAGCCGGGGACCTGGATGTTCCCCAGCACGTGCTGCGCTTCTGGGAAACGCGGTTCACCCAGATAAAACCCATGAAGCGGGGCGGCGGCCGCCGTTTCTACCGGCCAGCCGACGTCGATCTGCTGCAGGGCATCCGCAAGCTGCTCTATGGCGAAGGCTATACCATTAAGGGCGTGCAGCGCATTCTACGCGAAGAAGGCTCGGCCTATGTCTCCGGCATCGGGCGTGGCGAGATCGCCGCCAGAAAGCGCGATGCCCATGACCTCGAACTGGACGGTGTGCCGAAGCCCGGCAGGGCCATGCCGGCCCCCCGCATCGTCAAGTCGGCACCGCCAATCGGCAAAGCGCCTCCCGCCAAAGCAAGGCTGGCCCAGCCTTCGCCATTGGGTGAGCCCGTGCAGCCGATCTACAAGTTGAGCGATAGCCAGATGAGTTCGCTGAAGGCCGCCTTGCTGGACCTTGGCCAGGCCCGCAAGCTGCTGGGAGCCGACTGACCTTTTTGCTTTTACAGCTGGAAGCCGGGTGTTATACCCCGCCCGTGTCGGAGCGTAGCGCAGCCCGGTAGCGCACTACTCTGGGGGGGTAGGGGTCGCAGGTTCGAATCCTGTCGCTCCGACCATTCTACCTGCCAGCCCCAGTCATCATCGTCCGTCAGGCCGTGGACAGTCTTTGCATTTGTGCGAAATTCACCGACCTCTGATAGTTCACTGTTGCGCCATAGAAGCCCCATGTCAGGCCGACCAGCACGTAGAAGTGGCGCCAGTGATCGGTATCGATCTGCACGCCCTGCAGCATGGTGGTGAACAGCGGAAGAAACACGGCGATGCCGTGATGCTGCCATGGCGTGCGCGTGAACATGACCTTCCAGCCGACCGTAATGGTGCTAAGGCAGAGCAGCATGTAGGAAATGCCGCCGATCCAGCCATAGGAGGCAAAGGCATTGAGATAAACGTTGTGCGGGTCTTGGCCGAACACCACGCGGAAGTAGGTAGGCCCGAATCCGAAGGGGTGTTCGAGCAGGATCGGGATGCTCCTGAGCTGCGTGCCGAACCGCCCGGTTTCACCGCCGTCATAGGATTGGACGAGACTGGCGCGCTGCAGGAAGAGATCGCGGACCTGCGGGATCGACAGCAGCACGGCCAGCATGATTGCTCCCGCGATGACGCCGAGGACAACCAGCAGCACCACGCGGGTTCTGAGTGGCCGCGACTCGGCCACGATGTAAGTGACAATGACGAGCAGCATCGAGCTTGCCAGGAAGCTGATCCACGCCCCGCGCGAGAAGGCGAGGAACAGTCCGGCAAGGATGATGAGAAGTGCTATGGCCGAGAACACCCGCCACTTCTGGGTGCCGAGCAGGAACCCTTGAATAATGAAAATGGCAGGCGACAGCAGATAGGTCGAAAGCACGTTGGGGTCCTTGAACGTGCCCTGTGCCCGTGCGATGGGCGCCCATGCGTGCCCCAGGCCAAACAGACCGAAATACCCGATCAGGCCATTGATCGCCGCGATCACGGCCGCGAGAATCCAGGCATTGCGAATGATGTTCATGCGTCCGACCGGATCGGCCGGAATCAGAAACGCCAGAAACATCGCCGAGGTCGCCATGTAAAATGAGGTTATGACGAAGAGCGACGCCTTGGTCTGGTTCGAAACTTCAAGGAAGCTGACGAATCCGCCGATATTGTAGAGCAGCAGGAACAGGATCATCGGTGCTGCGGTTGCATGGATGACCAACCCAGAAAACAGAAAGATCAGAACGACGGGAATGAACAGCGCGTCCGAAGGCGACGGTTCGACGATCACCAGCCAGCCCATGAAGAACATCAGCCAGAGCAGCAGCTTTTGAATCCGGTCGAGGGGAATGCCGGTTCGCTGCGCTGTTCCGATGGCCTCAGCGGCGCTCAATAGGCATTCTCCGTGTTCAGCAGCGACAACGGCGTGCGTGCCAGAATATAGAGATCGAAGAACAGCGACCAGTTCTCGATGTAATAAAGATCGTATTCGACACGCCGCTCGATCTTCTCGGCCGTATCGGTCTCACCCCGCCAGCCATTGATCTGGGCCCAGCCGGTGATTCCCGGTTTGACCTTGTGCCGGGCAAAATACTCTTCAACGACGTCGTCGTAGAGCTTGTCCGCGGCCTTTGCCAGCGTGGCGTGGGGCCGGGGACCAACCAGCGAAAGATCACCCTTGAGGACGTTGATCAGTTGCGGAAGCTCGTCGAGGCTGGTCTTGCGGATAAAGGCGCCGACCTTGGTGACGCGGGGATCATCCTTGGTCACGAGCATGGAAGCGTTGTGGTCCGTCATGTCGGTGTACATGGAACGGAACTTCAGGACCTCGATCAGCTCGTTGTTGAAGCCGTAGCGGTTCTGCTTGAAGAAGACCGGCCCTTTGCTGCCAATCTTGATGGCGATGGCAATCCCGATCATTACCGGCGAGAGCACCAGGAGCATCAAGAGAGCCAGCACCTTGTCTTCGGCGGCTTTCAGCAGCGCACCCCAATCGGTCAACGGCTTGTCGAACACATCGAGGAACGGCACGTTGCCGATATAGGAGTAGGCGCGCGGGCGGTAATGGAACTTCTGCGTATAGGCGCTGAGCCTGATATCGACGGGCAGGATCCACAGGCGGCGGAGAATTTGCACCAGCCGTGCTTCCGCCGTCAGCGGGAATGTCACGATCAGCAGGTCGACGCGCGTGCGCCGGACGAAATCGATAAGCTCGTCAATCATGCCAAGCTTCGGGATGTTCGCAACCATCGCAGGCGAGCGGTCGTCATTGCGGTCATCGAATATTCCGACGACGGTCACATCACAATCCTTCGAACGCCGCATGGCCTTGAGAAGTTCTTCTGCCGGAGCCCCGCCGCCGACCAGAACTGCGCGCCGTGAAAGTTGACCGGTGCGGTTCCAGTGCCGGACCAGGCTTGAAACCCCGATGCGATAGCCGACCAGCGCGATGAACCCGAGGCCATACCAGGCCGCGAACCACACCCGTGAGTATTCGGTGCCGATCTTGGTGAAGAACAGAACCACGGCCAGCACGCCGAAAAGGACGATCCAGATCAGCGACAGCCGGGTCACCTGCGTCAGGGTGTGCTGCAGGGCGCGCAGCCGGTAGAGCCCGGCCATGTGCAGGATGGTAGGCACCGCCAGGCTCACCATGCACAGAACCGGGATATAGAATGTATATGTCTCCGCGTAAGGCAGGTAGGCCAGCCAGATTGCCAGACCGGTCAGAAAGACCAGCAAGCCCTCGCCAGCGCGAACCAGCGAGGAGAGCACCCGTATGGAGATGAGAGGTGCTGCATTCAGCAGGTTGTTCTTGGCTTCCTGGGACAAACCAGGTGCAAGATCTGCGAATTTTCCAGCCGCAGTGAGACTGTCCAGCTTTGTGGGTTCTTGGAGCATGGCAGATTGACTTGTGTATCCAGGATGCAAAAAAGTAACCGCTGACATCAAGCATCCGAGGGCCCCCGCGAGAACGTCAGCAATGTCTCTATAAATCTACTTAAAGTGAAGTTAAAGGGGCGTCCCAAATTAAGTCAAATCAAGATAAAATTTGCAGACGTCACGCGTCATGCGCCGGCAATCGAGGTGATCGCGCATGTTTTGCGTAAGAATTGCGCCTTGTGGAACCGCCAGTTGACGCAAAATTGCCGACGCCAGCTCTTGCGGATCGTCCGGATTAACCATGTTACTTTCGGGAAGTAACTCCGGGATTCCACCAACCCTGCTGGCAATGACCGGGAGTTGAGCTGCCGTAGCTTCCAGAATAACGTACGGAAACGATTCAGCTCGCGACGGCATAACGAAAGTGCGCCCCCGTGCAAAGGCCGTTCGGGCCGGAAGCGCGCCGGTAAATGTGATCTGGCGATCCAACTCAAGCTCGCGCGTGAGCCCTTCAAATGCCCGTCGATCCGGCCCCTCTCCGACAATTGTTGCCGTTATTTGCCGGGTTGCCCGCGCAATGGCGATCGCCTTGATCAGGACATCGACGCCTTTCAGCATGCGTAACTCGCCGACATACACAATATCGGTCGAATTTGCCGCAGGCACGACAGGCTCGAACTCCTCGGGCCAGAGGCCATTGTGGATGACCCGGGCAGGGGTTCTCCCAAGGCCGATCTTTTCAGCGAACTGGTCGCGCTCAAAGGCACAGACGAAATGCAGGCCCGATCCCAGCGGCCTGATCAGCTTTTCGGTCGCCAAGAATATAGCCCCTGAAGGCGATGACCAGTTGTAGTGCAGACTTCCGCCATGCGGCACATAGATGGACGGAATGCCGAGGGATCGCCCGGCGAGCCGCGCGTAGAGGCCGCCTTTCGCACCGTGACCATGAATGAGGTCGGGAGTCGACTTGCCAGCAATGCGGGCAACATGCCGCGCCGCCGAAACATCGCCAAAGCCTGGAAGCCTGGAGACGGGTATCCGTGATACGCCCAGCGGACAATATTTCTCGATTTCAGCCAGCGCGGCCGTCGCACCTTCACCGCCGGTGAGTGAATCGCAGATGATTCCTGTCTGGTGGCCTTCCTCAGAGAGGCCGCGCACCAGATCGCGAACGTGCCGGAAGAGGCCGCCCACAGGCGTGCGAAAGACCATCTGGATTTTGAGCGGGCGCGGCATGGCGAACGATCAGAACCAGCGTTCGCGCACGTAAACCACATCGCCGGGATAGAGTTGGGTGGTGACTGGAACTTTGTAGGTCGCGGTTCCATCGGCGGTGCGGCGCGTGATGAGGACTTCGCCCTGATCCGCCCGTGCCGAATAGCCACCGGCAATTGCCACCGCATTCTGCACTGTGATGCCGGGCTGATAGCCGAAGCTGCCGGCTGTTGTGACTTCGCCGAGAATGAAAAACGGCCTGAGTGTCGTTGCCTGCACCGAGACGCTTGGATTGCGCAGGAAGCCATCGCGCAGGCGGGCCACGATCATGCGTTCGATTTCAGCCGTGGTCTTTCCGGCAACGGGAAGGTTCTGCACATAGGGCATGGAAATATTGCCCGAACCGTCGACCAGATACTCGGCGCTGAGTTCCGGCTCACCGATGACCTTGACGGACAGTTTATCGCCCGTGCCGACATTGTAGCCGCGCGAATATTCGTAAGTGGCGGCCTCACCTTTGCTGCCGTATGGCGGAAGACTGCCGCGGGTATTGTGTGAAGGCAGGCTGCGAATGCTGGCGACCGCCTGCGGACCCTCATTAATCAGGCCGTCACGCGTGATGCCGGTTCCGCCGGGCTCGGAGGTAGGCGGGTTGGATTCCCATGTCTCCGCGCAGCCCGAAAGCTGAAGGCTCAATAGGGCAATGAAAAGGAAACGCAAACGCACTGAAGTGGACCTCGGATTTGACAAAGAGAGACACCCAAGCGCAGATGCCGGATTGAACGTTAAACAGCCTATGGTTAGCAATAACTTAAGCGGGGCACTCATCGGTGCCCGGTTTGCCGCCGTTGGGGTGCTGCGTTAATCGAATGGTTACCTCGCCGCTGCATTGTGACCCGGATTGACAAGAATTTCTTAACCATACTGCCCAGATGAGCATTCCTGTGTCTGCACCAAGTCCTTCAAGCGTAACGATCAATATTGCCGATGTGCTGCGCGGCATCTGGCGGCGGAAATGGATGATCCTGGCGTTGACGCTGATCGCCTTTTCGGTGTCGACGGCTTTCGTCATGACTGCGAAGACGCTTTACACTACTGAAGCCCAGGTGCTGATCGAGAATCTGGAAACGCCTTATGAGCGCATCCAGCAAAATGATCCGGGCACGCGCAGTGAAATTACTGACGCGGATATTTCAAGCCAGATTGCGGTTCTGACCTCGAGCGACCTGGCTGAACGGGTTATCACAACTCTGAACCTGCATGAGCGCAGGGAGTTTAATCCGCTTTCCGGTGGTGTTGGAACGCTGAGCAAGGTGATGGTCAGGCTGGGTTTCAAACAGGATCCAACGCTCATGACGGGGGACCAGCGCGCCATGAGGCGCTTTGATGAGATGCTCACGATCTATCGCATACCGGACTCCAAGGTTATCGCTATCGCCTACGAGGCCAACGATCCGAAGACGGCGGCGGAGATCGCCAACACACTCGCCGAAATCTATGTGACGTCGACGCGCGAGGCACAGTCGGAGCCCACCAGCCGGGCGCGCGACTGGCTCTCCGAGCAGATTGAAAGTCTTCGTCAGAAGGTCGTCGAATCCGAAAGGGCCGCAGAGAGCTTTCGCGCCAAGGCGGGACTCCTGAAGGGCCGGGAGACGACGCTGAGCAATGAAGCTCTTTCCGAACTCAATTCGCAGATCATTCAGGCCGCCGCCCAGCGCGGCGAAGCGCAGGCCCGCGCCAATTCAATCCGCCACGCACTTGCGGCTGACGGCAATGTCGATTCGTCCTCGGATGTCTTGTCTTCACAACTGATCCAGCGTTTGCGCGAGCAGCAGGTTGCACTCCGGCGCCAGGCGTCGGAGCTTTCTGTCACTTACCTCCCCAACCACCCGAAGATGATTGCCGTCCAGAGTGAAGTTCGTGATCTTGATCGGCAGCTGAAGTCCGAAGCTCTGAAGATCGTCAAGGGCCTGGAGGAGCAGTCGAGAATTGCCCAGACACGCGAGGCGACACTGCGCGCCAGTCTGAACGCAGCCAAGGCCACTGCGTCTGAATCCAACCTTGATGACGTCAGACTGCGTGAACTCGAACGCGAAGCAGCCGCCAATCGCGAAATTCTGGAGGCGCTGCTCAATCGCTACACCGACGCGAACGCCAGAAGCAGCCTCGATGCCCAGCCCGGCATGGCGCGCATCATCCAGCGCGCCATGGTGCCATCGACGCCTTCCTTTCCGCGGATCGGGCCCACCATCCTGCTGGCCGTTCTTGGCGGTTTCCTCATGGGCCTGGGGCTTGCGTTCCTTCTCGAAGTGATGGCTGCGGCGAGCACGATTGCCCCAATGGAGGCGCGTCAGCCTGAACCTACCCGCGCGCCAGTAGCGGCTAACCCGGAACCTGCAATGAATATGGGTCCTCCGCCCGAGCCTCCCGCCGTGTTCACCGCACCGGTGTCTTCGCCTGCGCCCGTCATGCCCTTCCCGCAGGCATCGGCGCCTCGGGAAATTCTACCCGCTCTGTGTGAATTGCCGCATGTGGCTGACACTGAAACGGCAATCTTTCGCGCTTTCGAAGTTGTTTCCAATCCCAACGGACAATACTCGAGCGCCTTGAGGCAACTTGCCTCCTGGGCCACATCGGCCAGGCAGACGCTCGGCGTTCGCACCTTGTCGGTAGGTGCGATCAGTGCTGCGCCACTGGAATCGGCAACCACCGCCATGGCACTGGCCCGCGCGCTCGCCCAGCAGGCCATCCGGGTCATTGTGGTGGACGCGGCGCGTCCCGGCCAGCAGCTTGATCCCATTGCCGGAATTTCGGCGGGCCCCGGCGTTGCCGAAATGCTTCTCGGAAACTCCAAGTTCGCCGAAGTGATTACCACTGACGGGGCATCGGCTGTTCACATATTGCGCGCCGGCTACGGTATCGACATGGCATCGCAGTATTTTTCCACCAACCGGATGGACGCGATCCTCAATACGCTCGAGGGGAGCTACGATGCCGTCATCATGAATCTGGGAAATATCGACGGCCAGTCTCATGATCTGGCGCGCTTGAGCCAGGCTGGTGTGTTGCTCGCGACGCCGTTGCATGCGGCCACGATTTCTCAGTACGCGGCGGAATGGCGTCAGGCCGGTCTGCGCGCCGTGCAGTATGTGCGGATTGCCGGGGATGGATCTGCCAAGGGCATTTCAGGCGGGCGGCGTGCGCCGGTCAGCGCGTGACGTCGGCCATGCTGCGGCCTCTTCGCAGCCTGTCATAAATCACGGTTTGTGTTGGCAAAGGTGACATTGCCGCACGCGATAGGTGCGCGCGATAGATGCCGAATTTGAAATAGACGTCGCTTTCCGACATCGTCTGCTGGGCGCGGTTAACGATGGTTCTGCCATCGACATCTATCCGGACATGACCATCGGTTCGCGACCATTTGACCTGCATGACGATCTCGTGCCATTGGCCCTTCAGCATCAGGTTTGGCACAAGCACCGGCTTTTCGCCATTCACGAACCGGCTTTCGAACGCGAGTCCTTCAGGTTCGAGACTGAAAAGCATGGCTGGCGGTCCGTCTTCCTGGTGAAACTGGCCAAGAAAGACCCGTGCCGGCCATATCGCGGGAAAACCCTCAGGCACATAGAGCGACCAGCCATACCACCAGCTTTCGCCCTCATGCTGATACTGGGTTTGCTTGAGTTCGACGCGCTCACGATCATTTTCACAGTCATTGCCGGTGCAACTGCCTGGCTGCAGCGTAAATGCAATGGCCGTGCCGCCGTCATGAACCGGTGCGTTGACCGTGGCGATGCCTTCTTCCGCGTTCTTTGAGACGTCAAAAGACCAGCCCGATACATCGCCGGGTTCGGGCGTGAACCCGCACAAAACCGCCGCTGCAAGGACTGTCAAAGGGACACGCATCCGCTATCCCTATCAGACAATTTCCACCGAAACGGTAAATGCTGATGCGTTCTAAAATATTGCTGCAAGGCACAAGTGCCAGTTGCCGATGAAGCAGAAGAGTTCTCTCGCCGGAATTGCGTTGATGCTTGCGGCAATGGCGATACTTCCGTTTCTCGACGTTGTGGCCAAGTTTCTCGGCCAGCAGGGTGTGCCTGTGGCCCAGATTGTCTGGGCCCGGATGTTCTTCGGCGCTGTCATGACTCTGCCTTTTGTGGTGATCGGGGCAGGTCCGCGCGCACTCATTCCCAATCTGCCTGCGATGCACACGCTGCGGGCCATCTTCCTCATTGCGGCGACGGGATTCTTCTTCTGGGGCCTCAAGTTCCTGCCGATCGCCGATTGCCTGGCAATCTTCTTCGTGCAGCCGTTGATCGTGACCATGCTTTCACCGGTGATTCTTGGTGAAAAGGTAGGCCCGCGGCGCTGGCTGGCTGTCGTGGTGGGTTTCATAGGCACGCTGATCATCATTCGCCCGGGGTTCCAGCAATTCAATCCCGGCATGTTGATGGCGCTCGCGGCGGGAGCCTCGCTTGCCATTTACATGCTCCTGACGCGCCGGATCTCGGGCCGGGCCCGCGCTGTCGAAACCACGTTTTACACCAATCTCATTGGCGCGATCATTGCCTCGTCGTCGTTGTACTTCGTCTGGCAACAGCCGTCGATGGAGCAATGGGCGCTTTTCATCCTCCTCGCCTTCATCGCCAACTTTGGCCATTTCCTCATCATCAAGGCCTATGACTATGCCGAGGCCTCTTTGATGGCGCCGTTGTCCTATGCCGAAATAATCATGGCTGTGGCGGCTGGATGGTGGTTCTTTGGCGAACTGCCCGACCGCTGGACGATCATGGGAGTGGCCATCCTGATCGCTTGCGCGATCTACATTTCATATCGCGAAAGAGTGCTGAATATCCCGGCGACACCCGATTTCGAGCAGCCTTGAGGCGCGCCCAATGCAAAAAGGGGGACGGCCTCTGCCATCCCCCAAACGTCTTGATGCGAAACGAAAACTAGCGCTTCGAGAACTGGAAGCTGCGGCGAGCCTTGGCCCGGCCGTATTTCTTGCGCTCGACCACGCGGCTGTCGCGGGTAAGAAAGCCGCCCTTCTTCAGCACCGGACGTAGGTCCGGCTCGAAGTAGGTCAGGGCGCGGGATATTCCGTGCCTGACCGCACCGGCCTGTCCCGAAAGACCGCCGCCAACCACCGTGCAATCGATATCGAACTGCGTCAGGCGGTTCGCCGCAGAAACTGGCTGCTGAACCAGCATGCGCAGCACCGGGCGGGCAAAATAGACGTCCAGCGCCTTGCCGTTCACTGTGACCTTGCCGCCGCCGCGCTTCAGCCACACACGCGCGATGGCGTTCTTGCGGCGGCCCGTCGCATAGGCACGGCCCTTGGCATCAAGCTTTGGCTTCACCGGGGCAGGGGCCGCCTGTGCGGTTGTTACACCAATGGCCTGACCAAGGTTTGAAAGAGTTGTTGTTTCAGCCATGACCTATCAATCCCTCGGTGTATTCTTTGGGTTCATCGATTTGACGTCGAGCTTCTCGGGGCTCTGCGCTTCGTGCGGATGAGTCGTTCCCTTGTAGATGCGCAGATGCGTCATCTGCTGGCGCTTCAGCGGACCGCCAGGAAGCATGCGCTTGACTGCCGACTCCAGAACACGCTCCGGAAACTTGCCATCAAGGATTTGCCCGGCCTTGCGTTCTTTGATGCCGCCGGGAAAACCGGTGTGCCAATAATAGGTCTTGTCCTTGCGCTTGTTGCCGGTTAGGACGATTTTCTCGGCATTGATGACGACGATATGGTCGCCGCAATCCATGTGGGGGGTAAAGGTCGGCTTGTGCTTGCCGCGCAGGCGATTGGCGATGATTGTGGCGGCACGGCCGACAATCAGCCCGTCTGCATCGATCAGCACCCACTTTTTCTCGATGTCCTTGGCTTTCGCCGAATAGGTCTTCATCTTGGTATCCGGTAGGTTTGGTGAAGCTCAACGAAAAGGCGCGAGGTTTGATCGGCCTCACGCCCGGTTCAATGCGCGCTTCAGTACCGATCCCTTCCGGTGATGTCAAGAAGATGCCAGAAAAATCGGTGTTTTTTGGTGGTGGTAACCAGATACCACAATTTGTGGCCATGCTGCAACACAATGGCGTTCTGTGGCGCTTGGTCTTTTGGTAACCGCCTGATTTGACTACTCTAGGTGGGGTGGAGACTAACGTGGTGTTACGCTGTTTCGCCTCGGCGCTTTTGTGTGCATTCCTTTTGAGTGGTGTGCTTACCCCGTCTTGGGCCTTCACCAAGGATCAGTCCAAACTTCCCCTTGAAGGCGACCCGCTTCAAACCGCGCAGCAGACGGAATCGCCCGCCGATGAGGCGGCACCGGTCCCCGAAGTAGACGAGCCGTCCTTGCCCGACCAGCCGGGCGAAACCAGTCTTGGCGAGGTTCCCGTAATTACAACGGTTGAACTCACCCCAGACGTTGCCAAGAGTGCGGTGGACGCCTTTGCCCTGGTACGCGACAAATATCGTGAGGCCAACCTCGAGGAGTTCGAGAATCTGCAGGACTTTGTCGACCAGGCGCCGGAGGGGAAAGCATTCGATACCGACGTGAAGGGCTTTGGCTTTGCCAATGTGACGGACTGGAATACCGCCATCACCAGTGTCGGCTTTGCCTACTCGGCCTTGACGGACGACCAGTCGGAAGAAATTCACCTGCAGATCGAGGAAATCAACAAGGACACGACAATCGCGCAGGACATGAAAGACAAGATGGTGGCCAGCCTTTCGGCCATGATCCCCTCCGAAAACAACAAGAAGGTCGTTCAGGCCCTGGCAGCCGACCCCTCTTACGAGGAAAAACTCAAACTTCTCGGCGAAGAAGAATAGTCCATGCCGTCTTATGTCGATGCCACACAATCGCAGGATGGCGTGCTCCGCCTCGTCCTCAACGACCCTGACACCCGCAATTCGCTCTCCGAGGAAATGATGGCCGCGCTGCAGGTGGCGCTGGATGAGGCGGCACAGGATCCCGCAGCCCGAGTCATTGTGCTGGCCTCGCAGGGGCCGGTTTATTCCTCAGGCCACAATCTCAAGCAGATGACGGCACATCGTTCCGATCCCGACAGGGGAGCCGCTTATTTCGCAACTCTATTCCGGCAATGTGCGGTGCTGATGCAA
>JANMMJ010000235.1:0-5481 GCA_031373255.1 Hyphomicrobiales bacterium
CGAGCTCCCCGATTGGCAAGGGCGACCCGGTCTTCCTGGCCGTGCGCCCGGAGAAACTGGCGCTCTCAGGCAAAAAACCCGCAACCGGCCTCAACGCTCTGAAGGGGCGGATCATCGCTGACACCTATCTGGGTGACAGGCGGCAGTATCTCGTGAAGATCGATGGTGCAGAACGGCCCCTCACCATCTCGCTGCAAAACACCGGCGGCAACACCCAGGAAGCTCTCGGCGGCGAGGTCTGGGTAAGCTGGAAGCCGGAATTGGGCCGGCTCCTGACCCGCTGATCAGCGGAGGATGGCTCCCGTCCAGTTCAAAGGAATGCTGATGTTCGCTTTCGGGTCCGGTGTTTGTTATCGTGCCGAGCGCGGGGACTGGAGTGTCGTGCATGGACATCTCTTTCGGCCCATACCGGCTGAAGCGGCAGGAACGGGTGTTGTCCGGGCCGGACGGGCCGGTCGACCTGTCGGCGCGGTCTTTCGACATCCTGTGCACACTGCTCGAAAAGCCCGGTGAGGTGATCGGAAAGGACGCGTTGTTCGCCGCCGTGTGGCCAGGTGTGGTGGTGGAGGAAAACACCCTCCAGGTTCACGTCTCGGCGCTCAGGAAGGCGCTTGATCCATCTCATATCGTTACGGCGCACGGGCGAGGCTACCGCTATGCCGGACCGGTGCCCATTGAGCAGGGCGCTCTCGCAGCAGCAGTCATTGCCGTGCAGCTCGACCGCAAGCCGGCAATCGTCGTGCTGCCCTTCGAGAACCTGAGCAACGACACCGAGCAGCAATATTTCAGCGACGGCATTACCGGCGACATCACCGACCGCCTCACCGGCTTTCGCGTGTTGTCGGTGATTGGCCAGCATTCGGCTGCCGCGTTTCGCGGAGAGGCTCCGGATTTCGGGGCAATCCGCGAGCGCCTCAAGGTCGAGTTTGTGGTGACCGGCAACCTGCGCCGCGCCGCAGACCGCATCCGCATTGCTGTCAGGTTGTCGTCCGCTGCAACCGGCGAGGCCATCTGGGCCGAGCGCTATGACCGGCCGATCACCGACCTGTTTGGGCTGCAGGACGAGATCAGCGAATTGGTGGCTGCCGCCGTAGCGCGTTACCTTGAAGTGCAGATCAACATGCGCAACACCGCTCGTGCCCACACCAGCTTCTCAAGCTACGAGCACAAGTTGCAGGGCTACTGGCATTTCAAGAAGCTGACGCGGGATGGCAACCAGTCGGCGCGGACCTGTTTCGAACGGGCCGTGACCCTTGACCCCGGAAATGCCGAGGCCATCGCCTGGCTCGGTGTCACCTATTGCGAGCAGTGGGTGCAGGATTTCTCGGCTGAGAATGCCGCCAGGGGGCTGGAGTTGACCACGAGCGCCAGTGCACTTGACCCGTCCGACGCATCCATTACCGAGATCCACACATGGGCGCTTCTCTGCGTCGGCGACCTGGCAGCGGCCTTGAAGGTCAGCGAGCGTGGTCTGCAGCTCAATCCCGGCGAACCTGCCATGATGGTCAATAGGGCACTTGCGCTCGGCTATGATGGACGGCTGCAGGAAGCCGATGAGCTGATGCGATTGGCGCATCGTCTCGAACCCATTCCGCCCTTGTGGTTTGGTGAGTTTACCGGCGTATTGGCCTTTGCCGCAGGCCGGTACGGTGAGACGCTTGCGGGTGTTGAGCCCGTACCCGACGCGGCCTGGGACGTGATGTATGCTCTCGCTTGCTATGGTCTCTTGGGCGATGCAGAAAGTGCCCGTACCACGCTGGCGCGACTGGCTGCGGATGGTCGAAATCCCGATTGGAAGCTCGGGATTTCGCGCGAACCCTATAAGGATGCAAATGTCCGCGAGCGTTTGATCGATGGTCTCAAGATGGCGTTGGCGTGGGGTCCCGAATGACGGATGTGGTGTTCGGCGAGTACCGCCTGAAACGCCGTGAGCGGCGCTTTTGGGTCCCGATGGGCCGGTCGATCTTAGCGCCCGCTCATTTGACATTCTGCTGTTATTGCTCGGCCGCCCCAACGAACTGATCAGCAAGGACGAGTTGTTCGAGGCGGTGTGGCCAGGCGTCGTGGTTGAGGAGAACACCCTGCAGGTTCACATCTCGGCGCTCCGGAAGGCGTTGCCGCCGGACATGATCGTGACGATCCATGGGCGGGGCTACAAATACGCTGGTCCGCTGCAAGGCCCCGAAATCGCGCCGACGGCGCCAGTGGTTTCCGGCGACAGGCCCGTCATCGTCGTCCTGCCCTTTGACAATCTCAGCGGCGATCCGGAGCAACAGTATTTCAGCGACGGCATCACCCAGGACATCATCGACCGGCTGACGCGGTTCCCTGTATTGTCAGTAATCGGACTCGGTTCGACACTCATGCTGCGGGGCGCTCCGCCGGATAGCGATGCGATCCGGGCGTCGCTGGGCGCGGACTTCATCGTCACGGGCAATATCCGCCGCTCCGAAAATCGCCTCCGCATCTCGGCGCGCCTGGCCGACGCCACGACGCGGAGGGCGATCTGGGCCGAGCACTACGACCGGCCCCTGGCGGACCTGTTCGACATTCAGGATGAGGTCGCGGAAATGGTGGCGGCAACCATCAGCAGGCAACTCGAAATCGAGATTGCCGGCCGATCGATGCGCCGCCATCCGGCCAGCCTGAAAAGCTACGAACTGACCTTGCTTGGCGTCTGGCATTATTTCAAGCAGACGCGGGAAGGCGTCGCGGCGGCAATCGACTGCTTCAATCGGGCCTTGGCTGGAGATCCAGACAATGCGGAAACGCTGGTGTGGTTGGGCGTCGCCAAGTGCATGCGCTATGAAACCGACTTCAACTATGACGAACTGTTGCAGGGTATCGGCTTGATTTCACAGTGCATCGCGCGCGATCCCGGCAATGCCCAAGCCTTCGTCGGATACAGTATCTATGTGGGCGTGGTCGATGGCATCGACCCATCGCGGGCCGCGATCGACCATGCGCTCAGCCTCAATCCGGGCGACATCTATGCCAATGTGCAGCGCGTGCTGGTCTCGATCTATGACGGACAGAACGGCGAAGCGATGGAATGGTTGCGCCGGAGCCACAAACTCAGTCCGAACCCACTGCCCTGGGCCTTGGAATACGCCGCGCTGATCGCCTTCCAGGAAGGACGCTATCGCGATGCCATTCCGGGTCTCGCCGCCAAGGCCGATTGCGCCTGGCAATCGATGTACCTGATCGCCTGCCCCGGTCTTCTGGGTGAGCTCGACAAGGCCCAGGCGATCGTCGACCGCTTCGCCGCCGAGGGCCGGGTCTTTGACTTCATCACCGCCGCCCGCCGCGAGCCTTATCGCAATCCCGAAACAAGGGAACGTCTGATCGAAGGCCTGAGGCTGGCTCTGCCCACCTTGCGGACATGACGTTGCATATTCTGCTTGGCAGCGGCCGCCTCAACCGCTCAGCGGCAGGCTCCTGACACGTACTGTCATTTTCCGGATTAATGTGAAGCCATGCACCTCTATACCGCGCCGTTAAGTCTCTTTGCCCGGAAGGTCGAAATCGTCCTTGCTGAAAAGGCAATTCCCTTTGAGCGCACCATGGTGGCCTTCAGCCAGTCCACCGGATACGCTCCCAAACACCCGGCAGTCCTCGCCGCAAATCTCAAGGCACAGGTGCCGGTTCTGATCGACAGGGATCTCACTCTCTACGATTCAACCGTGATCTGCGAATATCTGGAGGACGCCTACCCCAATCCGCCGCTCTATCCTCGCGAACCGGCTGCCAGGGCCCGCTGCCGCCTCCTTGAACTCGAAGCCGACGAAGTGCTCCTCGTGCCTGTGTGCGCCCTCATGCACCGCAGCGAACCGCCCGATGCCCGTCCTCCGGCCCAGCGCCTTCAGCTTGAACAACAGGAACCTGCCGCCGAAGCAGCGATCTTGACGAACTATGACGCACTGTCCGCCAGGCTCGGCGATCGCCATTTCCTTTGCGATACGTTCTCGGTTGCCGATATCGCCACATTCATGATCGTGCATTACGCCATCCGGCTGGGCGGCCCCTCGCCGGAGCACCTCCCAAATCTCCAATCCTGGTACGCGCGTCTCTCGGAACGCCCATCATTTTCGGCCATCATCGCTGAAATTGCGGCGGCGGACCGGGAATTGTCGCACCCCATAGCGCCCTGGCGGCAAGCCCCCTAAGTCACTCAGGAAATTCATTTGCTGCATATGCGAAATGCACTTGCCCGGGAGCGGAGCGCGTTATAGGCTCCGGCGCCTTTACATTTGGGTATTAAAAGAAAATGCAAATCAAGAAAATCGGCGTCATCGGCGCCGGGCAAATGGGAAATGGGATCGCCCATGTCTGTGCCGTGGCTGGATACGAAGTGGGCATTCACGATGTTCAGCCCAGCCGCATCGAAGAAGGCCTGGCGACCATCAATGGCAATCTCGCCCGCCAGGTTAAATCCGGACGTATTTCCGAAGCCGACCGCGACGCCGCCCTCAAACGCATCAGGGGCATTGCCTCATATGAAGGTTTTGGCGATACCGACCTGATCATCGAAACCGCGGTCGAAGACGAGCAGGTCAAGCGCAAAATCTACCAAGCGCTCTGTCCCCATCTCTCGCCCACCGCCATAATCGGCACCAACACCTCATCGATTTCGATTACCCGCCTCGCCGCCACCACCGACCGCCCGGAAAAATTCATGGGCATCCACTTCATGAATCCCGTTCCCATCATGGAGCTGGTGGAACTGATCCGTGGCATCGCCACCGAAGACACAACCTTCTCGGCGGTCAAGGAATTCACCCTTTCGCTGCACAAGACCATCGCCGTTTCCGAGGATTTCCCGGCATTCATCGTCAACCGCATTCTGCTGCCGATGATCAACGAAGCGGTCTATACGCTGTATGAAGGTGTGGGCAACGTCGAGGCAATCGACACCGCCATGAAGCTCGGCGCCCGCCATCCCATGGGACCGCTTGAGCTTGCCGACTTTATCGGTCTCGATACCTGCCTGTCGGTGATGCAGGTGCTCTATGAAGGCCTGGCCGATTCAAAATACCGCCCCTGCCCGCTGCTGGTGAAATATGTCGAGGCCGGCTGGCTGGGACGCAAGGCCAACCGCGGCTTCTACGACTACCGCGGCGAAAAGCCGGTTCCAACGAGATAAACACCGCATGGCTCCTTTGCCTATCATCATTGACTGTGATCCGGGAATCGATGACGCCATTGCGTTAGCAATGACAATTGCCAGCGTTGATCTCGATCTTGTCGCCGTAACAACTACCTTTGGTAATGTTGGCATTGAAAAAACCACAAGGAACGCTCTTAGGATTCTTGAATCATTTAAAAGCAATGCACCCGTTTACGTTGGAGCCCATCGGGCGATCCTCAGCGAAGCTATAGATGCTGCGGTCTATCATGGGCCAGACGGGATGGAAGCGCCCGGGCTGAAGGAATCCACCCGCAAACCTGAACCCAAACACGCGGTTTCATTTCTTATCGACG
>JANMMJ010000180.1:0-7140 GCA_031373255.1 Hyphomicrobiales bacterium
ACTTTGCCGCCGCTGGCCGAAACCATCGAACCCGAGAGGGCCTGGCCATGAACGTGGAGGCCGATGCCAGCGTGGCGATCAAATGGTTCCTGCCCGAGGAGGGCAGCGACGATGCCGCGAGGCTCCTCGCCAGCGATGCTGAATTCCACGCGCCCGACTCGCTGCGGCTCGACCTTGCGGGCCTGTTGCAGCGCCGCGAGATGCGAGGCGAAATCGCCGCCGGGCATGCCCGCGGGATCGCCCGCGAACTGGACCGCATGGTTGCCGGCTGGCACCCCAGCGCCGAACTTCTGGGGGCTGCATATGCCGAAGCCATGGCACGCCGCCACCCGGTCGCCGATCTCGTCTATTTCGAATTGTCGAAGCGGCTCAGGGCGCCGCTCATCACCGCCAACCGCGCCCTCCTCATATGCATGCCCTGGGCCAGCGTCACGGCACTGGAGGATTGGGCAAAGATGGCCGATGCTTGAAGGATCGCGAAGAGGCGAGGCGGAACAAGCGGGCATGTGGCGCGTTCCGATTGTTGCACTGACGCAACACGATGCCGGCGCGATTGCGTCCTGGATGCGGTGTCTGACGCTCAGCAGGGGTAAATATGAAAAATCCGTCGAGAACCCAGGCCGCCGCCGGCGAAGTGATCTTCCGCCGCATGGCCATGATGTGGATGAACCCGCTTGCCGCGGCAACGCACAAGGAAGCCGTGCGCATGGTGGCCGAAAAGCAGGAAGCCGCGGCCGAAGCCGCCATGGCCTTTTCCATGTCGATGGCCGAGGAGACCTGGAAATTCTGGTCGGGGGCCGCATTTGGCCATATCGCCGCCAATCCGGTTGAAAAGGCGATCCGCACCTCGCTCCGCAAGGCAGCCGTTCCGGTGAACCAGAAGGTGCGCGCCAACCGCAAGCGCCTGGCCGGTTGAGCCGGGTCCTGCCGCGATCATTGACGGAGCCGCCTTGGATTTGCTTAAGCTGTGCGTCTTCGCGCGAACAGGGTGGAAGCAGCATGCTCAAAGGCATTTCGAAACACGTCTCGACCGAACTTCTCTGGACCCTCGCCTCGATGGGCCATGGCGACGACCTGATCGTCGTCGACACCAACTTTCCGGCCCAGTCGGTGGCCAACATGACTGCGTCAGGAACCCTGGTGGACATGCCGGGCTTCAACACCCAGGATGCGCTCAAGATCATCCTCTCGCTCTACCCGCTCGACAGTTTCGTCGATGACGCGGTGAAATGCATGCAGGTGGTGGGAAAGCCCAAGGAGGTCCTGGAAATCCACACCCAGGCCCAGGCCGCGATCGACGAGGCCGAAGGCAAGCACTGGCCGATGCAGAGCCTCGAGCGCTTTGCCTTCTATGAGGCGGCGAAAAAGGCCTATGCCGTGGTGCGCACCGGCGAGGGCCGCCCCTATGGCTGCTTCATCCTCAAGAAGGGCGTGATCTTCTCCTAAAGAAAGGCCCCGCTCGCCGCCAGCCAGCGCCGCGCATAGTCTGCAAGTCCCGCGATACTTGCGGGCGCTACCGCCTTGAGATCGATGGCGCCATGCGGCAGCTGCGCGTCGTCACCGATCTGCGCGAGAAGGGCGGCGCCCGCCATTGTGCCATCGCGCAGGTTCGAGGCGAGCACCTTTTGCCCGGACCGGAGTGCCGCAAGCAGCGCCAGGAACACTTCATTCTGCGCGAAAGGTCCATCGACGATGATCGGGTTTTGCGAGGAAACGGCGGCAAGCTGTTGGTCGCACATCAGCGCGCAATAGAGTGCAGCGAGGGATGCCTTCTCTTCCACGTTCGCGGGCTTCGGTCCGCTGACATGGCCCTTGCCGCCAGTGCCCGGCATTGGCCCGCCGGAATCGGTGAAGGAGGGAAGCGCCATGCTTTCCTGCGCCACCAGCCGTTCGACCGTGGCAAGACTGGCGGCCCCGGCCGGTGCACCTTCCGCGACGATCTCCAACTCCCGCCCGCCAAAGAACCTGCAGCACGCCACCTGCCGCCCGAAAATATCGGTATTGGTGTTGGTGTCGCGCTCCTTCACCAGCCTGTCGATGCCGGTGGTGGTATCGAAGCCGATGATCCAGGTGCCGCTTGAGAGCAGCGTGAAGGCGCCTAGCCCGGCCGCAAGGTAGCGCACATAATTGCCGCTCGAATCATGCACTCCGCCCAAAATCCGGCCTTCGCCACGAAATGCGTCACCGCGAAATTCCGCCGACAACGTACCGGTCACGTCCCAGGCCTTCACCATGGGCGGAAACAGTGGCGCCCAGCCCTGTGCATGAACCAGCGACGACAGCCGGTTATGCGGCACGTCCATCAGCTGCGACTGGCACGACATGCTGGCAATCTCGATGACAGCCCGCCCGCCCAGGCGATAGCCCACATACTGGATCCACGGAATGATGGTCCTGACTCCAGCGAACAGCGCAGGGAACGCCTGCTGCTGCCAGTAAAGCTGCATGGCATGGGTCAGCGCCATCGGCAGCAGCGGGCCGAACACTTCCGAAAACGGCGGCTCGATCCGGCGATAGGCGGCAATGATTTCGGGCGGCGGTTCGGCGGTGTAGTCCATGACCGGCAGAGCCAGCGCGCCATCTTCGTCAAGGCAGGCCAGTGCTGCGCCATGGGCCGACGGCACGATGGCATCGATGGGCAGGATGCGGTCAAGCTCCGGCAGGGCGCTCCGGCACAGTTCGGCCAGCACTTCGTGGTCGATGTGCCGGTAGGGCGGGCCTTCGACATGGCGCGTCGCCACCCGCCGTTCGCCGATGATTTCGCCTTCCGGCGAAAACAGCACCATCTTGGTATTGGTCGCGCCGGCATCGATGACGGCGGTTCCGCGCAGGTTGTGCTTGGCCATTAATCCTCCCAATGAGCCCAACACTGCTCAAAGGGCAGTCATGCGTCAATCGCTTGTGGACTGTGACGCAGCGCCTCGCTAGGTTTCGCCGCCATCAGTTCAGGAGTGCGTGCCATGTCGAAGATGAAACACAAGGATTTGCGCAAGAAGGTGATCGAGATCTGCCTCAGGATGAATGAGGAAGGGATCAACCAGGGAACCTCCGGCAACGTCAGCGTCCGCACCGACGAGGGCTTCCTGATCACGGCATCGGGCATTCCCTATGACCGGATGAAGCCCGAGCATGTCGTCGAGATGGATCTCGATGGCGGCTATCTGGGCGAATACCTGCCCTCGACCGAATGGCGCATGCACATGGATATTTTCAAGGCGCGCCCCGAGGCCGGCGCCATCGTCCACACCCATTCGATCTTTGCCACAGCCCTTGCCTGTCTTCGCAAGGAAGTTCCGGCTTTTCACTACATGATCGGCGTCACCGGTGGCGCCTCGCTGCGCGTCTCCGACTATGCCGAATTCGGCACCCAGGAATTGTCCGACACCATGCTGAAGGCCATGCAGGACCGCACCGCCTGCCTGCTCGCCAATCACGGCCAGATCGCCTTCGGCCCCAACCTTGACAAGGCCCTGTGGCTGGCAGGAGAAATCGAGTCTACCTGCAAGCAGTATTGGGCGGCATGCCTTGCCGGCGAACCGGTGATCCTCAGCGGCGAGCAGATGACCAGCGTGCTGGCAAGGTTCAAGTCCTACGGCAAGCAGGCCGATGAGATGGACAAGATCGGCGCCAAGGCGGTGTTTGCCCCGGTGCGCCGCGATTCCGGAAAGAAGAAGTCGAAGGGCAAGGGTTAGCTAATCTCCAGCAAGCGCCTGCACCTCGCTGACGGAAAAGCTTGTACCCTCGGCGCGCGACACATGCAGCGCCGCGGCCGCATTGGCAAAGCGTGCAGCGCTCACCAGAGTGTCGCCCTTCGCCAGCCGAGCGGCCAGCGCGCCGCAGAACATATCGCCGGCACCATGCGATGAAATCTGCCGCACCCGATGGGGCGCGATCAGCGTGACCGAACCACGATCATGAACCTCGAGCCCATCCGCACCGAACGTGACGATGATCCGCTGCCGCGCCATATCGATAGCCCCTTGCGCCTGCGCCACTTCCACCCGGTTGAGAATGAAAAGATCGCATGCGGCAGCAAGCGGTGGCGAAGGCACCCGCCACGGCGCACCGTTGAGCACCACCATGGCGCCGGATCGTTGCGCTGCCCGTGCCGCTGCAAGATTTGCGCTGTCCGGTATTTCGTTTTGCAACAGCAGCACTCTCGCATCGATTGTTGCATCGGCGGCAATCGACACGAACATATTGGCGCCCGACACCACCGAGGCTCCATAGTTTCCAGCATCGTCCACAAGTGCCGCACTCATGCCGGAGCCATGTTCGGCATCTTCGCTGACGCCTAAAACATCGACACCGTCGGACCTCAGATCGTTCAGCAGGCGTACCCCGAAATCGTCCCGGCCAACCCGGCCAACGAACTGCGTGCTGGCACCCACGTGGGCCGCCGCCTTGGCCTGGTTGCCGCCCTTGCCGCCACACTTGAAGCCCCAGCTCTTTCCGAACACTGTTTCGTCCTTGGCGGGGATCGGGCTGCCAACGATCATGATGTCGAGATGCAACGATCCCGCCACCACGACATCAAACATGGCCGGCACCCAGCAACGCGGCATTGACGATGCGCCGCGCCGTCACCGCAGCCTGTTGCGCAAGGGCGGCATCAAGCCTGCCATCCGCCGCAAGCGTCCTGGCAATGGCCTGGAGCCGCGTCACGGTCTCGATGTTGAAGGCGCATTCGGCGACCGGATCAAGGCCCGAGGCATCGGGAAACGTATCGAAGTAGATGGCGCTGCCATAGCCAAGTTTCTCGGCAACGCAGAGCAACTCGACCGTGGCGGCAATATTCACCGTGCCCGCCATCAGGCCATCGTCTCGCTTGCCATAACCGTCATTGAGGTGGATGCCGAGGAGCCGCGAGTGCCGCCCCACCAGCATCGCCGTCATGGCCGGCATTTCTCCTGCATAGAGCACATGGGCGAAATCGAGCGTAACGCCAAGATTGGGCGAACCCGTTTCTTTGATCGCCAGCAGCGTCGTGCCCACGTTCGGGATGAGCGAAAAGGCGCGGGGCTCGTTGGGCTTGTATTCAATTGAGATATCGATGGCAGGATTATGCGCTGCAACTTCACGGATGCCTGCGATTTCAAGATCCCAGGCGCGTCCGTAGTCCATCTGGAACGAGTAGTCGAAGCCATCCTGCCCAAGCCACAGCGTCATGAGTTTGCCGCCGGCTTCCGCCATGGCGTCGATGCCTTTTTTCGTGAGATCGATGGCCTTGCGCCGGGCGGCAGCATCGGGATGGGTAAAGGCCCCGAGCTTGAAGCCGGGTTCCGAATAATAGCGCATGGCGAACCCATTGAGGCCAAGGCCAAGGCTGTCAAGTTGCCTGGCGATCTCGGCGGGCGAGGCTTCCGCGAGATGATCGGGATAATTGAGATCCACTTCATTGAGCCCCGGCACCGTGGCTGCCCGCGCCAGGAGATCAATCGTCGTGATGCGGTTTTTCCCCTTCCAGTAGGCCTCCGCCCCTGACTTAAAGGAGTTCAGCCGGGTGGCAAATTTGGTGCGATGCAACATTTCCTCCTCGCAGGCGGACAGGCTTGAAATTCCCTTTTGCAACGGCCCCGGGGCTTCGTAAAATGTTATTTGCCCCGGCCCGCCAGCATTTGCCGATTGACAGATCGCCGCTTCCGTTCTTAACTCACTGAACACTTGTTATTTATGAATTACAAAAGTTCGGGCCGGTAAACGGCCCAAATGGGAGAGACACCACAGGTGGCAAGGCGGGCAGGCAGTCCCGGCGATTGTGATTTGCGCGAGGTTTGCGCGCTATGACGGCTGCTGTCACGCCAACCCAGGCGAGGCCCTGGCTGCCGCGCTGGCTCACCTCCGAGCATCCCCTGCCATGGCTTCTGCCGGCTTCCGCCATGATGATCATCTTCGGCGTCTATCCGCTGCTTTATGCGGTGTGGCTGACCTTGAACCGCAAGCATCCGGTGACCCGCAAGCTCCAGTTCGCGCCCGGCTACAACTGGAGCAAGGTATTCGCCGACGAGCGCGTGTGGAACGCCCTGTTCAACACCCTCCTCTATACCGGCGTGGCGCTGATCTGCCAGCTGGTGCTCGGCATGCTGATCGCTCTCCTGCTCGACAGCGACCGCAAGGGCTATGGCCTGATGCGCGCCCTGATGACCCTGCCGCTGGTCATTCCGCCCGCCGTTACCGCCATGATCTTCCTGCTGATGCTGAACGGCTCGTTTGGCGTCCTGGCGCGCAGCATCGTCGCCACCGGCCTTCTGCCGCCGGGTTATTCGATCCTCGGCCAGAGCGCCACCGCCATGGCCGGAGTACTGCTCGCCGAAATCTGGCAGTGGACGCCCTTCATGGTGCTGATCATGCTGGCGGGCCTCCGATCCTTGCCCAAGGAACCCTTCGAGGCTGCCGCCATTGACGGCGCCACGCCGGTCCAGGCCTTCTTCAAGCTGACATTGCCGATGATGTCCAAGGTCATCGCCATCGCTGTCCTCATTCGCGGCATCGACCTGTTCCGCGCCTTCGACTACGTCAAGGTGATGACCGATTCCGGCCCCGGCACAGCCACCGAGACCCTGACCTCCTATGCCGGCCGCATTTATTTCGGCAACGCCGACTTCCCCTACGCCTCGACCATCGCCATCGTAACGCTGCTGCTCGTCATCATCGTCTCCAGCGTGTTCATGCGCGTCTTCAAGGTGAAGCTGTAATGGAGCAGTCCCGGCCCATCCGTATCCTGCGCGACATAGCGGCGGTCTTCGTCACCGGCATCTTCATGTTCCCCATCTTCTGGTGGGCGCTGACATCGGTCAAGCCGATGTCCGCCATGTTTGACAAGGATCGCATCGTCTGGTTCGATTTTGTCCCGACGCTGATCAACTATGCGGTAACGCTGCTCGGCCACTCGCGTTCGCAGATGGCCATCGACCAGGGGCTTGGCATGGGTGTGGCCGGCGCCAGCGCCTATGACTCGCGCCAGACCATCATCGATTCGGTTGTGGTCTCGGTGGGCTCCACCGCCTTCACCATGCTGCTGGCGGTGTTCGCCGCCTATGCCCTGTCGCGCATGGCCTTCAAGGGCCGCAACGCCTTTCTCAACTGGGTGCTGGGCCAGCGCTTCATGCCGCCGATCGCCATCCTCATTCCGCTGGTGAC
>JANMMJ010000290.1:0-15176 GCA_031373255.1 Hyphomicrobiales bacterium
CTTGGCCCGCACCGCCGAATTGTCGACCTTCAGGATGTCGATCTCGGCATCGTCCCCGATTGCATATTTGTTGATGCCGACGACAGTTTGCTCGCCGGAATCGATCCGCGCCTGGGTGCGCGCTGCCGCTTCCTCGATCCGTAGTTTGGGAATGCCCGCCTCGATGGCCTTGGCCATGCCGCCGAGTTTTTCCACTTCTTCGATATGCATCCAAGCCTTCGCGGCCAGGTCGGCCGTCAGCCTTTCAATGAAGTAACTCCCGCCCCACGGATCGATCACCCGGCAGGTGCCCGCTTCCTGTTGCAGGAAAAGCTGCGTGTTGCGGGCGATACGCGCCGAAAAATCCGTGGGCAGCGCCAGTGCTTCATCAAGGGAATTGGTGTGCAGCGATTGCGTGCCGCCTTGCGTCGCGGCCATGGCTTCGATCGCCGTGCGTGTCACATTGTTGAAGACGTCCTGTGCGGCAAGGCTCCATCCGCTCGTCTGGCAGTGTGTGCGGAGCGACAGCGACCGCTCGTCCTGGGGATCGAAGCGCTGCATCAGCCTGGCCCACAGCATGCGCGCCGCCCGCATCTTCGCCACTTCCATGAAGAAGTTCATGCCGATGGCCCAGAAAAACGATAGCCGCGGTGCGAACTTGTCGATGGCGAGCCCCGCATCAACGCCGGCCTGCGCGTATTCGAGCCCGTCGGCCAGCGTGTAGCCGAGTTCCAGGTCGGCCGTGGCACCAGCTTCCTGCATGTGATAGCCCGAAATCGAAATCGAGTTGAATTTCGGCATCCGTTCGGATGTGTATTTGAAGATGTCGGACACGATTTTCATCGAGTGCCGGGGCGGGTAGATATAAGTGTTCCGCACCATGAACTCTTTGAGAATGTCGTTCTGGATTGTGCCTGCGAGTTTTTCCGGCGAAACACCTTGTTCTTCTCCCGCCACGATATAGAGCGCCATCACCGGCAGCACCGCACCGTTCATCGTCATCGACACGGTCATCTGGTCGAGCGGGATGCCATCGAAAAGGGTGCGCATGTCATAGATCGAATCGATGGCCACGCCCGCCATGCCGACATCGCCGGCAACCCGCGGATGGTCCGAATCATAGCCGCGATGCGTGGCGAGATCGAAGGCGATGGAAAGTCCCATCTGTCCCGCGGCGAGGTTGCGCCGATAGAACGCGTTTGAATCTTCCGCCGTCGAAAACCCCGCATATTGCCGGATCGTCCAAGGCTGCGTCACATACATGGTGGGGTAAGGGCCGCGCAGGAATGGCGCAACACCGGGCCATGTGCCGGAGAAATCCAGCCCCACCGTGTCATCGGCCGTATAGGCCGTCTTCACCGCAATCCCCTCCGGCGTCAACCACGGCACCGAAGCCATATCCGGAACCCGGCTCATGCTGGGACCCGCTGTGTGGATAAGCCTTCCATCCCTTCGGCAATCCGCATCGGCGTTAGCGCCCGCACATCCATCGCCGTGGCCTTCGGCGCCATCATTTCGACCGCTGCCTCATATTCCTTTTCAAGCCGGTACGCGCTCGTTCCAATGATGGGCGCCTGTTTTGCCAGGAGTGCCGTGCGCGCCGTCCCGATCTGCTCTTGCAGCCAGCCACGCTCCAGCGCCACCGCGATGCCGCCTTGCCGTTCAATCTCCCGAAAGAACGCCCAAGCTCTTTCACAAAGTGATTGTGTCACGTGCTCCACATATCCGGACCCTGCCGCCGGATCATCCACCCGCCAGAGATTCGACTCTTCCAGCAGCACCGCCTGCGTATTGCGCGCCACCCGCCGGGCAAATTGATTGGGCAGCCCTTGCGCCAATGAGAACGGCAGCACCGTCATGGAGTCCGCACCTCCCAGCCCCGCGCCAAACACGGCCGCCGCTCCCCGGAGAATATTGGTATGCGGATCAAGCCGCGTCATCATCCGCCACGAGCTTTCGCCATGAAGATTGAGTTCGCCGGAAATCCCGCAGGCGTCAAACAATCGCGACCACACCAGCCGCATGGCGCGAAATTTTGCCAGCGTCATGAACATGTCCTGGTCCGCCGCCAGCACAGCATCGATACCGCGCCCCATCACCTCAGGCCCACAGCCTTCAATGGCGCGAAGATACGCTGCCCCGCTGGCCAGCACGGCCCCGATTTCCTGCGCGACCGTCGCACCGCCATCATGCCACACACGGCCATCGGCGCTAAGGAAGGGACCGCGAAAATCCTTCGCGAGTTCCGCCACTGTGGAACCCACCAGCCTGGACCTCTCGCTCCACGACTCTTCGGCAAAGCCCCGTTGCGCCAGCGCCCCAATGGGATCCACGCCGAATGAAACATCGAGAAGCTCGGGATTGACGGCGCTCTTCCGCACCAGCTCCGCCACCGAAAGCGCTGCGCTGCGGCCGAGCGCGCCGGCCTCCAGCCGCAGCGCAATGGCATGCAGCGCCACATGGCGCAGAGCCTTCCCAATCGTGGCAACGCTCGCATCGCCAAGGCCAAAACCCCGCGCCGCAGCGGCGCCAGCAAATGTCAGCGTGATGCCGCTTGCCCCCTGCTGCAGGTCGTCGAGAATCTGTTCGTTGGCAATCGCGGCATTGCCATGATCGGCCCGCTGCATCACGGTCCACGGCCCGTGCACCCGCCGAGCCGCACGCGGCCCCGCAGCCTGGCCGTAGAGCGGGTCAATGCGGATGCCGTCATCGGTCGTCGAGACCAGCTTGTCTTCGAAGCGCTCGCCCTTGAGCGTCGCCGCAACGCGTTTCAGCCAGTCGGCTTCAGTTGCCGGCGGAAACAGCGGCGCTGGCGGAAGTTCGGTCATGGTCACGCATCGTTATTGCACTGCACAATGTCTTAGCGTGGCCGCGCCCGCCCTGCAAATCGCCCTTCGTCTAGGTCGATACCCAATCACACATAGCCGCTAAGTCCCGGGATCGATCCTGCCACCTGTCGAACCAGGTCAGGCCCGGCCTTGTCCTTGGCATGGTCCAGCGTCACCGTGCCCAGCGTCTTGATCTGCGCCATGCTGAGGCCCGCCGATTGCAGCTTGGTGATCGCCGCCAGTGGTCCCCCCATCAGCCCGCCGCCCAGCATGCCGAGCAATCCGCCCTTCGATGCCCCGTCGCCGCCATGCTTTGCCGCCAGTTCCGTAGCCCCCGGCAGCTTGCCAAAAAGCTCCTCCACCTTGCTCTGGTCGCCTTGCGTCTTGACCAGCGACAGCATGATGCCCAGCGCTTTCTCGGCTTTCGCCGCGTCGAGTCCTGTCGCCGTGGCAACCTTGCCAATCAGGTCTTGCATCTTGGAATTCCACCGTCCATTTGATTGATCGCGGGTTTTATAGCAGATTGCGCCTGCATCAAGCGGCTATTTCCTCGGGGGATTTTCTTTACGATGTCGGACAATTCGATTTATCTCGGCCAAAGCGAGAAGCGCGAGGAACTGTTCCTGCCCATGGCCAATCGCCATGGTCTCATCACCGGCGCCACCGGCACCGGCAAGACTGTAACGCTGCAGATCATGGCGGAAAGCTTCTGCAAGGCCGGTGTCCCGGTCTTTGCCGCCGATGTGAAGGGCGATCTCTCCGGCATTTGCGAAAAAGGCGAGCCCAAGGATTTCCTGATCGAGCGCGCCAGGAAGATTGGCTACGACGATTATGATTTCGAAGCCACCCCGACGATTTTCTGGGATCTCTTTGGCAAAGAGGGCCATCCCATTCGCACCACCATTTCCGAGGTTGGTCCCTTGCTGCTGTCGCGCCTCATGGGCCTGACTGAAGCCCAGGAAGGCGCGCTCAACATCGCCTTCAAGATTGCCGATGAGGAGGGCCTCGCGCTTCTCGATCTCAAGGACCTGCGCGCCCTGCTGCTCGATCTCGCCGGCCGCGGCAAGGAACTCACCACCAACTACGGCAACATCAATGACCAGACGGTTGGCGCCATCCAGCGCCGCCTCGTCGTCATCGAAGAGCAGGGCGGCGATCAGTTCTTCGGTGAGCCAGCACTCAATATCAAGGACCTGATGCGCACCACGCGCGATGGCCGCGGCTACATGAATGTGCTCGCCGCCGATAAGCTCATCAACGCACCGCAGCTTTACGCCACGTTCCTGCTCTGGCTCATGTCGGAGCTCTTCGAGGACCTCCCCGAGGTTGGCGATATCGACAAACCCAAGCTCGTCTTCTTCTTCGATGAAGCCCATCTGCTGTTCGCCGATGCGCCTCCAGGCCTCCTCCAGAAGATCGAACAGACCGTCAAGCTCATCCGCTCGAAGGGCGTCGGCATCTATTTCGTCACCCAGAACCCGCTCGATATTCCGGAATCGGTGCTCGCCCAGATGGGCAACCGCGTGCAGCATGCCCTTCGCGCCTATACGCCGCGCGAGCAGAAGGCTGTCAAGACTGCGGCAACCACCTTCCGGCCCAATCCCAAATTCGATACCGAGAAAGTCATCACCGAGCTCGGCAAGGGCGAAGCGCTCGTGTCGGTCCTTGATCTCAAGGGCGTCCCCACCATGGTCGAGCGCACCCTGATCCGCCCGCCCTCCGGCCGCATGGGCACCATCACAGAGGATGAGCGCCGCAAGCTCATCAAGGATTCGCCCGTGTTCGGCGAATACGACGAAGCGGTCGATCGCGAGTCCGCTTACGAGAAGCTGCAGAAGAAGGCCAGGCAGCGGAGCGACGCCGATCAGGAAGTCCAGCAGCAGAAGGAAACTGCAAAAGCCCAGAAAGCCGCTCCGCGCGCCCGTGAATCGGCCACCGACCGCATGTTCAAGAACATGGCGGGATCGGTTGGCCGCTCCATCGGCAGCGCCCTGGTGCGCGGCATCCTCGGCAGCCTAACACGGCGATAGCTTTCTGGTCCCGCTGAATTAGTGCTTGTAAACGTGGCGATTAGCGCCCATATCCCTGATGTCGATGAACGGCCAGAAGACTTGGCACTGCGCAAAAGTAATTTCGCGACAAGCTAACCCTCCTCTACCTGAAAATGCGATTTCGACGGCCCGCATGCTTGCGGGCAAGCTCAATATTTATGTGTGAAAGGGTTACTTGAAATGGCTTCAGGAACCGTGAAATGGTTTAATTCTCAAAAAGGCTTCGGCTTTATTGCGCCTGATGATGGCGGCACCGATGCCTTCGTCCATATCAGCGCTGTAGAGCGCGCCGGCCTCAGCGATCTGCGCGAAGGCCAGAAGCTCGGCTTCGAACTCGTCACTGACCGCAAGAGCGGCAAGCTGGCGGCAGAGAATCTGAAAGATATGAGCTGATTGCAACGTCCGCGCCCGTGTGAATTCCACGAGCGCGCGGACGGCTCGCATCGATCGGCCCGGCCGGCCACGGATGTACTGGCGGCTTGTGGTGATCGATGCAGCAGCATTCTGATGAAAGAGGCTTGACGCCTCTCCGGCTCCGTGCCTGAACAGGGTGCGGAGCTTTTTTGTCTGACAACCGCAAAGGGAGAAAACCAATGGCCAAGGAACAGAAGCGCGGAAACCGCGAGAAGAAGAAGCCGAAGCAGGTGAAAGTGGCGTCGGGTGCCCCGGCTTCAGGCCTTCTCAAGGGCGTGTCGCCGTCACCTGGAATGCAGAAAAGAAAAGGCTGAGGCGCCCGCCCGTCCGCCGGCAAGGAGAAATCGATCATGCAGTATCTTGGCGCACTGAGCGGCGAAGGCCGCCTTACTAGCGATGGTGAAACCTTTGTACCGGCCGAGTATGATTTTGAAGGTTTCATCAGCAAGGCCGGCCACATGACCGGAGGTGGCGAAATAAGGTCCACGCCCGGCCACATGCGCGCCCTCTTTGCCAGCGGCAATGTCCGCCTGGTGACCGATGACGGGCGGGAAATGTCACTACGCTTCACGCAAAAAGAGCTGAAGCCCGATGATGGCTCCGCTCATGTCGATATGGTGGGCGAACTGCCGCCCGCCGCCGCCTGGCGCCACTGATCCCGCAACGGGTTGGCGATCGCTCAGTCTGGACTGTACGGCACAGGAACGCCGGATTATCAAGGCGCGGAGTAGCCGCGAGACCTTGATGACCTGTCGTTCTGTCGAAGCCCTGTCGATCATCTTTGCCTTGCTTTTCGGCTGTGTTTTCCAGTTTTGCAGCGGAGCACAGGCAAAGCCCACCGCCTTTGCATTCTACAATCTTTCTGCCGCCGAGTTGCGTGCCCCGCCCGGAAGTCTGATTCGCTTCGCGCCGCTGAAGCTTCCCTCCGTCTACCGCGCCAAAGCCTGGCGCATTCTCTACGTAACGCGCGACTATGCCAGCCGCCCCATTGCATCTTCCGGTCTTGTACTTGCATCCGATTATGACCGGGGCGGCAAGCGCATAGTCGCCTGGGCCCACCCGACCACCGGTATCGCGCGGAAATGTGCGCCCTCGCTCCGTCAAACACCGCTAGCGGCAATCGAGGGCTCGAAGCAGATGATCGCCGATGGCTTCATCGTTGCGGCGACTGACTATCCGGGCCTCGGCACCGAAGGCCCGATGGGTTATCTCGTTGGCCTCGGGCAAGCCCGCGCCGTCATAGACAGTGTCCGCGCCGCCCGCCAGTTGCTGGCGATCAAGGATGACAATCGTTTCGGCCTGTGGGGCTATTCGCAAGGCGCCCACGCGGTGCTCTTCGCTGCCGATATTGCCGATGCCTATGCCCCGGAACTGTCGCTGATCGGTGCGGCGGCCGCGGCAGCGCCAACCGATCTTTCGGTGCTTTTCAAGTCGGATATCGGAAGTCTGGAAGGCAGGGTGCTTGCATCGATGACCCTGGTGTCATGGAGCCGCAAATTCGCAATACCGATAGGCACGCTCGTGGATGATGTTGCGGGCCGTGCTGTGACGAGCGTGACGTCCAACTGCGTCGACGATGTCGGCAGCCAGCTCGATGTTCTCTCGGCGCAGAAGCCGCTCGAGCAGGATTTCCTGTCCGCCGACCCCACCCGCCTTCAACCATGGTCGAAGCTCTTGAAGCAAAACTCGGTGCGTAAGGTGCGGTATGCGGCACCGCTGTTCATTGCCCAGGGAACCGCCGACACCCTTGTGCCCCAGCAACTGACACTCGGTTTCATACGCGACATCTGCCGCCTTGGCAGCGTGGTGAAATATTATCCCGTCGACAACACCGGTCACAGCCTGACTGGCACGCGCAGCGCCAATGCCGCCATCTCCTGGCTTTCCGCGCGCTTTGATGGCGCCCGCGTCGCCAGTTCATGCCGCTGATCGAGGACCGCCGCAGAGCCGGATCGCGATTTCCAGACAATTTTAGTCGCGTTTTCCGTTTAACCAGCCATCGCGAAGGCAGATAATTCCCGCCCCGCCTGTGTTACGCTCCAGCTGTTTCGAATCACCGGGGACATAGTGTGGCAAACCGCCTTGAAACGGGCGGCCATTCGAGGAAATATTCATGACAATCCAAAGTACCGACCTCATCGGGTCCGGATTTGCCTATTCCGGTAGCGGTGGCAGGCTGATCGTCCTGCAGGATGTAACGATCGCCAACGGCGGACAGGCAGTAAACGGCGGCGCCTTCAGCGATCTCGATCTCTTGAACAATGGCGAGATCGTTTCCGAAAGCGGCAATGCCGTAAATATCGATGGGACCGGCAGCCGAATCGTCAACTCGTCAACTGGCACGATTTCAAATTCGGTTGGTGCCGGACCCTCCTTTACCGTCTATACTGGTGGGAGTAGCAGCATCGATAATGACGGGGCCATCAATCATGCAGGTGCGGGTTGGGCCGTGGTGGTTGGCTCGACAGGCAATGCCATTTCGAACGATGGCACCATCTCCAGCACTGGCGGCGGCGTTCTCTTCGAGTATCTCGCCGGCTCTGGAACATTGGTGAATACCGGAACCATCAGTGCCGGTAATCTCGGCACATGGGGCGGCGCGGGCCTTCCCAGCGCCGGAATCGGTATCGGCACTACCAACAACGACATTCTCAATCTTGGCACCGTGTCGGCAACGACCGGCGCTGCCATCGCCATGACAGCCGATGTCACCGGCACGACCGTGAACAATGCCGGCCATCTCGTGTCGAGTGCCGGCACCGGAATCAATCTCGCAAATGTTACGGCTGGGATTGTCGTTAAGATCGAGAACAGCGGCACGATCACTGGAGAAACCAATGCGATTCTCGGCGGCGCCGGTATCGAGAACATCATCAACACCGGCATTGTCGACGGTGACGTGCTTCTCGGCCTCGGCAACGACACATTCTCCGGCCTCTCCGGATCGGTATTGGGAAAGATCGTAGGAGGCAGTGGCAACGACAAGATGTTTGGCGGCGTTTCCGATGATGCGATCCTCGGCAATGTCGGCGACGACAATCTCCGCGGCGCTGGTGGTGACGACGTGCTCACTGGTGGAGTCGGACGCGATTATATGAAGGGCGGCGCAGGCGCGGACAGTTTTATCTTCACCGTCATCGCCGATTCTCTTGCCACCGCCCAGCGTGATCACATCCTGGATTTCGTGCGCGGCAGCGATGTCGTGAGTGTCTCCGGCATCGATGCCAGGACGGGCGTTGCCGGCAATCAGGCTTTCACCTTCATTGGCGATGACGGATTCAATGGTGTCAAAGGCGAACTCCGCTATGTCAAGGGTGCAGTGAACACCGTCGTCAGTGGCGATACCAACGGCGACGGCAACGCCGATTTCTCCATCCAGCTCGACGGCCGCTACAACCTCACAGCGTCGGACTTCATTCTGTAATGCGGTCCCCGCCGGTTCAAATTCGGCGGGGAATTCTCTTCGGGCCATCGCCTGCGGTCGTTGCGCTGCACAAGATTCTTGCGGCCCCTGTCATGCGATGCAATGTTTTTAATCATGTTTTTAACTGACTGATTTTTGTGCATCGCCGCATCCGCCGCGAATCTCAATCCTTATCAATTCCTTAACAGAATCTTCGCGCGCGTCCCGCAACTGGCACATGCGTTGCGATGTCTCCCCGCTGTGGAACTCACACCCGTCCATGGAGGGACCAATGTCATTTCTCAAGGGGAAGTTTTCAAAGACGCTTGCGGCCGCCGCGATGGCTGCCTATTTCGCCGGAGCAGGATTAGCAGTTGCAGCTGACGACACCATCAAGGTCGGCGTGCTGCATTCGCTTTCCGGCACCATGGCAATTTCCGAAACCACGCTCAAGGATGCCATGCTCATGCTCATCGACGAGCAGAACAAGAAAGGCGGCATTCTCGGCAAGAAGCTTGAAGCGGTCGTCGTCGATCCGGCCTCGGATTGGCCGCTCTTCGCCGAAAAAGCCCGCGAGCTGATCTCTGTGGACAAGGTTGCGGCCGTGTTCGGCTGCTGGACCAGCGTCTCGCGGAAATCCGTGCTGCCTGTATTCAAGGAACTCAACAGCGTTCTCTTCTATCCCGTGCAATATGAAGGTGAAGAGAGCGAGCGCAACGTCTTCTATACTGGTGCTGCGCCGAACCAGCAGGCCATTCCTGCCGTCGACTATCTGATGGAAACCGAAAAGGTCCAGCGCTGGGTTCTTGCCGGCACGGACTACGTCTATCCCCGCACCACCAACAAGATCCTTGAAGCCTATCTCAAGGCAAAGGGCGTTGCCGCGGAAGACATCATGATCAACTACACGCCGTTCGGTCATTCCGATTGGCAGACCATCGTCTCCGACATCAAGAAATTCGGTGGCGCCGGCAAGAAGACCGCCGTCGTCTCGACCATCAACGGCGATGCCAACGTGCCGTTCTATAAGGAACTCGCCAACCAGGGCGTTGCCGCCGAGGATATTCCCGTCGTCGCCTTCTCGGTGGGCGAGGAGGAACTGGCCGGCATCGATACCGGCCCGCTCGTCGGCCATCTCGCCGCCTGGAATTACTTCCAGTCCGTCGATACGCCTGAGAACGCCGCCTTCATCAAGGAATGGAAGACCTTCACCAAGAATGAGAAGCGCGTCACCAACGATCCCATGGAAGCCCATGTCATCGGCTTCAACATGTGGGTGAAGGCTGTCGAGAAAGCCGGCTCGACCGATCCTGACAAGGTCATCGACGCGATTGTCGGTGTCTCGGTTCCCAATCTTTCCGGCGGCTACTCGACCATGATGCCGAACCATCACATCACCAAGCCCGTGCTCATTGGCGAAATCCAGGAGACCGGACAATTTGACGTCGTCTGGAAAACCCCGGGTCTCGTCGTCGGTGATGAATGGTCCGACCATCTGCCCGAATCGAAAGACCTGATCGCCGATTGGCGGGCCCCCATGTCCTGCGGCAACTTCAATGTTGCCACTGGAAAATGCGGCGGCGCCACCAACTGAAGTTTGTAAGGGGAGTGCTCCGGCCATGAGGGGCCGGGGCACTTTTTAAAGCACAGGCTGCCTGATGCGTCGCGTTATAGCCTTGATTGCCCTTCTGCTCTTCACCACCGTGTCGGCCATGGCGGCAGACCTGCGTGAAACCGTAAACGCCCTGGGTGCCGCCGGGTTGGACAATCTTCAAGCCGCCGTCAAGGCATTGGCTGCGGAGCAGGGGCCGGTCCCCGGCCAGGTTCTGGGCGCACTTGGCGAAGGCAAGCTCTATATCCGCAAGTCCGACAAGGCCGTCTTCATCGCCGAGAAAGCAGGCGCTGTCTTCAAGCTCACCGATCCCGTGTCTGGCGAAGCTGCCGGTGAAGCGGCCCTGGCCGATGTCGAAAAGATCAAGATCAACAATGCGCTTCGCCGTGCCATCAAGGCCGCAGCCGGCGGTTCGGCCATGACCAGTGCCGACCGCAACCAGCGCCTCAGCGCCGCCAAAGGCATTTTCAAGACCCGCGATGCCGGTTCGCTTCCAGCCCTGGAGGAAGCCCTCGCCAAGGAAATCGATGGCGAAGTGCGGAGCGCCATGGAGGCTGCCCGCGCCGCCGCCGTTCTCGCCTCGGACCGCGACGAGGAACAGAAGCTCGCCGCCATCAGCTATCTCGCCAATCTCGGTGGCCGCGACACGGTGCAAACCCTTGCCGCTTCCGCCGAGGGCGAAGGCAATGTCGCCGCCGCGGCAAAGGCCGCAATCGCCGGCATCGACCGAAGTCTCGCCTTCTGGAATGCCGGCCAGAACGTCTGGTACGGCATCTCGCTTGGCTCCGTGCTGCTGCTTGCCGCCATCGGCCTTGCCATCACCTTCGGCGTCATGGGCGTCATCAACATGGCCCATGGCGAAATGGTCATGCTTGGCGCCTACACCACTTTCGTCGTGCAGGATGTGATCCGTGAAAGCGCCCCGGGCCTCTTCGATATGTCGCTCGTCATTGCCCTGCCGCTGGCTTTTCTCGTTGCCGCCTGTGCCGGCCTGGTGATCGAGCGCATCGTCATTCGTCCCCTCTATGGCCGCCCGCTTGAAACCCTGCTTGCGACCTGGGGCGTGTCGCTCATCCTGCAGCAGAGTGTGCGCATGATCTTCGGTCCTTCCAACCGCGAGGTCGGCAATCCCTCATGGGCGTCCGGCGCCTTTGAATTGGGGCAGCTGTCCATCACCTACAATCGCCTGTGGCTCATCGTCTTCTCGCTCGCCGTGTTTGCCGCATTGCACCTGCTGTTGACGCGCACCTGGTTCGGCCTCCAGGTCCGCGCCGTCACCCAGAACCGGCGCATGGCCTCCGCCGTCGGCATCAGGACGCCCTGGATCGGCGCTCTCACCTTTGCCGTGGGCTCCGGCATTGCCGGGATCGCCGGAGTCGGCCTTTCGCAGATCGACAACGTCTCGCCCGATCTCGGCCAGAGCTATTCTATCGACAGCTTCATGGTCGTCGTCTTTGGCGGCGTCGGCAGCCTGTGGGGAACCCTCGTCGCCGCCATGTCGCTCGGCATCATCAACAAGCTGCTGGAGCCCTTTGCCGGTGCTGTGCTCGGCAAGATCCTGGTGCTCGTCTTCATCATCCTGTTCATCCAGAAGCGTCCGCGGGGCCTCTTCGCGCTCAAGGGAAGGTTCGTCGAAGCATGACGCGCCTCATCCTCGTCGCCGCATTCGCCATCGCGGCACTGGCCGTCCTGGTGCCCACGCTCAACTATGTGATGCCCGAGGGTTCAGCGCTCCGCGTGCCGGATTATTTCGTCCCCCTCATGGGCAAATATCTCTGCTACGCCATCCTCGCCCTCGCGCTTGATCTCGCCTGGGGCTATTGCGGCATCCTTTCGCTGGGCCATGGCGCCTTCTTCGCGCTCGGCGGCTATGCCATGGGCATGTACCTGATGCGCCAGATCGGTTCGCGCGGTGTTTATGCCAATCCCGAACTCCCCGATTTCATGGTCTTCCTCAATTGGAAGGAACTCCCCTGGTATTGGTACGGCTTTGACCAGTTCTGGTTCGCGGCATTGATGGTCATGCTGGTGCCCGGCCTCCTCGCCTTCATCTTCGGCTGGTTCGCCTTCCGCTCGCGCGTCACCGGCGTCTATCTCTCGATCATCACCCAGGCGCTCACCTATGCGCTGCTCCTTGCCTTCTTCCGCAATGACATGGGCTTTGGCGGCAACAATGGCCTCACCGACTTCAAGGATATCTTGGGCTTCAGCATCCAGGCGCGCGAAACCCGGCTGATCCTCTTTGCTCTCACCGCCCTCACGCTCTCGGCCTTCCTGCTCATGCTGCGCGCCGTCGTCGCCTCGCGCCTCGGCAAGGTCATGATTGCCGTCCGCGATGCCGAGAGCCGCACCCGCTTCATTGGATACCGTGTCGAGCATGTGAAGCTCTTCGCCTTCACGCTGTCAGCCGTCATGGCGGGCATAGCCGGCGCCCTTTACGTGCCCCAGGTCGGCATCATCAATCCCGGCGAATTCGCCCCCGCCAACTCCATCGAGATCGTCATATGGACGGCCGTTGGCGGCCGCGGCACTCTGGTCGGACCTATTCTCGGCGCGGTTCTTGTCAATGCCGGCAAGAGCTATTTCACCGCCGCATTCCCGGACATGTGGCTCCTCGTGCTTGGAGCTTTATTCGTCGCCGTCACCCTGTTTCTGCCTAGGGGAATTGTGGGAACGGCGATGCAATGGTGGGAGCGAAAGCCTGTAGCTCCGGCTGTCGTGTCCGCCGCCCTTGAGCCCAAGGCAGCCACATGACCAATACGCCGCAGCGCCTGCTTTATCTTGATGGCATCACCGTCAGCTTCGATGGCTTCAAGGCGCTCAACAGCCTGTCGCTGATCATTGCCGAGCGCGAGATGCGCGCCATCATCGGTCCCAATGGTGCGGGCAAGACCACCATGATGGATGTCATCACCGGCAAGACCAGGCCTGATGAGGGCGAGGCCGTCTTTGCCGGCGATGTCAATCTCCTCGGTCTCGATGAAGCCTCGATTGCCCGCCTCGGCATCGGCCGCAAGTTCCAGCGCCCCTCGGTTTTTGAAAGCCACACCGTCTGGGACAATATCGAATTGTCACTCGCCGGCACGCGGAGCGTACTTGCAGGGCTTGTTCACCGCCTGAGTGCCACGCAGAAATCCCGCATCGAGGAAATTCTCGAAACCGTCGGCCTCACGTCCCATGCCGCCCGCATCGCCGCCCATCTGAGCCACGGCCAGAAGCAATGGCTCGAAATCGGCATGCTGCTCGCCCAGGAGCCCAAGCTGCTGCTCGTCGATGAACCGGTTGCCGGCATGACCGACGATGAAACCGCCGCCACCGCAGCACTGCTCAAGCGCATTGCCAAAGAGCAGGCCGTCGTCGTCGTCGAACACGATATGTCTTTTGTCCGCGAACTGGGGGTTAAGGTGACTGTCCTGCATGAAGGTTCCGTGCTTGCCGAAGGCTCGCTTGACCATGTCAGCGCCGACCCCCGCGTCGTGGAGGTCTATCTTGGACGCTGACCGGAGCCCTCGCCCATGATTGCGCTCTCCATCGCCGATCTCGATCTTCACTACGGTGCCGCCCAGGCGCTCCGCGGTGTATCGCTCGATGTGAAGCCGGGCTCCCTCACCTGCGTGCTCGGCCGCAATGGCACCGGCAAGTCGAGCCTGCTGCGCGCCGTCATGGGCCTGCAGCCGGTCAGTTCCGGCGCCATCTCGATAGACGGTGCATCGATTGACGGTCTCGCCGCCCATGCCCGCGTCAAGGCAGGGCTTGGCTATGTGCCGCAGGGCCGCGAAATCTTTCCGCTGCTCACCGTCGAGGAAAATCTGAAGACCGGCCTGTCCGCCCTGAAGCGCATCGATCGCCGCATCGATCCGGAAGTCTACCGTCTGTTCCCGGTGCTGAAGACCATGCTGGCAAGGCGCGGCGGCGATTTGTCCGGTGGCCAGCAGCAGCAGCTTGCCATCGCCCGTGCCCTCGTCACCCAGCCAAAACTGCTCGTCCTCGATGAGCCCACCGAAGGTATCCAGCCTTCGATCATCAAGGACATCGGCCACGCCATCCAGTTTCTCAGCGACAAGCTCGGTATGGCCATTCTGCTGGTCGAGCAGTATCTTGATTTCTGCCGCGGCATCGCCGACAAGGTCTACATCATGGACCGCGGCGAAATCGTCCACCAGGGCCCCGCCGCCGACCTAGACAACCCAACCGTCCGCCGCCACCTCACCGTCTAGCTTTATCCGCGCGCCACGGCCGCAATTGTCCCCTCTCCACCGGAGAGGGGGGACCATCGCCGCAGGCGATGGTGGGTGAGGTCCCTAGCTTCACGCGCTCCCCAAACACGCCGCAAATGCCTGTTGTGAATGATGGATGGCCGCCTCATCGGTGGGCGGCCATGGAGAGTTGTCCAGTTAGCCCCCATCCATCGCGCCGCCGCTCCATTGACGTCTCGCGCTCGCTTCGCGCATAACGGGTCAATGATTGGGAGCTGCGATCACTTGACCGGCCGGCGCGCAACGGACCTCCGTAACTTCTACGCATTGCTGGGCGCGCTTGGAAACAAGTCCAGCTCGCGTATCCTGTCGGAATGCTCTGGCCGTCTCAATTGGCCCGATCGCGGGATCTATTTCTTCTTTGAAGACGGCGAGCATAGATCGGATACCGGCGTTGGCCCACGCGTGGTTCGGGTGGGGACACACGCGCTGAGCAACACATCGAAGACAAAACTATGGAACCGTCTTTCACAGGATCGTGGCGAGGAGAACACCGGTGGAGGAAACCATCGCGGTTCCATCTTCCGCCTGATAGTGGGAACCGCGCTGATCGCGAGGCATGGATACGATCTGGCAAGCTGGGGCGTGGGCAGCAATGCCCCGTCGGACGTTCGGGACCGCGAGCATGCACTC
>JANMMJ010000010.1:0-5530 GCA_031373255.1 Hyphomicrobiales bacterium
ACCGTGCGGCTTACGCCAAGATGTGCGCCGAGTTCGGTTTCGACGATGCGGAACTCGCCGAAGATCAGACTTGAAGCAACCGCCTCTTCCACCTGGTCATAGACCTTCTCCCACATGCCACGGCTTTGCAGGGCTTCATCAATTTCGCCCGAGATCTCCAGATCGAGCTTGGAAATATCCTCGCGCAACGGTTCCACCGCTTCGCCACGCCTTGCGACGACAAAGCCCCGGCCGGGAAAACGCTGGACCAGATTCTCCTCTTCGAGAATTTTCAGCGCCATCTGCACTGGAGCGCGGCTCGACTGCATCAGGCTGGCAATGGGACCTTCCAGCAGCACGATGCCCTGCGGCAGCCGCCCCGAAAGAATGTTGAGACGCAATACGCGAGTGATCAGTTCATAGCGCTTCTGCATCGCCGGAAGGTTCGCAGGACTCATGGCCCGTCCGCCCGAACGCGCGCAGCAAAGCGGCTCCAGGCCCGCGCCGCGTAATTGTGCTCGTCCATCACCGTGTTCCAAACGGCTATGCGGTTTGCCCGCTCCCAATAGGCGCCGCCGGAACGCCGGGCGCCAACACTGACGACCGGATTGCCGTCGGGACCCGGCAAGTCGGCACGCGCCTCCTCGCCCTCATACCAGTAGTCCCATTCATCGGCGCTGAGTGCCTTCCTGACCGGCTCGGTCACCGACATGTAATATCCCTGGCGCGCCATCACCGCCCCCGGCCAACCGGAGAGCCACCAATTCATGTATTCATAGGCCATGTCGAGCACGGCGCCGTCGAGGCCGTGGCGGAGACTCATTCCGCCATGCCAGGCGCGATAACCCTCAATGGGAACCGCCTCGAGAAATCTCGGCGCCACATCGCCGAGGCCGCTATAGGCCGGTGACCACATGCTCTGCACTGCCACCCGGTTCTGCCGGACAAGCTGACTGGCTTCGCTGGCGGTCCGCCACATGGACTGGAAGAACCCCTGCTCGCGCTTTGCTTCGAGCAGATTCATCAGGGCATCGATCTCGCCGACCGTCAGGTTGCCGATATCGGCAAATGTCAGGGCACCACTGGCCTCCGCGGCAAGTGCAGCGTCGAAGATGCCGATTGCCGGCTCGTCGACCAATGCCACCCTGCCCTTGGCGCGGGGATCAAGCAGCCATGCCCAGCTTTCCCGATGCCGTTCAGTATCGCCGAACACGCGCGCGTCATAACCAAACGAGTCGAGATTGTGCACGGTGGGCAGCATGCTGATGTGGCGCGACGGACTGGGTCCGAGTGAATGTCCCGGCTGGACATAGAGTTTCTTGACCGGTGCATCGCCGTGACCATGCCAGGCGTAACGGCTGATGCCGCCGCGCTTGGTGAGATCGCTGACCTGCTCCCAATTGGCGATCCGTTGCGTGTCGATGGGCTGCAACGAACCCCAGAACCACACAATGTCGAGATTATGAAAACACTGATCGTAGATGTCATAATTGTGCGGCTCGAGAGCCGCTTTGCGCTGGCAAGATATGAAATCCAGCACCTCAAATTCGATATCGAAGCCAAGATCGGCCTTGGCCTGCTTTCCGACCAGATCAAGCAGCGTTATGGCGGTGCCGAGCACGCGCAGGGTCCGCCTTTGGCCTCGTGCAGGTGCTGGAAATGCGCTGACTGCTTCGCTGTCCATGACCCATGGCTATCATTCATGGGCGCTCGCCTCAATCGTTACGATGCCGTCGGCATCGGCGATGACACCGGACGCCCCGCCTGCGGGTGCATTGCTGCTGGCGACGTGAAAGATGGTTCCCGCCAAAAGCGGGGCGACACAGCGGTACGAAAAATGCCTCGGTACCGCGCCTTTCAATACCGATAGCTGATTGAGCAGCAGTGCGGCCTGTAGCGGCCCATGCACGAGCAATCCAGCGTAGCCTTCGATATTTCGCGCATGGTCAAGATCGTAGTGAATGCGGTGGCCATTGAAGGTCAAGGCGGAAAACCGGAAGAGTAGAACGGGCGAACCCTCGACCTGCCAGACGATGTCGCCCTGCGGCGGCGGCTGGCGCTGAACCTCTACAGTACCTCCCTTGTTTGCATCGCGGAAAACGATGTCATGGCGCTCTCTCACCGCCAGGGTGCCATTGCTCTCGATGTCGTGGGACACGGAAACAAAGCAGAGCTTGCCGGCCTTGCCTTCGCGCGTCTTCACATCGGCAATGCGCGAGGTGCGGCGGATGTGCGATCCGATTGCGATGGGATGCAGCGTTTCGATCTGGCCGCCGGCCCACATGCGGCGCGGCAGAGAAACAGGCGGAAGGAACTCGCCTTTCGCCTCGGTGCCATCGGGGCCGAGGTCCGCGATTGGCGTCGCAGAAAGCGCCAGGCACCAGTGCACGCCAGGACAGCCGTGACCCTTGTCGCGCGGCACGAAGAGATGGGGAAAGAGGGTTGCGTAGTACTGGGCGGCAATGCGCGGCGTAGCTACATCCTCGCGCACGACAGTCCGGCCGATCCAGTCCTCATAGGTCATTGCCATGCTCCCACTTCAATAGGATCTCGGCAAGCCGAGCACATGTTCGGCCAGATAGGAGAGGATCAGATTGGTTGAAATTGGCGCCACCTGGTAAAGCCTCGTTTCGCGGAATTTGCGTTCGATGTCATAGTCTTCGGCAAAACCGTAGCCGCCATGGGTCTGGATCGCCACATTGGCGGCCTCGAAAGACGCATCGGCGGCAAGCATCTTCGCCATGTTCGCCTCGGCACCGCAGTCCTCGTTAGCCTCGAATTTTCGCAGTGCCTCCCTCACCATCAGGTCAGATGCGCGCATGTTGGCATAGGCCCTGGCGATGGGAAACTGCACGCCCTGGTTCTGCCCGATGGCACGGCCAAAGACTTCGCGCTCCCTTGCATAAGCACTTGCCTTGTCGATGAACCAGCGCGCATCGCCGACACACTCGGCGGCAATCAGGATGCGCTCGGCATTCATGCCGGAGAGAATGTAACGAAAACCCTTGCCCTCCTCGCCGATCAGGTTTTCGGCAGGCACGCGCATATCATCGAAAAACAGCGCCGTCGTGGCATGGTTCATCATGGTGCGGATAGGCTGGATGGTGAGGCCATTTCCCTTCGCATCGCGCATATCGACAATGAACACGCTCATGCCATCGGTGCGCCTTGCCACCTGGTCCCCGGGCGTGGTGCGGGCGAGCAGGAACATCAGGTCCGAGTGTTCGGCGCGGCTGGTCCAGACCTTCTGTCCATTGATCACGTAGGTGTTGCCATCGCGCCGCGCAAAGGTCTTGATCGACGCCGTGTCAGTGCCACTCGCAGGCTCGGTCACGGCAAAGGCCTGGAGGCGCAACTCCCCTCTGGCGATCTCCGGCAGGTATTTCTGTTTCTGTGTCTCCGAGCCATGGCGCAGCAGCGTTCCCATCACATACATCTGGGCATGGCAGCTTGCGCCGCTGCAGCCGGAAGCCTGTATTTCCTCAAGGATGGCAGCGGCAGCCGAAAGCGGCAGGCCGGAGCCGCCATATGCTTCGGGAATCAAGGCGGCAAGGAAGCCCGATTCCGTCAGGGTACGGACAAAGTCCGTGGGATATGTCCTGTCGCGGTCCAGATCCCGCCAATATTCGCCGGAAAAACCCTCGCAAAGCTTGCGAACCGAGGCGCGAATGTCGTCATGGGTCATGGCACGGAGTTAGACCCTTCTTCCCAGTGCACGCAAGAGTTGGCGGTTCAGCGCTTTCGCTTGATCACATAGCTGCCGCTGGCATCGAGGGCCGCCACCCAGCCCGGCTCGATGACGATGGTCGTCGTCACTTCCTCAATGATGCAAGGACCCGCCAGCCTCGCGCCCGCACCAAGCTTTTCGCCATCGTAGATTGGGGTTTTCGTGGTTTTTCCCGAGGCAGCGAAGATGGCCTTGCGATAACCCTTCAAGGCCTTGGCCGGGGTTGCGCCCTTGCCGATCCGCGGCGGATTCGGCTTGTCGATGCGGCCGTAGATGGTCGATTCAATGTTGACCACTTCCACCGCGTTGTGGCGCTCGGAATAGGTGTAGAGTTCCTCGTGGCGCTGGTGGAATGCCTCCTTCACCTTCCCGATCGACTTCGTGTTGACCTCGAAGGTGCCGATGTCGACGGTGCATTCATGCACCTGGCCGACATAGCGCATGTCGAGGCTGCGCTTCACCTCGATCTGGCCCTTCTTGAAACCATCCGCCTCGAGGTGCCTGATTCCCTGGACCTCGATCTTTTTGTAGAGCCGATCAATGCGCTTGCACGCTTCGGCGTTGTCGAGGCGCGATGGTGAGGTTGCCATGTAGTTGTATTTGACGTCGGAGATGATCTGGCCGAAGGCGCAAAGGCCGGACGCCAGCTTGGGCAGGATGATGGTATCGATCCCCATCTCGCGGGCGAGTGCCGTGATATGCGCCGCGGTCGCGCCACCTGCGCCAACCAGAACGAAGTCGCGTGGATCGTAGCCACGCTCCACCGAGACGCGGCGAATGCCGTTGACCATGTTGTTATTGACGATGGTGAACATGCCATAAGCGGCGCGCTCGATGGACATGCCCATCGGATCGGCGATGGTCTTCACTGCCTTCCGCGCCTTGTCGAGATCGAGCGGCAAGCGGCCGCCGAGCAGGCCATCCGGATTGAGATAGCCCAGCACGAGGTTGGCGTCGGATGTCGCCGGTTGCGTGCCGCCCTGGCCGTAGCAGGCGGGCCCGGGTTCCGATCCCGCCGACTGCGGACCGACCTGGATGATGCCGAGCGAGTCGATCCAGCCGATGGAGCCGCCACCGGCGCCAAGCGTCTCCACCTGGATCATCGGCACGCCAATCCGATAGCGGAGGAAATCGATGTTCTTGTTGAGGTTGGTCTGGCCATCCTTGGTCAGCGTGATGTCGAAGGAGGTACCGCCCATGTCCACGGTGATGACATTCTTCTTCTTGAAGGGGGCCGAGACAAACAGGCCAGCCTGGGGCGCCGAAGCGGGACCGGAGTTGATGGCATAGACCGAGCGGTCGGTCATCGCCTGGCCAATGGCAAGGCCGCCGTTGGACTGGAAATAGCGCACCGGGTTCTTCGCACCCAGCGAGCGGAAATAGGCATCGATGGCTGCCACATATTTACGGATCACCGGGGCCAGATAGGCGTTCACCACGGCAGTCGAGGTCCGGGTATATTCGCGCACCTGCGGGTAAAGCTCGCATCCAACGGTCAGGATGGCTTTCGGCATGACCTTGCGGACGATCTCGGCGGCGCGCAATTCGTGCTTCGTATTGATCACCGACCAGACGAAGGAAATGGCGACCGTCTCGACACCCTCCTTTTTGAACAGCTCACAGGCGGCATGCACATCGTTGTCGTGCATGGGTGTGCGGATCGATCCATCGGAGATCAGGCGTTCGCGGACACCTTTTCGCAGATAGCGCGGCACCAGCATGGTGGCGGCGGGATATTCGGGATCGTAGCGATAGCCATCTTCCTTGTGGCCATTGCGGATCTCGATTGAATCCTCGTGGCCCGCGGTGCAGATCAGGCCGGTC
>JANMMJ010000035.1:0-2044 GCA_031373255.1 Hyphomicrobiales bacterium
CCGCGCTGGCACCCTGCGTCCCGCAACAGGTGGCCGAGCCTGTTCGCCGTAGCCTCCAGCGTACCGTAGCTCAGGCGGGTGCCTTTGAATACGATTGCCGTGGCCTCGGGATGCGCCTCGGCTTGCGCGGTCACCCCTTGCTGCATCAGCGGCGTGCTCATGAGCGCAACCTCGCCGGGGCCGGCCGCGTGGTGGAGCGGGTCGTGGTGTTCTTCAGCCCGTGGTTGGGGGCAATGGCTGGCATCATTGGAGGCTCACAATTCAATTCGTCCGTTGTAGCGCCCAATCTAATGACTGAACCTAGTCGCCACACCCGCCGGATCCTCCGTCCGGTGTGGTCCGTTCGGACCACTTGGCCCTCCCGGTGCCGAAAACCTGGATCGGTACGCTGCCAATACTTCCGGCGGATCGCGCGGATCCCGGGTTGCGGTCCTTAAGGCAATCGGAGCGCATTGCCGATACGGAAAGGCAGGAAAAAGGGAAGGCCGCCATTGGACTATGACACGACTCGGATTCCTACAAACCGGACTCCCACAAGCCGGATTTCCACAGCCGGGATTCCAACAACCAGGATTCCCATAGCCCGGATTCCCATAACCAGGGTTCGCACAATCCGGCTGCAGCGCTGGGAAGACGTTCCCGATCTGGAAGCAGCATGGACGAAATTGCTGAATCGTTCCCGCAATCACAGCGTGTTCCAGACCTTTCCATGGCATGCGTGCTGGTGGAAAACGTTTGGCGGCTCCCATGAGCTATTCGTGATCCTGGGCTATGTGGGCGCTGAGCTGATTGGCATTGCGCCAATGATGATTACCCGGGAAAAGGGCCCGCTGAGCCCGATGCGCAGCCATGTACGGTTCATCGGCAGCCTCCAGGGTGCGTCCGATTACTGCGATTTCATAACGGATCCCGCCGAACCGGGTGTGCTGTACGCGCTGCTGGAAGCGATGAACTCTGGCGCAAAAGAATTCCATCGCATCGACCTGTCCCACTTTCCGAGTCATTCTCCGAACAAGGCTGGAGTCCTCGAATACTTTGCAGGACGCGACGCAAGAATCACGGTTGAATTTGAGGCGGACGCCCCGGTGCGGATGCTGGGGGATGACAAGGCCGACCGCAAGGCGGCCAATAAATCCAGCCTGAAGAGGCACACTCGATATTTCGAGAAGTCGGGGGAGCTGCGCTTTAACGCTTGTACCAGCGAGGTTGAAATTCTCGGCTACCTGGAGGTTTTCTTCGAGCAGCACAAGGCGCGGCGTGCCCAAAAGGGCTCACCCAGCCAGTTTCTCGATCCTGCCCAACAGGCCTTCTACAGGGCACTCGTAGCCGAGACCTTCCGATATGGCTGGCTCAGGTTCGACGTGGTTCTGTTCGACGGCGCGCCATTGGCCTGTCATTTTGGGTTCGAGTACCAGGGCCGTTTCATCTGGTACAAACCCACTTTCGATATGCGCTTTGCCGCCCGATCGCCAGGGGAGGTCCTGATCAAGTTTCTCCTCGACGATGCAATCGCGAAAGGGCTCGAGGAGTTCGACTTTACCGTCGGATCCGAGCCTTTCAAGTACCGGTTCGCAAACCGGACGCGCTTCAACGATCGCATCATCGTGTTTCGTTCTGCCGGAGACTACTGGATTCACCGGGGAATCGTGCGGGGAAAAGCAATGCTGAAGAAGCTTCTCAAGCGCGATGCAGCGTCAAAGTCAAAGGGCAATGCGGAATCGACGTGATTCCTGCGGCAATCGACCAGAAGAGTTATTGACACGAAGAGCCTTATTCTCGGATTGGTGCTGTTGTTCAGTGGCATTCGCCTGGTGCCGCACATCATGCTCATGATTCTTGGCTCCAGCAGATCTGTAATTGAAATGGATCTCGATCGTTGGGGGGACAATTTTGTCGTGGAGAAAGCCCGACAGCTCAATTCAGCGCGTGGTCTTGTTTGTCCGGCTGATGACGCTTAAGCCGGAGTACCGCAATCTTTTCTATCACCGAACCGGCTTTACTGGAAGAGTGTTTGCGGTTATGTGTCGCCAGAAAATCTACTTTG
>JANMMJ010000085.1:0-17746 GCA_031373255.1 Hyphomicrobiales bacterium
GGATCAGTCGTGTTTCACGACGCTGAGCATAAGTTCTGCCTGATGGGCGATGTACTTTTTCAGGGTTCGATCGGCCGCACGGACTTCCCGCGCGGTGACCATGAACAGCTGCTCAATTCGATTCGCACAAAAATATTTCCGCTGGGCGATGACGTGACATTCCTGCCGGGTCATGGCGGGCCAGGCACGGTGGGGGAAGAGCGCCGCACCAATCCCTTTCTGACCTGAGTCATAAACAAAAGCCGCCCAACTGAATTGGACGGCACACGCTTGCAGATCAGATCTGGTGAAGGATCAGGCCGCCTCGATATTCACGGCCTGCTGGCCACGGCCGCGGCGATCATTCTCAAGCTCGAAAGACAGTTTCTGACCTTCGCGAACCTGCTGGATGCCTGAACGCTCGAGCGCCGTGATGTGCACGAAGACATCCTTGCCGCCGCCATCCGGCGTGATGAAGCCAAAACCGCGATCGGCGTTGAAGAATTTGATGGTGCCTGTCTGGCGCATCGGGTCGTCCATTCCTGTGCGGCGCGGGTGGAAGCCAGTTCATGGGACGCCAGCGCCTCGTCCCGGTCGCTCAGAATTGGGAAAAGGGAAATGTACCTGAAGGGTTAGTATCCGCTCAATCGCAAATCCGATGCACGTTCCACCGCGGAGCGTACCGGCGAGGGCTGATATGTGGGGTTTCGCGTTTCAGTGCAAGCGGATAATTCTTTAGCTTAATTGGCTCTGGTCTGGCGCAGCTCGGCCTGTCCGACGGCGCCGGTGACTTCCTCAATAACGGTCTCCTCAGTTGCAGAAACCATCCCCTGCTTGCCAATGCTGGTGATCATCTGGTCAACCCTGACATAGGACCGGCTTCCGGGAACCACCGCAACTGTTACCGACTTGGGGATTGTAGGAATGATCATGAAGAGAGTTTGCAGGACGGTAACGTCGTACTCGCCCTCCGGCAGGACTGCGCGAATGTAGCCGCCGGCTTTCAACTGGCCGAAACTTTTGTTGTTGATGTGGATATGAGGAGATTCGCCTCTCCCCCACATTGATCCTTTCGGCCGGTAGACATAAATCACGCCTGATTTTCCGGGAGCCTCTGCCCGAACCGGGTCGTATTTCTCGCCTTCCGCGGCACAGCCGGCCAGAATCAAAAAAGCCAACACAACACACCGTGAACTGACCATGGCAAAGCGTCTTCCCTGACCGGCACATGCCCACACCAATTCTCACCAAGTTGGGACGAGAGTGAGGCGGTCCAGATCGCGTGCGAGATATCGATTTAGCCGGCGGCGAGAGTCGATACATGTGCAGAGGCAAACTCATCCTGGCCAAGCCGTTCGCATAACTCGGGAAGCAGTATCGCCAGCTCCGTATCGAGATGCCATGGCGGGTTCAGTACGATCATTCCAGAGCCTGACAAGCCGCCATCCATTCTGGCTCTGCGGACTCGCAGTTCTATCCTCAGCCCTTCCGGCACGCTCATTGTGCGCAATGCGTCGGTGATGCGGGCATCGAGACCATCACCGGTTACCGGATACCAGATGCAATAAATGCCGTTGGCAAAACGTTTCAAGCCGCCGGACAGCATGACGATTATGCGCTCGATCTCGTCGGTGACTTCATAGGGAGGGTCGACAAGGACCAGGCCGCGGCGCTCAGGCGGCGGCAACTGAGACTTGATGGCAATGGCGGCATCGAGTTGCGTGATGCTGACCTGCCGATCCCGGCCGTAGCGCTCGCGCAATGTTTCCGCATCGATTGGGTGAAGCTCGTTAAGGTTGAGCCTGTCCTCCCTGCGCATGAGCTGGCGGACAATTTCCGGCGAGCCTGGGTAGCTCGCGATGCCATCCATGTTCAAGGCCGCTATCGCCTGCCGCCAAGGCGCAAGGAGCAACTCGGCTTCCGGTGAAAGAGGGACGGGATTTCCTGCGGAATCATAGAGGCGGCCGACACCTTCTCGCCATTCGAGGGTCTTTTGTGCCTCTACGCCATGCAACTCGTAGATGCCGATACCTGCGTGAAGATCGACACAGCGGAAGGGTTTTTCCGTCTTTTTGAGGTGCTCGACGATGCGCGCGACGACAATGTGCTTGAGGACATCGGCATGATTGCCGGCATGATAGGCGTGGCGGTAATTCATCCTGGATAGAACGGCGTTGCAGTGCGGATACTTGCCATAAGGGGCTCACATGCCAGCATTTCGCGCGGCTGGCTATCAGAAGGCACGTCCGGCGGCTATAAGACACAATGACTGTTACCGATGCACCGGCCGCGCAGGCCGCGCGAACGCCGTCCTTTGCCATTCTCGTGGCGATCAGCGCGATCGGGCCGCTGGCTCTCAACATTTTCATGCCATCGATGCCCGGCTTGCAGCAGAATTTCGGCATCAGCTATGGCGTGGCGCAGCTGACACTCACGCTTTATCTCGCCGGGATGGCAGTTTGCCAGCTGATCTATGGCCCCTTGTCGGACCGGTTCGGGCGGCGGCCCATGCTGATTGGCGGCATGAGCCTGTTTGTCGTGGCGAGCCTGATGGCCGCCATCTCGCCGACCATCGAACTTCTGATCTTTTCGCGCCTGTTGCAAGCGGTTGGCGGCGCTGCAGGGATCGTGCTGGCGCGGGCGATGGTCCGCGATGTCTACAGCAAGGAAAAATCGGCAAGCGTAATTGCTTATATAACAATGGCTTTCGTGCTGGCGCCGATGGTGGCTCCGGTGCTTGGGGGGGTGCTTGACCTCTATGCAGGATGGCGGGCCAGTTTCTGGCTGCTTTGCATCCTGGGCGCGATTGTCCTGGCGGCAAGCATAAAATATCTTCCCGAGACACATGTGCAGAGAAGCATATCGGCAAGCGGCTATGGCCTGCTTACTGGCGCGGCGCATCTTTTCGCCATTCCGCGGTTTCGCGGATACGCCATGACGCTAGCCTTTTCATCGAGCGTGTTCTTCGCGTTCCTGGGCGGTGCGCCGCACGTGATGGTCGACGTGCTGCACCGGACGCCGGTCGAATACGGCTTCTGGTTCATAGCAGTTTCAATGGGTTACATGTTCGGCAATTTCATTTCGGGGCGCTACACGCAGCGCTTCGGCATCGACAGGCTGATGCTGCTGGGCAATTCCCTGACGCTGGCCGGCGGCATGCTATGCCTTGCCGCGGCGGTGAGCGGCCTGCTTTCGCCTTTGACGCTGTTCGTGCCCATGGGCGTTGCGGCGCTGGGCAACGGGCTGACCATACCTAACGGAACGGCGGGGGCGATCAGCGTCGATCCGCGCATGACGGGTACGGCGGCGGGCTGGTCGGGCTTTACGCAAATGGCCTGCGGGGCGATTGCCTCACAACTTGTCGGTTCATTGCAGAACAACTGGGCCTTTGCAGTGTTCTGGTTCATGGCGGGGGCGAGTGTCCTGGCGCTGGTCTCGCATCTTTGGACCATGCGGTCGCGGGCCTAGCCGGCGTTCGCCACCCTGCGGTAGGCGAGGTGCAGCCAGCGGCTTTTTCCGCTTATGGAATAAAGGGGTAGGTAGGTTTTGACGTTGCGCTCGGGGCGGACCTCGTTGCTGAGATTGTCGAGGATGTAATTGCGGCCCTTGAGATTGACGGCCAGCAGCGCGTGGGCGCGGCCGGTGGCCATGTCCCTGACGATGACAAGCCGCAGATTTCGCTCGGAAAAACCCAGTTCCATCAAGCTGATGTATTTGAGAATGGCGATATCCTCGCAATCGCCGCCATTGGCGATCGATTCAAGCGGACTGGCCCATTGATCCTTGCGGCCGGGTTGCCAGCCGTCGGCGCGGTATTCGACTAACGCGTTGATTGTGCTGTTGATTTTGTCAAGAGACTGGCGGGCTGGGCGGCCCTTGAGCGACGAGACGAGCCGGCGCCAGTGGTGGAGCGCAGGCGAGCACAGGCTGCCCTCGCTGCCGCACATGGCATAAACCGCCTGTTCGTTGCGGTATTTGTTGAAGAACCGGCGCCACTGGCCGACCTCGCGGGCCGGATTGGAGGGCACCTCGAGGCTTTGAAACAGTCCCTTGCGAAGTCCTTCCGCCGCTGATGGGCTGACATTTAAGCAAGCAAAAACAACGAGTAACGCGAGATAACGCATGTTCGACATGAACTCCGCCGGAAAGGCCAAGCCTGGCAGAACATGGTTGATACGGGCTTAAAACCCTCACTTCATGGTCTGGGAGAGGACGGCCGGGATTGAACCGGCGCGCTGCATGACGGAGCCGATGGCACCGAGGAGCTGGATGAGGACGATCGCGGACACGGCCATGCAGATCATCGGGTAGTAGACTGAGCGCATCATGATTTTCTCCATGTTTTCCGGGGGTTATGCGTTCCGGAATGAGGAGCATCATGAGGCGCTCAGCGCATCGTTAATGTGTTCTCCGTCACAAAACTGACGATTATCCGACCTTGCCCAGGATACCAGCCATGGCGGCGGCATCAAAAGCCGGCAGGGTTTCCGTTCGGATATTGCCGAGCATGCCGATGGTAAGGCCAAGGGCCGTCATATCGGTATCGGACTTGGCTTCGAGATGCGTGACCATGTCGATCCGGCCCAGCGTCCAGTACAGGGAATGCACTGTAACCCCATGTTTTTTCGCGAGTTCCTTGAATGCGTCGGCGCGCTTGACGGTGTCCTTGACGTTCTTGATGCCTTGTTCGGTGTAGTTCGCCAGCACGATGTAGTGAGCCATAAGATCCTCCCTAAGGTTGAATTCAAGGCGTGCTACGAAGGGCCCCCGGCACTCTCGAGCCGTTTCTTACCAGAGGTTATCTACACCCTTATGTTACCCGGGAACAGTGGCTGGCTGGTGCAATTGGCGTGTTTTTGCACCCTTAAAACACGCATTTTCGCGTCATTTTCGTGCAAAAAACACGCAGTTTGACGTCACTTGCATGTCATTTTCGGGCGCAAACCGGCGATTCCGGGCCAAAAAACCGATGGCATATGCCACTATTCATTTGCATATGCCACTATCCCGTCCTTGATCGCCTGGCGGCATTCCTGCACCTTGGTCAACTTCACTCAGAGGACCCCTTGATGGCAACGCCGACAAGCAACTTCGTTCCCGTCACCTTCGTCAATGTTTCCGCATCGGGCGAAGGGCGCTATCTCATCGACGGCTACAAATGGGGGAGCGGGGGCCTGGGCGCCGGCGTCACCCTCACCTACAGTTTTCCAACCGGCTTTGCGTATTTCAACTCGCCCTATGACGAATATTCCGCGTGGTTCGAAACCACCTCTGCCGAGCGCACCGCCATCACGCAGGCGCTGGCCGTCTGGTCTTCCGTGGCCAATGTGGATTTTGTCCAGGTGGCGGACAATAGCGTGACCGTTGGCGAAATCCGCTTCGCGCTGACCGGCTTTGGCACCGACTTCGCCTTTGCCTATCTGCCATTCTCCACGCCGGAAGCCGGCGATGTTTGGTTTGGCGAGGGCCAGTGGAACCCGGGGCGCGGCGCCATCCCCAAGGGCGATTACGACTATGTGACCATCCTGCACGAGATCGGCCATGCGCTCGGCCTCAAGCACTCGTTCGAATTTCCCAATGCCATTCCGGACGATTTCGACAATTATTTCTACACGATCATGAGCTACACGGCCTCACCCTGGTCTGTGGCGAACGACAATTACGCTTCGTTCTATCCGACGACGCCGATGTATTACGACCTGGTGGCGATCCAGGCGCTCTATGGACGCAACGCCGCCCACAACAGCGGCAACACCAGCTATGTGTTCAACGATGGCGCGACCTATTTCCAGACCATCGACGATGCTTCCGGCATCGACACCATCGTGTTCAACGGCACGCAATCCTGCCGCATCGATCTTGCGTCCGGCGGCTACAGCAATGTGAGCGAGTCGATCGAATTTTCCGACGGCGTCTTTTCGCGGAGCACGGTGTGGATCGGGCCGGGGACGGCGATCGAGCGGGCGACGGGCGGGCAGGGCAATGATACGCTGCTGGGCAACGGTCTCGGCAATATTCTCTCGGGGCGCGGCGGCGGCGATACGATGCGCGGGCTGGCCGGCAAGGACACGCTCGTGGGAGCCGGCGGGGCCGACCGGATGAGCGGCGGGGGCGGTGCCGACCGTTTCGATTTCAACGCGCTGGGCGATACCGGCAACAGTGCCGCGGCCCGCGACAAGATCAGCGATTTTGTGCATCTCACGGACAAGATCGATCTCTCCGGCATCGATGCGAGCCTGGGGCTTGGCGGCAACAATGCCTTTGTGTGGCGTGGCGTCGCGGCGATCACGGCTGGCGCGGGCGGGGAACTGCGCTATTCGCGGCAGGATCTCGCCGGGACCGCCGACGACCGGACCATCATCTATGGCGATACCGACGGGGACAGCGGGGCGGAATTCCAGATCGAGCTGAGCGGGCTGGTGACGCTGACGGCGGGGGATTTTGTGCTGTAGGGGGGAGCGGCGTGCTGCGCACGCATTTTTCGCTAGGCCCCGGATCGGCGCTGCGCATTCGCGCAGCTTGTCCGGGGTGACGATGTGAGATGATGGAATTGGTCTAATGTCGGGATGCTATCTTCATGGTCACGGAAAGTGTGGCGGAGGAATTTCCAGAGAACACTATGTCTCTCGTTCCATGTTAAGTTTTCTAGCGAAGGATGGAACGATCGCGATTGGTGGACTTCCCTGGCAGCCAAAGGACACAATTCAAGTTTTTGGCATCGACCGACTTTTGTCTAAGGTACTTTGTCAATCGCACAACAACAATCTTAGTTTCCTGGATGAGGAGGGAGCAAAGCTCTTTTGCGCTTTCGAGGCTGTGGACAAGGCGCCAAATACTATACCCGATCTGACCGTTGTAGATGGCAGGCATGTAGAGCGATTGTTGCTGAAAGTGATATGTGGGCTATCAGCGGGGCAAGGGTTTAACAATGGGCTAGTTCCGAGTAATTGGGCAAAGTTGTTGCTCGGCCAGAAGTGGCCGGCAGCCTGGGGGTTGTATGCACCAGAGTTGTTCGAGCCAGTTGTAATGGCATCTGAAATCTTCATTGAGGCAAAGACAAAACCGTCAACTGGCGAAGTTCTAGCATTGTTTTTTGGAGTAGCCGGAGTTCATCTACATCTTCTCTTGGGCAACCCCGATAATCCTTCGGCGTGGGGCGTGCATCGGCCACGCGGATTTATATTTAGAAATGGAAGTGCAGAAAAGCGAGTGGAGTTCGATTGGCCATTCGCAACTGAGAGAGCTATGATTTATACACACACAGGTGCAACGACAGCTGAAGTGCCACAGTGGCAAGGCTGGATTGGATGAATCTAGGTTCCTGCACGTAGAGTGAGCGAGTGTGCTACTCTGACATCGTGGGACAGTCTGGTTGATCTGTATACGGAGCTTTCTTTCCGGCTGATGACGGCCGAGCATCGTTGTGATTGGTGCTCTCCCAATTTCGTCCTGCCAGCGTAAGCTGGCATCCCGCTTTGATGCAATGATTTAGCGGGACCCCAGCTTACGCTGGGGTGACGATGTGTGATGATCGTGTGCCGTGCACTCGTCTTGTGCTGGGTCCCGGATGGGCGCGCTGCTTCGTATCGCTTATCCGAGGTGACGAAGGTGGAGATATTTCTCGTGCGGAGATAGTGCCCTCACCCGGCCTTTGGCCACCCTCTCCCACGCCTTGCGCAGGAGAGGGCGACAATCTTTGAAATTTTCACCTTCTCCCGTCCGCAGGATGGAACAAAGTTCCGAAGGGGGATGTTGGCGTTTCTGTTCATCAATCAACAGATGAAATTTTTGCAGCATTCCTCGCTGGGCCCCGGATCGGCGCGCTGCTTCGCGCAGCTTGTCTGGGGTGACGAACGTGGGGTGATGGGATTCGTCTGTATGCTGAGGGATTTGAAAGCTCGATGGATGACCGGGTTGATTCCCGGTCATGGAGAATTGTGGGCGTGCTCCTTCGTACCGTCATGCCCGCGACGGCTGGCATCCCGCTTTGCATCAGAGAGTTAGCGGGACCCCAGCGTTCGCTGGGGTGACGATGTGGGGGAAACATCACTCGCGCGGAGATAGTGCCCTCACCCGGCCTTCGGCCACCCTCTCCCACGCATTGCGCGGGAGAGGGCGACAATCTTTAAAATTTTTGCTTTCTCCCGCCCGCAGGATGGGAGAATGTGCCCAACGGGCGGATGAGGGTTCTTCTGTTTATCCGTGTACAGATTGACGAAGGGTGCGGTTATGCAAGCCGGATGGCGGTGTTGGCGGCGGCGGATTCGTAGCAGGCTTCGACGAGCGCGAAGGTTTTGAGATTGTCGTGGCCCGAGGTGGCGGGTTCCGCTCCTTGCGCGAAGCAGTCGAGCCAGTGGCGCTGCGTGGTGACGACGCTGTCCTGGACGAGCAGCCAGGGTTCCTGGCCCCAGGAAAGCGGTGCGGGTGCGGCGGTCTCGCCGCGGGTTCCGGCGGGGCTGGTGATGGTCAGCTTGCAACCGTCAGCGATAATGATGGACCCCTCGGTTCCCTCGAGATGAAGGAGCGTTTGCGGAAACGGGTCCGGCGACTGGCGGCTTTCATAAGTGAAGTCGCTGAGGCTGGTGGCGCCGTTCGCATGGGCGAGGAGGCAGGTGGCCATGTCCTCGCCGGCGATCCCCGGCCTGATGCTCTGGGTGCGGCAGAAGACGCTCTCCGCCTCGCCGAAAAAAGCGCGGGCGACATCGAGCACGTGGACGCCGATATCCATCAGGATGAAGCGCTTCGTTTCCGCGAGATAGGGCTGGCCGGCATAGACATCGAAATTGGTGCGCCAGGAAAAGCGGCCCCAGGTGGGGCGGCCGATCTCGCCTGCGGCGAGGATCTCGCGGGCGCGGAGCAGCGGACGCTGGAAGCGGAAATTCTCATGCACCATGAGGGGCTGGCCGGCCTTGTCCATGGCGGCCACCATGGCGCGGGCATCGGCGATATCAAGCGCGAAAGGCTTCTGCACGATGGCGGCGACGCCGCGCGAGGCACACAGTTCGACGAGCGGGCGATGCGACGGGGCTGTGGTGATGATGTCGGCGAAATCGGGCTTCACCTGGCGCAGCATGGTTTCGACATCGGTATAGTGGGCGGGCACGCCGAAGCGGGCCGCGGCGGCCGACGCCCTGGCGGGATCAAGATCGCAGACGGCAACGAGTTCGCAGCGCTGGCTCAAGTCCTTCCAGGCGGCGAGATGATTGGCGGCAAAGAAACCGCAGCCGATGACGGCAAGACGGGGAAGGGGCATAAGTGCAGGGCTCCGGGGGGTGTTGGTTTTGAAGGAGTGTGGCGGGGGTTATGGCGCGGGGCAAGAGGGCGCCACGGCGATGGATCAGGGTGAAGGTTTTTGCGCGGTGACGCTGAGATATTCGCTCATGCCGGAAGATTGGGACGCTTCGCGAGCCTGCTGGCGCGGCGGATTGGGGCGCGCGAGGGCGGCCGGGGATTCCGAATCCTGGCCCTCACTCAGTGCAGCGCTTCGCTTGTAAATGGGGGCGAAGACATCGGGGCGCTGGTGCAGGATGATCGCCGTGAAGCCGGCGGCGGTGAGGGCATGGCGCAACGACGCGGCGGCGGGGATGGCAAGGTGGCGGGGCGCTTCGATGCCACGCCAGTGCCGGCCGAAATGACGGTGGCAAATGGAGCCGAAGTTCGGCGTTTCGACATAGATGCCGCCGCCGGGCTTCAGCACGGCGAAGAGGGCGCTGAGCAGCGCCTGCGGATCGTGCATGTGTTCGAGCACGTGGGAAACCGTTACGGCATCGAAGGTTTCGCCGATCCCGTTCAACGCTTCGGGGCCGCCATGGATGACCGCATGGCCCTGACGGCGCGCCGCATCGACGGCTCCGGGGTCGAAATCCATGCCGGTGCAGCGCCAGCCGAGGCCGCGGGCGATATCGAGGAAGCCGCCATTGCCGCAGCCGAAATCGAGAAGGTGGCCATGGGCGCGGGGCAGGAAGCGGTAATAGGAATCGAGCACGATGAGCTGGGCGGGAAGGGTCTTGAGCAGCGCGGCACCTACGGCCAGCGCAGGGCGGGCATCGGCGCCATAGCGGGCGTTGCGGTAGCCATTGGCCAGCCTGCGCCGGAGGCGGGCGAGGGCGGTGCTCTCCGGAACGGGGGGTGCGGCGGCGCTATGGGTATAATAGCGGGCATAGGCGAGTCCGATGCTTTGGCGCGTCGGGCGGGGATTGAGATAGCCGGCACCGCAGGTGGCGCATTCGTACATGTCAAAGCGGCCGGGAGCGGTGTTGAAGGTCACGTCAGCGAGGCCGGCATGACGCAGAGTGGCGCCGGAGCCGCCGCACCACGGGCACGCGGTGACCGCTTCAAGGGCATCGGCCGGCCAGTCATTCTTCCGAAGCATGGGATTACGGTTCACATGGTTTGTGCGGGAAGTGCCGCGCGTGCCGCATTATAGTTCAGGCGGCGATTCCGGAAAGATCTTTTGCCGGGGGCGGGAACGTGGTGCATCGCGGCGCTCGCATGCTCGCCCTCACCCCGCACACGCGGGACGAGGGGAAAGGATCAGCGCTTGGGGCCGCGCCAGGTTCTTGTGCCGGCCTTGCCGCCGGTCGAGCCGGCGCGACGGGGTTTGGGTTTGCCTTGCGGCCAGGCGGCCGTGGCGTCTTCGATGGCGCTTTGGCGGGCGGTGGGATCGTCCATGATGGCGAGTTCGACGGCCTTGAGGCGCTTGACCTCGTCGCGGAGCCGTGCTGCTTCCTCGAATTCGAGATTGGCGGCGGCCTCGCGCATGCGCTTTTCCATGTCGGCCAGGACCTTTTCGAGGTTGTGGCCGATGAGCGGGGCGCCGTCTTCGCCAAGCCCTGCATCGACGCGGACGTGATCGCCCTCGTAGACGCTTTTCAGGATATCGTTAATGTCGCGCTTGATCGATTGCGGCGTGATGCCGTTGGCCTCGTTATATTCCTTCTGCTTCTCGCGGCGGCGATCGGTCTCGGCGATGGCGCGCTCCATCGAGCCGGTGATTCGATCCGCATACAGAATAACCTTGCCATCGACATTGCGGGCGGCGCGGCCGATGGTCTGAATCAATGAGGTTTCGGAGCGGAGGAAGCCTTCCTTGTCGGCATCGAGGATGGCGACGAGGGCGCATTCGGGAATGTCGAGGCCCTCGCGCAGCAGGTTGATGCCGATCAGCACATCGAAAGCGCCGAGGCGCAGATCGCGGATGATCTCGATCCGCTCCAGCGTGTCGATGTCGGAGTGCATGTATCGGACGCGGATGCCCTGTTCATGCATGTATTCAGTCAGGTCCTCGGCCATGCGCTTGGTGAGCACGGTGACGAGGGTGCGGTAGCCGGCGAGCGCCACCTTGCGGCATTCATCGACAAGATCGTCGACCTGGGTTTTCACCGGACGGATATGGACGGGCGGATCGATGAGGCCGGTGGGGCGGATGACCTGCTCGGCAAAGACGCCGCCGGTCTGGTTCATTTCCCAGTTGCCGGGCGTGGCCGAGACGCAGATGGTCTGCGGGCGCATGGCATCCCATTCCTCGAAGCGCAAGGGACGGTTGTCGATGCAGGAGGGCAGGCGGAAACCGTATTCGGCGAGCGTCGCCTTGCGATTGTAGTCGCCCCTGAACATGCCGCCGATCTGCGGCACCGAGACGTGGCTTTCATCGACGAAGACGAGGCAATTGTCGGGGAGATATTCGAAGAGCGTGGGCGGCGGCTCGCCGGGGGCGCGGCCGGTCAAATAGCGCGAATAGTTTTCGATGCCGGCGCAGGAGCCGGTGGCCATCATCATCTCGATGTCGAACATGGTACGCTGCTCAAGGCGCTGGGCTTCGAGCAGGCGGCCGGCGGCATTGAAATCGGCGAGGCGGATGCGGAGATCCTCCTTGATGCGGCGCACCGCCTGCTCAAGGGTGGGCTTGGGCGTCACATAGTGCGAATTGGAATAGACCTTGACGCTGTCCAGCTCGGCGGCACGCTGGCCGGTGAGCGGATCGAACTCGGCAATCGATTCAACCTCGTCGCCGAAGAGCGAGATGCGCCAGGCGCGATCCTCGAAGTGTGACGGGAACAGTTCGATGGTATCGCCGCGCACGCGGAAGGCGCCGCGCACGAAATTGCCGTCATTGCGCTTGTAGTGCAGCGCCACCAGATCGGCGAGGAGCTGGCGCTGGGGCAGGCGCTGGCCCTTCTTGATCTGGAAGGTCATGGCGGAATAGGTCTCGACGTCGCCGATGCCGTAGATGCAGGAGACGGAGGCCACGACCACGACATCGTCACGCTCGAGCAGCGAGCGCGTGGCGGAGTGGCGCATGCGGTCTATCTGCTCGTTGATCGAGCTTTCCTTCTCGATATAGGTGTCGCTCCTCGGCACATAGGCCTCGGGCGTGTAGTAATCGTAATATGAGACGAAATAATCGACGGCGTTTTCCGGGAAGAAGCTCTGGAACTCGCCATAAAGCTGGGCGGCGAGGGTCTTGTTGGGGGCGAGGACGATGGCGGGACGCTGGGTGGCCTCGATCACCTTGGCCATGGTGAAGGTCTTGCCTGAACCCGTGACGCCGAGGAGGACCTGGTCGCGCTCATTCTCGTTCACGCCGGCAACAAGCTCGGCAATGGCCTGAGGCTGGTCGCCCTTGGCATCGAACTGCGAGACGATGCGCAGCGTGCGGCCGCCATCGGATTTTTCCGGGCGGGGCGGACGGTGCGGCGTGAAGGTTTCGTTGGGGGTGAATTCGGGGCGCAGGGGGCCGAGGGCTCCCGCGACAGGAATTCCGGGATAACCCTCGAGTGGTTTTAACGGCGCTTCGGCGAAGCCGCCTTCCTGACGTGAATGGCCCATGGGGCCCTATATAGGGGTTCGCGGTGCCGAGGCCAACCAGCCCTGCTGACAGGCTATGTCAGCAGGGTGGCAGGAACTCAAGGCAATCGTTCAGGCGATGCGGATGAGTTCCTGCATATCGTGCTCCTCACGCAGCGAACAGGGCGGGCATCTTGTCGAAGATCGCCTGCCAGCCCATGCGATGGTGTTCACAGGTTTCAGGGGTGGCGAAGCGCTCATGCAGCAGCGTCACTTCGGTGCCGCCGTCGACATCGGCGAAGGTGACGGTGACCAGTGTCGGGCGGCTCGGGTCGCCTTCCCAGCCCCAGGTGAACACCAGTTTCCTGCCGTGTATGACTTCCTGGTATTCGCCGACAGCGATGGGCGCATCGTCCTCGCCTTTCATGACAATGCGATATTTGCCGCCGGGGCGCACATCGAGGATTTCGGCATGGGGCGTGCGCGGGCCCGGCGCAAACCATTTGGCGAGAATGTCCGGGGTGGTCCACGCGGAATAAACCTCGGCGCGCGGCGCCTTGATGGTGCTGGCAACCGTCAGGCTGTAAGTGCCGGTCATGGCGTGTCCTTGTCTTCGAGCAGATGTTTCAGGTTAGCGAGGCGGGTGGACCAGAACTGCTGGTAGAGGCGCAGCCACTGGTCGGCGGTCTTCAGCGCTTCGGGGTTGAGGCTGATCATCTGGAAACTCCCGTCCTTGCGGCGAGCGATGAGGCGGGCGGCTTCGAGAACCTTGAGATGCTTCGATATTGCGGCGAAGGTCAGATCGTAGGGTTCGGCGATCTCGGTGACCGTATGCTCGCCCTTGGCAACCTGGCGGAGGATCGAGCGGCGGGTGGAATCCGACAAAGCGTGAAAGATGCGATCAAGAACAGCGGCGTCTGACGTTTTCATCCAATCGCCGTTCAAGTGTTGTCGATGGCGGTGAACCAGGCATTGGCGATGGTCTTGTTGGACATGTGTGGCGCTCACTGTCTAGCGGCTGAACTACACATTCAATCGAATAGTTGAATGTGTAGTTCGGACGGAAACGAGAATCAACCAAATAGTTGAATGCAGGATGGTGAGGGGCCGCCGCTACATATCCATGCAGGCGGCGATTTCGATGCTGCCGCCGGTCTTGAGGATCGGGCAGCCCTTGGCCTTGGCGTGGGCATCCTCAAGGCTCGAAGCCTCGACGAGGCTGTAGCCGCTGGCGGGATTGGCGCCGCCGCCGGTGGCAAGCGAGCCATCGCCCTTCACTGTGCTGGATTTGCCGACGGGATTGCCGCCATCGATGACGGAAGCGCCCATGGAACCGAACCATGCCCCCCAGGCATCCATCACCTGCTTGACCTGAGCTGGATCGGTGGGGGCGCTGCCGCCGTGATAGACGAATAAATACTTTGCCATGGTTTTTCTCCGGGTTGCTGTTTGAGTACGAAATGGAGATTATGACCAGCAGCCGGCATTGAAAATGGCGAAAATCCCAGTCACAATGCGGAAATGACTGTGAAGTCTTCACAATGACGATCATTGGAGCACTTAGCGTTACGGCACTGCGGCAATCGCTGTTGGCGCTGGCGGAGATGGGCGTCATTCCGGGGATCGGCCGGGTGCTTGAGGACAGTGCGGCAAAGGTGGGCGGGCAGTTGCGTGACGCCGTGCTGGGGGAAATTCCGGCCTTTGCCGAATCCGGCAATCCGGATGTGCTGCCGGCGCTCGAACAGCATGCGGCCTGTCACATCCAGGAAATCTGGCGGCTGTTCTCGGGAGGCGAGGTGGGCGATTTCGGCTTCGTCGCCACACATGCGCAGCTGCGCGCCGAGCAGCGCTTTCCGCTGGAGCTGTCGCTGCATGCCTATCGCTGTGGCCACCGGGTGCTGTCGCAATGGCTGCGCGGCTGTGTTGCGGCGGCGGCGCCCGAGGCGCTGGACAGTGCTGTTTCGGCGGTGGCCGACTTTGCCATCGAATATACCGACACGATCAGTTCACGCGCGACGGCCGCCTATGTGGAGCATACGCGGCGGCTGGCGGAAGCCGAGGGCGACCGGCGCAAGGAGCTTCTGCACCTGCTGCTTGCCGGTTATGACGAAGCCGATGGCCGGGTGGCGGGACTGCTGCGGCGCAGCGGCTATCTGGACCAGCGCCAGGCCTATGCCGTCGTCACGGCGCTGCCGGTCAATGCAGCCGAGATGGAGAATGCGCCGCGGGCCCAGCGGCTGGTGAGTGCCCTTGCCGATGCGTTTGGCGGAACGCCGTTTCGCGTGCTGGCCGGGCAGCATGAGGGCCTGGCGCTCGCCATCCTTTCGGATCGGCGGCGGCAATCGGGTTGGACGGCGGCGCAAAGTCCGGTGTCACGGCGCATCGTTCCTCTATTGCAGTTGCTCGGGCCTTCGGTGCTGATCGGGGTCAGCGCGGATCATCCGTCAACCGCGTTCATTCCGAAGGCCTTCCAGGAGGCGAGGGACGCGCTGTTCCTCGCCAGTACGGCCAAGCGCGTGGTGCATTTTGCCGAACTTTCGCTGAGGGAACGCATCCTGCAGCGCGCCATGGACGACATCCAGCCGGTTCCGCCGCCATGGGCCGCGCATTTCGCTGCCGCCAATGAAAAGGCCAATGGCGCGCTGGTGCAGACGCTGCACGCCCTGGCCGAGACAAATCTCAATGTGCAGGCGGCGGCGCGGCGGCTTGGCAAGCATCCGAACACCATCTACGCGCGGGTGGAGCGCATCATCCAGATCACCGGGCACGATCCGCAGAACTACTACGCGCTGACGGAACTGCTGCTGGCCAGCGCGTGCTGGCAGATGCGGTCTCGCTGACGAAAATGCAGGATGCGTGGCCGCAATAGTTGTCAGCCGATGAATTTTATGTTCTACTTTTGTTCGAGGCAAATCTTTTGTAGAATGCCATTTTGCGGAGAGATTCGATGGCGGCGGTTGCTCTGGAACTATGCGCGGGGGCGGGCGGGCAGGCACTTGGACTGGAAATGGCGGGGTTCGAGCATGCAGGACTCATCGAGAACGATGTGTCGGCCTGCAATACGCTGAGACTGAACCGGCCGTTGTGGAATGTAATCGAGCATGACCTTTTCCAGCCGCTTGATCTCCGGCCCTTCAAAGGTGTCGATCTTCTTGCCGGCGGGTTGCCGTGCCCGCCATTTTCAGTCGCGGGCAAGCAACTCGGGGAGCGCGACGAGCGCAATCTTTTCAACGTCGGCATCAACTTCGTGGATGAGATAAGGCCGAAAGTCGTGATGTTCGAGAATGTCAGGGGGATGCTGGAGCCACGTTTTGCCGACTATCGCGGCTGGATCGATGCGAGGCTGCGGAAGATGGGCTATGAGCCCGGATGGAAACTGGTGCAGGCTTCCGATTTCGGGGTGTCTCAGTTGCGCCCTCGCGTGCTGCTTGTCGCTTTGCGCCGAAACTATTCGGCAAGTTTCGATTGGAAAAAATTAGGTGGGAAAGCGCCAAAGACAGTGGGATTGCTGTTGAAGGACCTAATGGGATCACGGGGATGGGTGGGTGTAGAAGATTGGGCGCTAAAGGCCAACTCCATTGCTCCAACCATTGTTGGCGGCTCTAAGAAGCATGGCGGTCCCGATCTAGGGCCAACGCGCGCTCGCAAGGCGTGGGCGGAATTGGGGGTTGATGGTCTGGGAATTGCCAATGATGCACCTGACCGCGAATATTCTGGATTGCCGCGCCTTACCGACCGCATGGTTGCCCGGCTGCAAGGTTTTCCGGACGAGTGGGGCTTCTGGGGCGGCAAGACAGCACGATACCGGCAGATCGGAAATGCCTTTCCGCCGCCGGTGGCGGCGGCTATTGCTTCGGCTCTTTTCGATGCACTGAATAATGACCGTGCCTTTCCTGTAGCTGCGGCGGAGTGAACTGTGGGGGCTCGGGACAAGCTGAGAGCATACTTCCTTGCTAATGTCGGGAAGGTGATGAGTTCAGACGAACTCCGCAATGCAGCTGGTGGGATCACCGAATGGGCGCGTCGGGTGCGTGAGTTGCGCAATGAGGAAGGCTATCGAATTCTGACTCATAATGACCGGTCGGACCTGAAGCCCGGCCAGTATCTTTTAGAGGACCTTAAACCCCAACCAGCTTTTCAACGTGATGTCTCTAAAGAACTAAGGGCCCAGGTTCTGGACCGAAACGGGTTTACCTGCCAGATGTGTGGGGCGGTGGCAGGAGAGTTGCATCCCTATGATCCGGGTAGAAAGACAAGACTTCATATCGGTCATGTGATAGACAAATCCATGGGTGGAACCGACGAGCTCTTTAACTTGAGAGCAATTTGCTCTGTCTGTAACGAGGGCGCCGCAAACATTACGGCTGATCGGCCGACCGCTCTCAAGCTGCTCATTCAGTTGAGGCGCTCATCCGCCACCGAGCAGCTGCAAGTTCTCGATTGGCTGTTAAGGAAATATCCAAAATCAAAAAGATGACCGGGACTAGCGCTGCCCGATCCCGGAACATGGCGGCGATAAAATCCGCCGGCATGAAACCGGAGATGCTGGTGCGCTCCCTGGTTCATCGTATGGGCTATCGCTACCGGCTCCATGCCAAGGACCTGCCGGGAAAACCCGATCTCGTCTTCAGGAAAAAGCGGAAGGCAATTTTCGTGCATGGGTGTTTCTGGCATCAGCATTCTGCAGCCAAATGCCCCGATGGACGGGCGCCGAAGTCGAATCTTCATTACTGGTCAGGGAAGCTTGCAAGAAATGTCGCGCGGGATGCACACAACATTGAGGCTCTCAAGGCGCTCAAGTGGAAGACTCTCGTGGTATGGGAATGCGAGATCGTTAAATCGCCCGAACGAGTCGCGGCTCGCCTCTTAAGATTTCTGGGATAGTATCGGCTTTTGTATCACGCGGGCAAGGCGGAAGGCTGGGCCGCAACTTCGACCTGTGCAGTTGCTTCGGGTGGCCTGAGCCTGACCCAAGCGACGT
>JANMMJ010000111.1:0-5828 GCA_031373255.1 Hyphomicrobiales bacterium
GTACCGCCGTGTTGGCCAATATCGGCGATATCCGGCGACGAATGCCAGGGATGGCTGAACCACAAGTTTCATGATGGTCAGCATGTCAAGCTCGGCGCCCGCGCCGGAGAACTTGCGCATGCCGACAGTCGCACCAAGGGCAAAGAGCGCGCATGGCCCAGCAGATTTCGTCAGCATGTCAAGAATGGTGGCGACACCAGCCGGCGGAACCCACGCGAAATACGAAGCAAGAGCGCCAAGCACGGTAGCGATGATAAAGGGGTGCCCGGCCACCTGCCCGCTTACCTTGAGAGCGACATCTCCCCAATGAGCATCCTCATTTCGGGCATGGCCAAGCGTTGCCACCGCCGGCGTCAGAATGAATTGCAGAGCACAATCGAAACAGAACACCAGTGCTGCCGGAACAGCCGCTGCCGGACCGAAGAACGCCACAGCCAGCGGCAGTCCCATATAGCCGACATTGCCATAGCTCCCCGTCGTCGCCTGAATGGCGGCGGTCCGGAGATTGGATTCAAATGCAAACCTTCCGAGGCAAAGGCAAACGAAGAAGCACAATGCAGTGACCGAAGACGTCGCAGTCACAAACGGCCAGTCCACGAGTTTTTCGAAGGGCGCCGCGGAAACCACCTGGAAAATCAGGGCGGGCAGCGCGAACCAGATCAAGAACGTGTTGAGCCAGGCAAAACCTTCTTCGCCATGCTTGAAAAACCGGGTCGCGATGACGCCGAGCAGGATAAGCCCGAAGAACGGCATGGCCAGGTTGAGGATCTCGATCATGAAGTCAAATGCAAGAATTTCGGGCGGTCAAGGCCTTGATTTCATCCGGTAAGTTTCATTGACGTTTGTGTTTTGGACTGCCATCTATCAGGCATGAGCAGCAGTCTGAGAAGCGCAAAGTTCCCGATTGGCCAAGTCGTAAAGCACCGGTTGTTTCCTTTTCGTGGCGTGATTTTCGATGTGGATCCCAACTTCTCGAATACCGAGGAGTGGTGGAACTCGATACCCGAGGAAATCCGCCCCTCGAAGGATCAGCCGTTTTACCATTTGCTCGCCGAGAACGAGGAATCCGAATATGTCGCATACGTCTCGGAGCAAAACCTGCTGATCGACGAGTCAGGCCAGCCCTGCCGCCATCCCCAGCTTCGCGAGTATTTCGAAGGGTTCGACCCATTGCGAGGCTCCTATCGCCTGAAGCCCCGCACGTCCCACTGAGTTTGACTATTCGACTGTCACCGATTTAGCCAGGTTGCGCGGCTGGTCCACGTCGGTCCCTATGAACACGGCGGCGTGGTAGGCGAGCAACTGCACTGGAACCGCATACAGCAATGGCGAAATAAACGGATGCGCCAGCGGGATACGGATCTTGTGAAACGCCTTGTTGTTTCCCGCCTCCTGCCCTTTGTCGTCCGTGAGCAGAACAATCTTGCCGCCCCGCGCAGCAACCTCCTCCATGTTCGAAATTGTCTTGTCGAACAGATCATCGCGCGGCGCGATCACGATCACCGGCACGTGCTCGTCGATCAGGGCAATCGGCCCATGCTTGAGCTCGCCCGCAGCATAGCCTTCTGCGTGGATATAGGAAATTTCCTTGAGCTTGAGTGCTCCTTCGAGCGCAATCGGAAAATTGATGCCCCGCCCCAGGAACAGCACGTCCCGCGCCGCCGAGATCTCCTTCGCCACGGCGGCAATGTGTTTCTCTTCCTTGAGGATTTCGACCATGTGGCGTGGCGCCTCGATCAGCGCACTAACGAGTTCCTGTTCCTTCTCACGGGTGATCGTTCCACGCGCCTTGCCGGCCGCAATGGCGAGGCAGGCCAGCACGGTAAGCTGGCAGGTGAACGCCTTCGTAGATGCCACGCCGATTTCAGGACCGGCATAGGTGCGGAGTACCGCTTCCGATTCACGCGCGATGGTGGATTCTGGCACGTTGACGATGGCCAGCGTGTGCTGACCCTGCGATTTGCTGTAACGCATTGCTGCCAAAGTATCGGCGGTCTCGCCCGATTGAGAAATGACGATGGTCAGCCCATTCTTCGACAACGGCGCTTCGCGATAACGGAACTCCGACGCGATGTCGACTTCGGTCGGAAGCCGTGCGATGCGCTCGAACCAGTACTTCGCCGTAAGGCCCGCATAGGATGCTGTGCCGCAGGCGGTAATGACCAGGCGGTCCAGCTTGCTGAAATCAAACGGCAGATCGTCGGGTAGCCGGATCGAGCGCTCGCCAAAATCGACAAACTCGGCCAGCGTGTGGCCAACAACTTCGGGTTGCTCGGCGATTTCCTTCGCCATGAAATGACGATGATTGCCTTTGTCGACCATCAACGCCGAGGCCTGGGTGTATGTTACTGCCCTGTCGACTTTCTTGCCGTTGACGTCGAAAAGCTCGACTGAATTGCGCGTCAGCGCCACCCAGTCGCCATCCTCGAGATAGCTGACACGATTGGTAAAGGGGGCCAGCGCGATGGCATCGCTGCCAAGGAACATTTCACCATCGCCATAGCCGACAGCAAGCGGGCTGCCCTTTCGCGCACCGATCAGGAGATCGTCTTCGTCGCGAAACAGGATGGCAAAGGCAAAGGCCCCTTCAAGCCGCTTCAATGCGGCCTCGACGGCCTGGCGCGGCGCCTTGCCGTTCTTTCTTTCCATGGCAATGAGATGAGCAACCACCTCGGTATCGGTCTGTGACTCGAAAACCACGCCCTTGGCCGCGAGTTCTTCCTTGATCTCGCGGAAGTTTTCGATGATGCCATTGTGCACAATCACCACGTCGCCGGCGACATGTGGGTGTGCGTTCATTTCATTGGGCACGCCATGCGTCGCCCAGCGTGTATGGCCGATGCCGGACAGGCCCTTCAGTGGCTCGCTGTGGAGAAGATCTTCCAGATTGCGCAATTTGCCCGGCGCGCGCCTGCGCTCGATCTTGTTGCCTTCAAGCGTTGCGACGCCAGCTGAATCATAGCCGCGGTACTCGAGCCGCCTGAGGGCCGCCACGATACCTTCTGCCACTGGTTCCTTGCCAAGAATTCCAACAATACCACACATGACTTACACCTTGCTCTTCTTTCGGGCTTTCTTGATTTCACGATATTTCGCGGCCCAGCCCTCGCGGAGATCGAGGGGCCCACGGGTAAGCGCCAGCGCATGCGCCGGTACATCCCTGGTGATGACGCTGCCGGCGCCGATATTTGCGCCATCGCCCACCTTTACAGGTGCAACGAGGGCAGTATTCGAACCGACAAACACTTCCGCGCCGATGTCGGTGAGATGCTTCTCAAAACCATCGTAATTGCAGGTAATCGTGCCGGCACCGATATTCGATTTGGCGCCCACCCGGGCGTCACCGATATAACTCAGGTGGTTGGCCTTGGCACCCTGATCGATTTTGGCGTTCTTGATCTCCACGAAATTCCCGATATGGGCATCGGCGCCAATGTCTGCACCCGGCCTGAGCCGCGCGTAGGGGCCAATTTTCGCGCCATTGCCGATCCGGGCACCCTCGATGTGCGAAAAGGCCATGATGCTTACATTGTCGCCAATTGAAACACCGGGCCCGAAATACACATTCGGCTCGATGACCACATCCGTGCCAATCGTGGTATCCGCCGAGAAAAACACGGTTTCCGGCGCTATGAGGGTGGCTCCGCCATCCATTGCGGTCTTGCGATAGCCATCCTGTAGAAGGCGCTCGACTTCCGCCAGTTGCGCCCGCGTATTGACACCCATGACCTCGGATTCGGGACATTCCGCCAGCGCCACGCCATGTCCGGCTGCCGCCGCGAGTTCCACGAGGTCTGTCAGGTAATATTCGCCCTTGGCGTTGTCGTTCCTGATCTTCGCCAAAAGCGGCCACAGGATATCCGATGAAATGGAGATAACACCAGAGTTACAAAGGTTTATCTTCCGTTCCTCAGGCGTCGCATCAAGTTCCTCGCGGATCGCAAGGATTTTACCGTCAGGCCGCTGGATCAGCCGCCCATAACCCTTGGGATCGATGGCGCGGAAGCCCAGAATGGCCATAGGTTGATCGGCAGTAACGCTTCCGGTCATCAATGCGATGGTTTCGGGCCGTATCAGCGGCACATCGCCGTAGACGACAATTATGGTGCCCTTGAAGTCCCCAAGTGCCCCGCGCGCCGTCTGGACCGCATGCGCCGTGCCGTTGCGATCCTTTTGCACGGTAAACTGCGCCGACGGAAAAGAATGCTTCGTCTCGCGTTCGACCTCTTCCATGTCCGGTCCCGTGACCACCACGGCTGCGTGAGGTTTTACCACAGCGGAGGCCGCAAGCACGTGTCCCAGCAGGCTTCTCCCGGCAGCGCGGTGCATGACCTTCGGCAGCGCCGATTTCATGCGTGTGCCTTTGCCGGCAGCAAGGACGATCAGGGCAATTTCACTCATTCGCTGTATCTATTATGGATTCAATCTCAATCGACAAGCAGGATATGTGCCAGAGTCGCACAATCGCGCCACGCGGCAGGGTTGTAGGCGATCTGGTCATTTGCGACAATCGGCATTTGATGCCATGGTTGAGACCGGAAATTGTCAGTCATGAGTAGCGTGAAAACCGTCAAGTCACCGGCCCCTCAGCCTAAGGCCAGGAATGCGAGGCCTGCCCCCCGGACCCTGAATCGCCAGGTTGCCCAGTGGTATGCACCAATTCTCACCGTGCTCGGTATTGTTTTATGCCTGCTGGCGATGGCGGGCGTCCTGTATTTCGGGCCAAACGGCGCGTCGAGCCGCATGGCCGGCATCGAAGAAAAGGTCGAAGCGCTGGGCAAGGCGCTCGTCATTGAACGCACCCGCAATCGCGATCTGTCAATCAGGTTTGAGGAAATCGAGGCTCGCGTCGCCGCAGAACCGGCCACCGAACCATCGGCCAACAGCTCTCTCAATCAATGAGCTATTCTATTGACCCCCGCCCGGCCCGCCACTATGGTCCGCCCCGCTTGAAGACCCCTTCGGGCCCGTAGCTCAGTGGCAGAGCATCTGACTTTTAATCAGAGGGTCGATGGTTCGAACCCATCCGGGCTCACCAATTTTCAAAAATAAATCAAATACTTAGCTGCTCAATTGCAACGCTCAGAAATAATGCGCTTTTGGTGTCCGCACTGTGTCCGCACATTTGCAGTGCCCCTCAATTCACCATCCTGACGTCAGACTCCCCGCCCTCCCGCCCCTCGTGAAAAGGCCCAAGCGTTACGCACTGGGGCCTCAAGTCTCGCAGGCATGAGGGGAATTGGGGATAAGGCGAAACACCCGCGAGTTAAGTGAAAACGCTCACCCTGGCCATTTGTTCCATTTTGGGACTTGAGGCAAAATCCTCGCGGATTCGTCGATGCGTCAACCCCTTGCCAAGTCCGCTCTCATGCTGAATCCTGACTCCATGAACGCCCGGAAATTCATCAATTCAGATGGCGCCTACCGTCTGAAAATCCACTGCGACACCTGCCACCTCGTGACGGTCATCAATCAGCTCATGTTCACGGCCGGCGAGCGCAAGCATCAGCCTTGGACGCTGGGTGAGAGCCCGGATGACAAACACTGGTGCTCGCACAAGTGTTTCACCCGCCGTGACACGAAGCTCTTGCGGGACCCTCTCGACATAGCAACGCCCTACAACGGCACCTACGAATTCAAGCTGGGCTTCTGGGCCTGCATGAAGGGCTATGGTGCAGTGAGCAAGCACGCGGACTATCAGCGCGGGTATCGTGAGGCCATGGACTTGAGGAAGCGGTATTACAGCCGCCCGGAGAGGCGCTAAATCGTCAGCGGCCGTTGCCAAACAAAAACCCCGGCCTTTTGGGCCGGGGCTGAGTGTTGCGGTG
>JANMMJ010000144.1:0-40798 GCA_031373255.1 Hyphomicrobiales bacterium
ATCATGTCGATATTGGAGTAGCGATCGATGGCGGAAGAAAATGCGCCAGGCGAACCGCCGTTCGCGGCCTTCATGAAGGCGCGCGCCGCCGAATTGACAAAAGGTGCAGCAGCGCAGTCCTGGGCTGGTGACGGCGCTGGAACATGCATGCTGGCGATGGCCATGATGCTCAGACCAAGCATCGACCTCCGGATCAATTGAAACGCGCTCATGATCACACCCGAGTTTGATTCCATCGGCGGCTCTGCGGTGTTGGGATTCCCGGCCCTGATCCCGCGGTGCAAGAGTCGCGCCGTTAAAACTGAACCAATATTCTTAAGGTTGGATTAACTATTGACCTGCCGCCGGTCGGTCGAATTGTCGATGTTCCATAAAGTGCACCGCAAAGTTGCTTTGCTAATCGGTAGCCGCAGGCGCCGCCATTGGTCCTGCTCATGGATATGGAGCGCTCCATGGCATTACCGGTCTGGACCAACCAGCACATCATCAACAACCTGAGCAGATCCAACCTGGAATGGAGCACGCTGGTAGTCAGTTACGGATTTCCGCAACATGCGCCCTCATGGTCATTTGGCGGAGAGGGCAATGGCTTCTCACCTTTTAGCGCGAGCCAGAAGGCCTCAGCGCGTCTTGCCATCTCGCTCTGGGATGATGTCGTTGCGATCGATTTCCAGGAAACCTCATCGGCTCCCAAAATAACCTACCAGAACACGACGACGAGCATTTCCTACGCGCACGCCTATTTCCCCGGCGGCTATGGCGGTGCGGGATCGGTGTGGACCAATCCGAGCTACAATAGCGGCACGTCCAGCCTCACTTCTCCGGTGATGGGGGAGTGGGGTTTCAAGGCTTTCCTGCACGAGACCGGGCATGCGCTCGGCCTCGATCATCCGGGCAACTACAGCGGCAGCGCCTCCTACCAGACCAGTGCCTGGTACCGGCAGGACACTTCGATGTACACGGTCATGTCCTATTTTGACGGGAGCGAAACCGGCGCCGACTGGACTGCCGGCAACGGTCATCATTACTTCCCGCAAACGCCGATGATGCACGATATTCTGGCGCTTCAGGCAATCTACGGCAAGGAGTTCCACACGCGCGCCGGCAATACGGTTTATGGTTTTCATGCGAATGCCGGCAAGGAGGTCTACGACTTCAGTGACAATCCGCATCCGGTGCTGTGCATCTGGGATGGCGGCGGCAACGACACGCTTGATCTCTCAGGTTATGCATCCTCTTCACGTATCGATCTTCGCGTTGGAAGCTTCAGCGATTGCGATCAGATGACCAAGAACATCTCGATTGCCATCGGTGCGATCATTGAGAATGCCATTGGTGGTGCGGGCCGGGACCAGATCAGGGGAAACGCCAGCGGCAATCAGCTTCAGGGAAATGGAAGCGCTGATGTCATCGACGGTTCAAGCGGCAGCGACACGATCTCCGGCGGTTCAGGCAACGATACGATCATCGGCGGCAATGGATGGGACCGCCTTTCGGGCGGCTCGGGTGCCGATACCTTCGTGTTCAGCCAGATCACCAGATCGCGCGATGTCGTGCTTGATTTTCAGGACGGGATCGATGCCGTCAGGATTTCCGCGGATTCCATCACGAGGATGGCGGATATCGAAATCGACGGGCAGGGGACCACGACCGCGACAGTTACAATCGGCGATGCAGTCGTCGTGCTCAAGGGCGCAAGCGCCATCACACTTACGCACGACGATTTCATTTTTGCCTAGACGCGTCGTCGTCTTTTTCCGAGAAGCCGGCGATCCTCGCTTCACGCAAATGCAGATTGTGGGTCGAACCCTTGATATCGCTGGGCTGGGCCAGGCCGAAAGTCAGCTTTCTCAAGTATGCGACGAGTTCGTTCCGGTCCTCGAGATGCGCGATGCTGGTGAAGGGAATGCAATTGCCCACCCTGACCTTGAGGTGGGTGCCAATGCGCCGCGCGGTTTCGCGGAATACCAGTGAAAGGCGGAGTGTCAGGCTAAGGTGGCTTGCAAGCTGAAACAGGCGGCTGTTCTGGCCAACGAAATACACGGGCACAACGCCTGCCTTTCCGGCGCGAATGAGCTTAGCGGTGAAGGGCGCCCAGGGGAGATCGACGGCAGGCCCCTTCATGGGCTTCTCGCTGGTTGAAACACCACCTCCTGGAAATATTCCGATGGCATGGCCCTGGCGCAGCCAATTCTGGGCAAAAAGGCGCGACCGCACGTTGATCTCGCGGGCTTCGCGAGTCGGCGCGAAATCGACCGGCAAAAGATGCTGCGCCGCTTCGGGCGCCTGGCAGAGAACGCTGTTGGCCAGTACCTTCACATCGGGGCGAATTTTTCGCACCAGCCAGGTGAGGGTAATGCCATCCATCACGCCATAGGGATGGTTGGAAATAAAGACCAGAGGCCCAGTGGCGGGAATGGCGCGAAGCGCTTCTGCATTGAATTCAACGTTGAGCTTGAGGATGCGCATGGCCGATTCAAAGAAATCCTCGCCGGCATCGATATTGCTTTGATGCTTGACATAGAGCTTCTTGAGCTTGCGCTGACCGCCCATTTTTTCGATTGCCTGGATGACAGCGCGCTGAATCAGCGGCTGGTCTTCGGTCGAATAGGTGAAGCGCACCTTCTTCGGCTTGTCGGTCTTGCCACCGCTGGGGGGCGATCGCATGGCGTAGGGTGCTCCCGGGTGGCGGCGGGCCGCCGGTTGAAAACGTCTCACCTTTCGGGCTTTCACCGATCCTTGTCAAATGCAGTTTTGAAAGGCTTTTGCTTATGTCAAAACAGGGTTTAAGTGAGGGAGAATCGTCATGTTCAAGGTTTATTCTCGTCCGGGCTCCGGCTCGGTTGTGGTCGAGGCTGTGCTCGAGGAAGCCCAGGCTCCGTATACGATCGAGATCGTCGAACGCGATACCGACGGCAGGCCTCCAGCGAGTTATCGCCGCATCAATCCCATGGCGCAGGTTCCAGCGCTGGTGCTTGCCGATGGCAGCGTGATGACCGAGTCGGGCGCCATTGTTGTCTACCTTGCGGACATGTTCCCGCAAGTCGCACTTGCACCTCCCATCGGCGACCCGCAGCGCGCGGCTTATCTTCGCTGGATGTTTTTTCTGGCGGCGAATATCTACATGACCGATCTCCGGCTTTACTATCCGGCGCGCTATGTCGATGATGCAGATGCGTCGGATGCGGTCAGGAATGCCGCTGAAGGGCGAATGGCCGAGGAGTGGGAGATCTACGCAGAGGCGCAGGGATCGAAACCGTTCATGCTTGGCGAAAAGATGAGCGCTGTCGATATTTATGCGGCCATGCTGGCGACTTGGAATCTCGACGTTCCAGCTTTCTTCGCCAAACATCCCAACATCAAGGCCATGTATGACCGCGTGCTGGCGCGCCCGGCAATTGCGAAGGTGTGGGCGCGTAACGCGATGTGATGGTTTCAGGCCGCCGCCACATCCTCGTCGACGGCAGGGGCACCGATCCCCAGTACACGGCAGATTGCATAGACGAGATCGGCGCGGTTCAGCGTGTAGAAATGGAAGGCATTCACGCCCTCGCGTTTGAGAGCGAGTACCTGTTCAGCCGCAACCATCGCGGCGACCAGGTTGCGAGTCTCGGGGTCCTGGTCGAGGCCGGAAAAGCGCTGCACCAGTGAAGCGGGGATACCGGCGCCGCATTTCCGGGCAAATTCACACGCACGGGCAAAGTTGGTTATGGGCAGGATGCCAGGCAGGATTTCAATATCTATGCCGCGCGCCGAGACCCGGTCGCGGTAGCGCAGAAATGCCGCGTTACTGAAGAAAAACTGGGAAATGGCGCGGGTGGCGCCATGCTCAGTCTTGTCGGCGAGGAATGCGAGGTCTTCTTCCAGCGAGACGGCCTCGGGGTGCTTTTCCGGGTAAGCAGTCACCGACACTTCAAAATTGGCGATATCGCGAATGCCGCGCACGAGATCGGCGGCGTTGTGGTAACCGCCCGGGTGCGGCATGAATTTCAGGCCGACGCCACCTGGTGGATCGCCGCGCAATGCCACGATGTGCCGGATGCCGGCGTTCCAGAAATCACGCACCACCTCGTTCACTTCATCCTTGGTCGCGCCGACACAGGTGAGGTGTGCCGCGGGCTTCAGGCTGGTGTCCCGCAAGATGCGCGACACGGTGTCGAGCGTGCGGTCGCGTGTCGTGCCGCCAGCGCCGTAGGTCACCGAGACGAAACGCGGAGAGACCTGCTCCAGTTTTCGGATGGTATGCCAGAACCCAACAGAGGCTTCGCCGGGCTTTGGCGGGAAGAACTCGAACGAGACCTTGATATCGCTGCTCATCCGGTTTTCCTGTTGTCCATGAGTGATGGAAGGTCGGGGACGGCCAGGCTTCCTATTTCGAGCGGCGTGATCTGCCAGGTGGAAACGGTCAGGCCGGTCCGGCCATCGCGCCATGGCGGCGGGAGAACATCATGGGCGACGATCTTCAGTCCGGCCTTCTTGACCCAACTGGTCATATGCTCGCTGGCGATACCCAGGCGGCGGTGCGCGTGCTCGCCGCGCAAGACTTCCAACTCGTGGGGCGCGAAGTCGACGATGATCGCCTGCCCATCGGGCTTGAGTATGCGGGCAATTTCAACAAGTGCGCGGGCGGGGTCATCGAGGTAATGCAAAACCTGATGCAGCGTCACCCGATCGGCGAGTGCGTTCTGGAAAGGCAGTGCGTAGATATCTCCTTGGCGCACCTGTGCATGGCGCAGTCCCGCGTCGTCGAGGCGCACGCGTGCGAGCGCCAGCATTTCACGGCTCGAGTCGATGCCGATCATCTGCCGCGCCAGAGGCGCAAAAAGCTGGAGGATGCGGCCGGTCCCGGTGCCAAGGTCAACGTGGGTATCGACGCTGCGCCTGTCGGCCGCCTGCAGCATGGTGTTTTCGACCGATTCTTCACTCACATGCAATGAGCGCAATTCATCCCAGTTTGCGGCATTGTTCTGGAAGTAGACCGCTGCCGCCTCGGCGCGCTGGGTGCGAATGGCTTCCAGCCGGGAAAGATCGCGGGCCAGCAGCGTGTCGGCTGCCGGAAGCAGGTCGACAATGGACCTGGCCAGAGCACCGCCTGTGTCCTGCTCGCGCAATCTGAACAATACCCAGCTTCCTTCCTTGTTGCGGGAAAGCAATCCAGCCTCGCCCATCAGCTTCAAGTGGCGGCTGATGCGCGGCTGGCTCTGGCCCAATATCTGGGTCAGTTCGCTCACGTTGAATTCTCCGTGGGAGAGGACAAAAAGCAGCCGCAGCCGAGTGGTTTCCGCCACCGCCTTGAGACCCGCGAGCAACTCATCCATAGATATGCACCATGTGATCAACACATAAACATATCTTTATATCTATTGCAATCACTAATGATTTGTTAACCGGCTGGCGCTCTATTGCATCCTTGCGCGCTTTGAATCCTTTCATTCGCTGGCTCGTGATTGGATTTTGAGAGCGATCCCGATAAAAGTGCCACGCAATTGTCAGATTTTGCGTTTTGTTGGACAGGATGACGAAGAACTGAAGCCGACCTGATTCAATCGCATGGAACGATTGGACGTGATCCGGACTTTTGTTTTTTGTGCATGATGAGCATATGCAGTGACAGCCGGAATCATAACAGGAGGCAGGATGAACGCCCACAAGAGCCGATCACCCCTATCGCGGAGACGTTTTCTCGGCCTCGCCATCGCGGGCCTGGCGGTTACGCCGGCGTGGGCAGCAACGGCGCCGGAGCAGTACGTTACCGGCATCGCCAAGGACGTCATGGCCATCGCCAATAGCGGGCAGGGGCCGGATTCAATGAAGAAGCGCTTTGATTCCCTGCTGGTGCGCAATGCGGATATCACGTCCGTCGCGCTGCTGTCGCTTGGACCCTTCGTCAAGCAGATGCCGGCCGGGCGCAAGAACGAGTATTTTCAACTCGTGCGAAGGTATATCGCGGCCTTCTTCGTGTTTTATGCGGACGATTTCAAAGGTGCCGGTTTCGATATCAAATCGACCAGCAAACAGGGCCGCTTCACCACCATCGTCAGCAGCATCAAGGTCGGCAGCGGATCGTCTCCGGTGCGCTGGCGGCTGGTGCCAGGCGGCGGCAGTTACCGCGTGCATGACGTGAATGTGCGCGGCGTCTGGTTGAGCATCGCGCTCAAGGACCGCTTCACCGATATATTAAAGCGGACAAAGGGCGATTTTGGACCGCTTTTCGATGAGCTGAAGAGCGCCGACAAGTGGCGAAAATGACAGGCGGCGGTTGACGGGGCAATAGGTCGTCCGTTACCTCTGGCCCGTTGGACAAGGCAGAAAGCGAATCATGCGATCGGGGACAAGGCAACAGGTGGCGCAGGTGTCACGGCGGGCGTTCGTGACGGCCGGAAGTGCCGCGCTGCTTTCAGCCCTCGTGCCGCAATCCGCCGCTGCCAAGGATCATCCCTCCATCACATACATGAAGCAGGTCGGCAAGGACATGCTGGCCGCGCATCGCCAGGGCACCACGGCGAGTTTCATGCGGGCGATCCAGCGGCATGCGGATGTTCCCGAGATCGCGCTCTATTCGCTGGGCCAGTACAAGGAAAAACTGCCCAATTCGGAGCGCCAGAAATACTACCGCGGTGTGGCGACATTCATGTCGCGGTATTTCGCCGATCAGTCGCGCGAATATCCTGTGGCGAAATACGAGATCGGCGAGGCGGTCGTCAATGACGACAAGGATATCCTCGTCACGTCGAAGGTCTACCTCCTTTCCGGCCAGGTCTACACGGTGTCATGGCGGCTGGTGTGGCGCGGCAAAGGCTACAAGGTCAGTGATGCAAAGGTTCTGGGCTTTTCGCTGGTCTACCTGCAGCGCGGCATCTTCCAGTCGTATCTTTCCAAGCGCAATGGCGACGTGAAGCAGCTCGTGGCTGCGCTCAACCGCTAGTTTTCACCCCGCAACATCTCGTTAACCAGGCAAAGCTAGTCTCCCGCCGGGACTGCTTTTGCCGGTGGGTTTGTCAGTATGCTTGTGCGTCTTTCTGCGATTATCCTCGCTGCGGCGATGCTTGCCGCATGTTCCGACTCCTCTCCCAATTTCACCACGCGCGGCCTTGTGGCGCCGCAATCGCAATGCCTCGTCGATCCGCGCCAGGTGGGCGACGCCGAGCGCGTCGACGACATCGACGAGCGCAATGGCTGCATGGTTGAAAATGCGTGGCGCATGCGCTTGGTGGCAGGCGTCAGCTTCAGCCAGCCGGCGGTGGTGAATTGCGGCGTTGTCAGTCCGCTCAATGATTGGATGGCGAACAAGGTTCAGCCTGCGGCCCAGAGCGCCTTTGGCGAAAGCGTTGTGTCGGTCGATGTGCTGGCGTCCTATTCCTGCCGGCCGCGCAATAATCGCGATGGCGCCAAGATGAGCGAGCATGGCTTTGGCAATGCCATCGACGTTGCCGCCTTCACATTGGAAAGCGGCCGGAAGATCAGCGTTGAGCAGGGGTTCTGGGGCTCGCGCCGCGACAGCCGTTTCCTTCAGCAGGTCCGCGCCGATGCATGCCAGGATTTCAGCACGGTACTAGGGCCTGGATCAGACAGCCACCATAAGGATCACTTCCATCTCGATCTCGCCAACCGCCGGTCAAAGTACTGCAAGTAGGCCGCGTCACTGCTTGAGGCCGGCGTAACGGTCGACAAAGAGGCCCGGCTCCTGCGGGCAGGCCTGGTCCGGCGTATAGGGGATCGTGCGGTTGAGATTGGGGCCAGACCAGTGCACGAATCCCGGCCTGGCCCCATGATCTTCGTCCCCGGCATAGGTGCATAGTGCGACGAGCGTGCCATCGCTCGCAACGGCAACAGCAGCGTTGGCGCCGGCACAGTCATCCTTTCGGCAAAGTCCCGCGATCAGGGTGCCGTCGAGAAGCGTAAAGTCGGTTCCGGCATCGAGTTCGTCGAGAAAGTCGCGGCCATCCTCGCCGCCATAAAGTTTGATCCCCAGCGCCACCCGCGGCACGTCGAACAGGCGATAGCCGCTCACTGTTTCAAATGGCGACTTTCCGGCATAGACCGAAAGATCCTTTGGCATCTCGGGTGCGCCGCAAAGCGACGTAAAAGGGATCAGTGCGCAGAGAAATTTCATTTCGTGCAAACATAGTGGGGTTGTACCGCGGCCTCAAGGAGCGGAGCGATCAGGCCGGGACTTTCAGGGTTGCGGCGGCCTTCAGGGCCAGCGGATCAAGGCCGGCGCCGCCCTTGGCAATATGTTCGGTGAGTTGCTTCCGCATGCGGGGCTCCCAGAAACTCCTGATGTGGGTGGCAACTTCCTTCACCGCGTAAGCCTCGGGGTAGGCCCTGAAGAAATCGGCAATCTGGTTGGCCATGCGGACCATGTCGCGGGTTTCCATCGTCTCAATCCTCGTCAAAAATCATCACGCCATTGCGCGAAAGGGCAGCGAGTTTCAAGCCTGCCTGCCGGGCCAGCGAAAGGGCTAGGGCTGTGGGGGCAGACACGGTGGCGAGCGCTCCGATACCGGCGAGGGCGCATTTCTGCACCAGCTCAAAACTGCACCGGCTCGACATCAGCACGAAGCCGTCGTGGAGATCGCATTTCGCGCGAGCCAATGCGCCGATCAGCTTGTCGAGCGCATTGTGGCGGCCGACATCCTCGCGCGACATGACAATGCGGCCATCGGCATCACACCATGCGGCGGCGTGCACAGTGCGGTTCACTGCATTCATCGGCTGGTGCGCCGGCAGGCCGGCATAGGCCCTGGCCACCGCGTCCGGTGAAAGGCGCACCTTCTTCACGTGACCAGCCGGCATGCGGATGGCATCCCTGATGTCCTCGATGCCGCACAAGCCGCAGCCGACGCGGCCCTCAAGGCTGCGTTTGACCATGCGGTCGCGATTGAGCCTCTCATCCTCGACCGAAAGATCGACCGCCAGTCCCTGTTCGCTTGGCAGAACTAGGATGGTGCGAATGTCAGTAGCATCCTTCACGATCCCCTCGGCAAGGGCAAAGCCTACGGCAAAATCATCAAGATCGGCCGGTGTCGCCATCATGACGGCGTAGGGGGCCGAGTTGAACAGAATGGCGACCGGCACCTCTTCCGGCACCTGCCAGATTATCGCCTCTGTGCCGGTGCCGTTATGCAGTGTCCCGTGCGCAGGGCGGGATGTGTCGCGCGGTTCGGCGTATGGAATTGCAGAAACGCCGGCAAGAAGCGGCGTGTTCCGGTTTTCGCCGGTATGCCGCTTGCTGGATCTGACGCTCCGAACACTCACTCCGCGGCCACGAGCGGCTTCACGGCAATCCGCTTGTTCTCTTCCTCACGGTCTTCCCATTCCTTCTGCCATTCGGATGGCTGGTTGGAGATGGTCACCTGCACGGCGGTCACCTTGTATTCGGGGCAATTGGTGGCCCAGTCGGAATGCTCGGTGGTCACCACGTTGGCGCCGGTCACCGGATGGTGGAAGGTGGTATAGACGACGCCCTGTGGCATGCGGTCGGTGATTGTGGCGCGCAGCGTCGTGGCGCCGATGCGGCTTGCCAGCGAGACCAGTGCGCCGTCCCTGATGCCACGCACCTCGGCATCGTGCGGATGGATTTCCAGCAAGTCCTCCTTGTGCCACGTCACATTGGCAGTGCGGCGCGTCTGAGCGCCGACATTGTATTGCGACAGGATGCGGCCGGTCGTGAGAATGAGCGGGAAGGAACTGTTGGCCTTCTCCGGCGTCGCCACGAATTCGGTGAGCATGAAGCGGCCCTTGCCGCGCACGAAGCCGCCGACATGCATGATGGGCGTGCCTTCGGGGGCGTTGTCGTTGCAGGGCCATTGCACCGAGCCGAGCCGGTCGAGCTTTTCAAACGAAATGCCGGTGAAGGTCGGGGTCACGCGGGCGATCTCGTCCATGATGTCGGCGCCGGAGTCGTAGCTCATCGGATAGCCCATGGCGTCGGACAGTTCGCAGAGGATCTGCCATTCCTGCTTGCCCTGCTTCGGAGCCATCACAGGGCGCACCCGGTTGATGCGGCGCTCGGCATTGGTGAAGGTGCCATCCTTTTCGAGGAATGAGGTGCCCGGCAGGAAAACATGGGCAAAGGCCGCGGTCTCGTTGAGGAACAGGTCCTGCACGATGACGCATTCCATGTTCTCCATGGCCTCGGTCACGTGCTTGGTATTGGGATCGGATTGCACGATATCCTCGCCCTGGACCACCAAGCCACGGAACGTGCCTTCGACAGCGGCGGCGAACATGTTTGGAATGCGCAGGCCAGGCTCGGCATCGAGCGTGGTATTCCAGACACCCTCGAACATTTCACGGGCCGAGTCATTCGAGACGTGGCGATAGCCGGACAGTTCATGCGGGAAAGAGCCCATATCGCAGGAGCCCTGCACATTGTTCTGCCCACGGAGCGGATTTACACCCACGCCATCATGGCCGATGTTGCCGGTCAGCATGGCGAGATTGGCCATGGCCATCACCATGGTGGAGCCCTGGCTGTGTTCGGTCACACCGAGGCCGTAATAGATGGCGCCATTGCCGCCGGTGGCATAGAGCCGCGCCGCGGCGCGCAGTTCGGCAGCCGGAACGCCGGTTACCGGTTCAAGGGCTTCTGGCGAATTGCGCTCTTCGCGAATGAAGCCTTCCCACATGGAGAATTCGATGGTGTCACAACGCTCGTCGATGAAGGTGCGGTTTTCCAGGCCTTCGCTCACGATCACATGCGCCATGGCGTTCATCACCGCCACATTGGTGCTGGGGCGAAGCTGCAGGTGATACTGGGCTTCGATATGGGGTGTACGGACGATATCGATGCGGCGCGGGTCAACGACGATGAGCTTGGCCCCGTCGCGCAAGCGGCGCTTCATCCGCGATGCGAAGACCGGATGGCCGTCGGTCGGATTGGCGCCGATCACCACGATGACGTCGGCCTTGTCGACGCTCTTGAAATCCTGCGTGCCGGCTGACGTGCCGAACGTCTTCGACAGGCCATAGCCGGTGGGCGAGTGGCAAACACGCGCGCAGGTATCGACATTGTTATTCTGGAAAGCCGCGCGGATCACCTTCTGCATGACGAAGACTTCTTCGTTGGTGCAGCGCGAAGAGGTGATCCCACCGATCGAGGTGCGGCCATATTTTTCCTGAATTTCCTTGAGGCGCCTGGCGGCATAGCCGATCGCCTCTTCCCAGCTCACTTCCTTCCAAGGGTCCGAAATCCGGTCACGGATCATCGGCTTCAGCATGCGGTCCCGGTGCGTGGCATAGCCCCAGGCGAAGCGGCCCTTGACGCAGGAATGGCCCTCATTGGCGCCACCGTCCTTGTAAGGCATCATGCGCACAACCTGGTCGCCCTTCATCTCGGCCTTGAAGGAACAGCCCACACCGCAGTAGGCGCAGGTGGTCACCACCGAGTGATCGGGCTGGCCAGCCTCAATGATCGTTTTTTCAGTGAGTGTGGCGGTGGGGCAGGCCTGCACGCAGGCGCCGCAGGAAACGCACTCGGAGTCGAGGAAGGCTTCATCGGCCCCGGCGGAAACGTGCGATGCAAAGCCACGGCCGTCGATGGTTAGCGCGAAGGTGCCCTGCACTTCCTCGCAGGCGCGCACACAGCGCGAGCAGACAATGCATTTAGCCGGATCGAAGGTGAAATAGGGATTGCTTTCGTCCTTCGCCTTGAAGCGGAAATTGTTAACGCCTTCGCGCCTGGCAAACACGTGGTTGTCACCGTCATAGCCATAGCGCACATCACGCAGGCCCACGGCACCCGCCATGTCCTGCAATTCGCAATCGCCATTGGCAGCGCAGGTCAGGCAATCGAGCGGGTGATCGGAGATATAGAGTTCCATCACGCCCTTGCGGAGATTGGCAAGGCGGTCGGTCTGGGTCTTCACCTTGATACCGGGCGCAACCGGCGTGGTGCAGGAGGCGGGCGTGCCCTTGCGCCCTTCGATCTCGACGAGACAGAGCCGGCAGGAGCCGAACGAGTCCAGCATGTCCGTGGCGCACAGCTTCGGGATCTTTGTGCCGAGTTCCATCGCAGCGCGCATGATCGATGTGCCTTCCGGCACCGTCACGCTCACGCCGTCGATTTCCAGCGTCACCATTTTTTCAGAAATGGCCTTGGGTGTGCCGAAATCGGTTTCTGTGATGAGTGTCATGTCCGTCACTCCTACTCTGCTGCCTGCATTTTAGCAGGCTTGTCGAAATCTTCCGGAAAATATTTGACAGCGCTCTGGACCGGCATCGGCGTCAATCCGCCCATGGCGCACAACGAGCCGTCGACCATGGTCTGGCAAAGATCGTCGAGGAGTTCCAGGTTACGGTCACGGTCGATACCCGCCACAATCCTGTCGATCACTTCAACGCCGCGAGTTGAACCGATGCGGCAGGGCGTGCACTTGCCGCAGGATTCGATAGCGCAGAACTCCATGGCGAAGCGTGCCTGTGCCGCCATGTCGACGCTATCATCGAATACCACGATGCCGCCGTGGCCAACCATGGCGCCTTCAGCGGCGAATGCCTCGTAGTCCATCGGCAGGTCGAGCTTGGCGGCAGGCAGATAGGAGCCCAGTGGCCCGCCAACCTGTACGGCGCGCAGTGGCTTGCCGGTGAAGGTGCCGCCGCCAAAGTCTTCGATCAACTGGCGGAGTGTTATGCCAAAGGCCTTTTCGACAAGACCGCCATGCCTGATGTTTCCGGCAAGCTGGAAAGGCAGCGTGCCGCGCGAACGGCCCATGCCATGGTCCTTATAAGCTGTGCCGCCCTTGTCGAGAATGAAAGGCACAGCGGCGAAACTGAGAACGTTGTTGATCACGGTGGGCTTGCCGAACAGGCCTTCCAATGCCGGGATTGGCGGCTTCGGGCGCACCATGCCGCGCTTTCCTTCAAGCGAGTCAAGCATCGCGGTTTCCTCACCGCAAATGTAGGCGCCAGCACCGCGGCGGACCTCAAGAGTGAAGGATTTGTCCGTACCCTGAATATTTGCACCAAGCCAACCGGCGGCTTCGGCGTGACCGATGGCCTCTTTCATGGTGGCTATGGCATCCGGATATTCCGAGCGGATATAGACAAAGCCCCTGGTTGCCCCGCAGGCGATGCCTGAAATGGTCATGCCTTCGATCAGCATGAAGGGATCGCCCTCCATCACCATGCGGTCGGCATAGGTGCCGCTGTCGCCTTCGTCGGCATTGCAGCAGACGTACTTCTGGTCGGCCCTGGCGTCGTGCACGGTCTTCCATTTGATGCCGGTTGGAAAGCCCGCGCCGCCGCGGCCGCGCAGGCCGGACTCCGTCACCTGGGCCACGATATCGACGCCGCTCATGGCGAGGGCCTTCTTCAGCCCGGCAAAGCCACCATTGGCGATATAGTCGGAAACCGACAGCGGATCGGTGATGCCGCAGCGGGCGAAGGTGAGGCGTTCCTGGTTCTTGAGAAACGGCATCGCTTCGGTGAGCCCGAGTGAAAGCTTGTGTTTGCCGCCGCTCAGGAAGTCAGCCTTGAACAGCGATGCAACATCGCTTGCCTCGACGGGTCCATAGGCAACGCGGCCCTCGGCCGTTTCAACTTCCACCATCGGTTCAAGCCAGAACAGGCCGCGCGAGCCGTTGCGGACAATCTGAAGCTCAATCTTCTTCGCGGCGCCCGCTTCCGCAATAGCCAGCGCCACGTCGTCCGCGCCAACGGCTCGGGCGGCTGAATCGCGCGGCACGAAAACCTTGATCATGCGAGCTTCTCCGCCTTCAGGTTTTTCACAATCGCGTCGAAGCCCCTGGCATCGATCCGCGCTCGGGGCTGTTCATCGACCATAATCGCCGGCGACATCGCGCAGAGTCCGAGGCAATAGGCGGCCTCAAGGGTGATTTCACTATCCAATGTGGTCTCGCCGAACTTCACGTTCAACGATTTTTGCGCGTGTTCGGCAAGCGCGTTGGCATTCATCGACTGGCAGGCCTCGGCGCGGCAAATCTTGATAACGTGGCGGCCCGGCGGTTCGCGGCGATAGTCGTGATAGAAGGTCACGACCCCATGCACTTCGGCGCGCGAAAGGTTCAAGGCCTTGGCCAGCACAGGCACTGCCGTTTCCGGCACATGGCCGATCTGATGCTGCAAGTCATGGAGGATTTCGAGAAGCGCATCGGGCTTGTTGCCATAGTGCCCGGCGATGGTTTTCGCAACGTCGAGATCGCGTGTTAAGGCGTTGATAATTGTGCGACTTTGGCTCATGCCTTCTCCCATGGTCCGGCTTCTATGGCAGCGCAAATTGCTTCTGTCGATTGCCTCATAGGTGGCCCCGATTGAGCGGGCGGCAGCGATCAAAAACGACCGTTTCAGACTTAAGCAAGACGCTATTCGGGACAATGATTGTTTGTACCACGCACAGCGCGCGCTGTCAATGAATAAAAAGCTATTTGTTATTTATTACCTAGATAACTCACCTGTGTGTATCCGGCGGCAAACAGCCGTATTGCCTTGTCTCGGTTGCATCCCGCGGTAGAAAATGGCCTCACAGATTATTCGGGGAGAACCATCGTGTCGTTGCAGCGCATCATCATCCTGGCCGTCCTGGCGCTTTCCCTTGCGGGTTGCGGCATCAACAACATTCCAACCTACGAGGAGGGTGTGAAGGCCAAATGGAGCGACGTGCTGAACCAGTATCAGCGCCGCGCCGACCTCATTCCCAATCTGGTCGAGACAGTGAAGGGCTATGCCGCTCAGGAAAAAGACGTCCTGACATCGGTCGTCGAAGCGCGTGCCAAGGCCACCCAGACGCAGATTCCGGCCGATATCCTGACCAATCCGGAAGCCTTCAAAAAATTCCAGGAGAACCAGAACCAGCTTTCGGGCGCACTTGGCAGGCTGCTGGTCATTACCGAAAACTACCCGGATCTCAAATCCAACCAGAACTTCCTGGCGCTGCAATCGCAGCTTGAGGGCACCGAAAACCGCATTTCTGTAGCGCGGCGCGATTATATCGAGGCGGTGCGGGTCTATAATACCGAACTCAAGACGATTCCCGGCCGCTGGTGGGCGTCATGGTTCTATCCCGAGGCCAAGCCGGCGGAGACCTTCACCATTGAGGAACAAAAACTGGAAGTCCCGAAGGTCGAGTTCAATAACAGCAATTGATGCGTGCTGCCCCGCTGATCGCGAGTCTGGCGCTTGCGGTGTTTGCCGCGGCACTGGCTTTCGCCGCGCCAAATTTTCCAGAACTCAGCGGCCCGGTCGTCGATGGCGCGGGGATTCTGAGCAGCGGGACACGGGCCAGTCTTGAGAGCACACTTCGCGACTATGAGGCGCGGAGCGGACATCAGCTTGTCGTCGCCACCGTGCCATCGCTCGAAGGCTACGATATCCGCGAATACGGCAACCTGCTGTTCCGGCACTGGGCGCTGGGCGACAAACAGCGGAACGACGGTGCCCTGCTTCTGGTCGCTCCCAATGACCGGAAGGTATCAATCGAGGTGGGCTACGGTGCCGAAGGCGAACTGACCGATGCCATCTCCCGCGTCATTGTCGACAATGCCATCCTGCCGCGTTTCAAGACCGGCGATTATGACGGCGGCATTGCCGCAGGTGTCGATGACATCACCAAGGCGCTCGACGGGCTTGGCGATGCCGTGGTCGAGCGGGTGCGCCATGAGACGGAGCCGGACATTGCCGATCTCCTCCCAATCATCATCTTTTTCGTCATCGTCCTGTTCATCCTGTCGCGCGCCTCGCGTGGCCGCCGCATCATTTTCGTGCCCGGTGGCAGCTATGGCGGCGGTGGCTGGTCCGGCGGTGGCGGTGGGTTTGGAGGCGGCTATTCCGGCGGCGGCGGCAGCTCCGGCGGCGGCGGCGCTTCGGGGGGCTGGTAGGTCATGATCGCCATCAGCGAGGAGAACCGTGCCCGCGTCAGTTCCGCAATCAGGGCGGCTGAAGCCACAACGAGCGGCGAGATTGTAGTCGTTGTGGCGCATCAGAGCGACGACTACCTGCACGTTCCGATCCACATTGCGACGGCGGCGGCGCTGGCTCTTCCCATCCTCTGGACACTGTTGGCGCGGTGGCTCGGCTTGCCCCCGCCAGTACCCATTGGGTGGATCTTTGCCTACCAGCTCGCCGTGTTCATCCTGGTTGCGGCGGTTCTGAGCTTCCCTTCACTCCGCTACATGGTCACACCCAAGCGGCTGATGGAAAAGTATGCGCACCGGCACGCAGCGGCGCAATTCCTGGCGCGCAACCTGCACACAACACAGCACCGCACAGGCGTGCTGATTTTCGTGTCACTGCTCGAGCGCTATTGCGAGATCGTTGCCGATGTCGCGGTTGCGGAAAAGGTCAGCGACGCCGTGTGGCAGGATATCATCGATGAGATGATGCCGATTATCCATTCGGGCGATCTCGGCGGCGGGCTGGTGCATGGCATCGGTCGCACTGGCATATTGCTGGCACAGCATTTTCCGCCGGGATTCTACAACGCGGACGAACTTCCCGATCACCTGATCGTCATCTGAACGATCTATCTCATGCCTTGAACTTCTTTGCCGCGGCCAGCAATGCCGCAACCAGTGGTGAAAGCGGCTCGCGGTTGACTGCTACCAGCCCAACCTGGTGCTCAAGTGTCGGGCTTGCCAGGGGAACAGCCTTGATCCCTTCCATCGGACCCATCACAGTCAGGTAATTCTCCGGCATGATGCTGGCGAGACCCATGACACGGACGTTGGACAGCAGGTTGGTAATCGAGTTCGTTTCAAGCCTTGGCGAGGGATGGCAATTGGCCATGGCAAAAGCCTGGTCGATGATCCTCCGATTCTGCATGTTGGGCGTCAGAAGGCACAAGGGTTCCTGTGCGGCTTCGAGCCAGGTCACGCTGTAGCGCGAGGCGATGGGGTTGCTGTCGGAAATGAACAGGCAATAGCGCTCGGAATAGAGCGGGGCGGTCAGCAATCCCTCTATCGGCTCGTTGTCGAGGTAGGTGACACCGGCGTCGATCGAGAAGTCATGCAGGCCGCGCAGGATCTCCTCGGAGGAATGCGACAGGATGGTGAAATCAACCGCCGCCTGCTCTTCGCGCATGCCACGGGTCAAGAGCGAAACCATTGGCAGGGCCGATGGAATGACGCCAATGACCATGCGCCCGACGAGTTCGCCCTTCTTGCCCTTGATGCTTTTCAGCTCGTCGGCCATGCCCTGCCAGTTGTCGAGGATCAGGTGCACCCATTTGAGGACGCGCTCGCCCTCCTGGGTCAGGCCGATATAGCGCTGACCGCGGGCAACAATGGGAACGCCCAATTCCTGCTCAAGCTGGCGGATGCGTCCTGACAAGGTGGGTTGGGTGACGTTGCAGGCCTGTGCAGCGCGGGTGAAGTGCTTCTCGCGGGCGAGGGCTGCGAGATATTGCAGTTGGCGAATGTCCATGCGTCTGTTTATCGGCCTATCCGGGCGGGGTTCAAGCTCGGCGGCGAAGCCTCCTTGCCATTCCGCAGCCCCCGGGGCATATGAACCGGCATGACAGACGAAATCATCCGCCCAGAACCTTCACCCAAACCCGGGCGCCACGCGGCTGGAAATGCGGGGAGCATTCTCGCGGCTTCGGGTGCGACATTACTGGCTTTCACCAAGCTCGGTTCGGGCATGGCTGTGACGGTCTGGGCCATTTCCAAGCTCTTCGGCTTTCCCGACGTCATTTTGTACGTCCTGCTGGCAGCCGGCGTCTTTCCGGTCATCTGGGCAACGGTGTGGACAGCGGGCCGCGCCTGGCATGTGGAGCAGCGCCTCGAAGCGGGTCTCGACGTGGATACGCCGGTTTTCAAGGCACTGCATTACTGGAAACGCGGCTAAGCGGTATTTCCTCTTAAGCCCAACTCCGAATCCGGTATTCTCCCCTTCCCATGTCAATCTGGCAGCGCATAACGGAAGTCCTCACTTCTCTCGGCGGTTCCGTGTCGGAATTTTTCCAGGGACTTACGAGCGGTTCTGGATCGCCGCCGGAGGATTCCGTCGCGTTCACCATCGGCATGATCGCGCTCGGCGCCAAGATGGCCAAGGCCGATGGCGTGGTCACCAGTGACGAGGTCAAAGCGTTCAAGGACGTCTTCCATATTCCCTCCGAGGAGCTCGCCAATGTGGCGCGCGTCTTCAATCTGGCGAAGCAGGATGTCGGTGGCTTTGAATCCTATGCCCGGCAGATCGCCAAGCTCTTTTCAGCCAAGCACGAAATTCTGGAAGACGTGCTGGACGGCCTGTTCCACATCGCCAAATCCGATGGGTTGATGCACAATCGCGAACTGGAATACCTGGCGCGCGTCGCAGAAATATTCGGGTTTGGGGCCCGCGAGTTTGCCGGGATCAAGGCGCGGCATCTCAGTCCCGCGGCGGACGATCCCTACGTTATACTGGGAATTGCGGTATCGGCGCCAGATGCAGACGTGAAGGCGCGTTACCGTGCGCTGGTTCGCGACAATCATCCCGATCGCCACATCGCTGCCGGCATGCCTGAGGAATTCATCGCTATCGCCACGGAACGGCTGGCTTCGATCAACGCAGCCTATGAAAGGATATCCCTGGAGCGCGGACTGTGATCCGCACCCGGCTGGCTCATCGCCTGCGCCTTTCGCCCAATGTCGAACCGCGGCCGCCCGGCGTTTGGCCAAGTATTTTGTTGCTGCACTATACAGGGATGGAAAGCGCTGAAGCCGCCTGCCGCTGGCTGTGCTCGCCGCAATCGCGTGTTTCCAGCCACTATCTCATCGATGAAACAGGCGAAATCATCCAGATGGTGGGCGAGGACATGCGCGCCTGGCATGCCGGCGACTCGTGCTGGGCAGGTGAAACCGATATCAACTCACATTCGATCGGAATCGAAATCCACAATCGCGGGCATTCTCTGGGCTATGATGGATTTCCGGAAGCGCAGATGCAAACTGTCGTGGCTCTTTCGCAGGATATCGTGGCGCGAAACGCGATCCGCCCCGAGTGCGTGCTTGGTCATTCCGACGTGGCACCGCACCGGAAAATCGATCCTGGCGAGAAATTCGACTGGCACAGGATGCACGCGGCTGGTGTTGGCCGGTGGACCGTGCCCATTCCGATTGCCGGTAAAAGCGAAATATCTGGCGGGGCAGCGGAGTTGCAGCAAAAGCTCAGGTTGTTCGGATATTGCATTGATATTTCAGGGCAATATGACAAGAGAACGCGCAGCGTCCTGAAGGCGTTTCAGCGCCATTTCAGGCCCCAATGCGTTGACGGGATTGCCGACGTTTCAACGACCGGAACTCTGGACAGGCTGATTGGCAATTGAAGGATCAGGTGCCGCCACAGTCTTTCAGCAAGGTATCGAACTCGGCACCGGCCAGGGGGAAGGCCTGCACCTCGCCTTCGACTTTCAGTTCGAAGTGGCTCGCTGATTTCAGCTCAGAAAACATCGGGTCGGCGACGGCGACCTCGCCCTCTATGCTCGTCGTTCCAGCCTCTTCGTTTGGCATGGTCTTGCCCGATTGTTTGAAGGTCTTTCCGCCCACGATAACATCGAAGGCGGCGGATTTGTCGGCTTCCAGTTTTTCAGATGCCTCCGGAATAAACAGCCTGATCCTGCCTGAACGCAACGAACACCAGAAGCTCACGCCAACGTCATCGGACTCGGGCACGCCAAAAATCATGAAGGCTTCATCTTCGTTGGCATCGAAGGACCACTCGCGTTCCTGCGCCAAGGCGGGCTGGACGAGGAGCGCCACCGCGAACGCCAACACTGAATGCAAATTCATTCCAAGCTGCCTCCTTCGCGCCGCCCGCAAGCCTTCAGCTGCGGCGGATTATACCCTCATTGCCGTGGCTGGCAGAACAAAACATTGGAGACATTGGATGGTACCCGATCTGGTCATTCTCAATGGCGCTGTCCTTACCATGGACGCGGAAAATCCCCGCGCCGAAGCGCTTTCGATCAACGGCAACATTGTTGTTTTCGCAGGCTCGAATGACGAGGCGAAGGCAATGTGCGGCGCATCTACGCGTATCATCGATGCAAAAGGCGCCACGGTTCTGCCCGGGATCGTCGAAAGCCACATGCACCTTTTTGCCGGTGCGCTTGATCTCGAGCAGCTGAACCTGTTCGGGGTTCACGGTTTCGACAATCTGCGCGACAGCATCGAGCACTTTGCCAAAGCCAATCCCGGCAACGGCATCATCGTGGCCAACCAGGCAGATTACGTCATCCTGTCCAAAGATGAACCGGTGACACGGCACCATTTGGACCGCATCATTCCGGATCGCCCTTTCATGATGTACTCGCCGGATCATCATACTGCCTGGGCCAACACCGAAGCCCTCAGGCAAGGCGGCATCCTGGGCGGCAAGGCCGTGCGCGTCGGCAATGAAGTTGTGATGGGACTGGATGGCCTTGCCAATGGGGAGCTTCGCGAGGGCGAAGCCATCGATCCGGTACGGGCACTAGACAAGCGCGGCGAGCGGCCTCGTCTCGGGCTGACGACGGGCGGCGAACCCGATTCCCGGCCAACGCCGGAGGAGTTCGAGGACGACATAGCCCTGATGAAGCGTGGCCTGGCCCACTGCGCGCGCCATGGCATTACCTCGATCCAGAACATGGATGGCAATCTTTATACGCTGGAAGTCCTGAGCGAGATCGAGCGCCGTGGAGAGCTGACAGCGCGGGTGAAGGTCCCCTTCCACATGAAGAATTTCATGCCCATCGAAGCGCTTGAAAAGGCCAGCCTCATGGCGGAGCGCTACAACGGCGACATGCTGTCATCGGGAATGGTGAAGGTGTTTGTCGATGGCGTTCTTGATTCATGGACCGCGGTGATGATCGACGACTACGCGGACCGGCCGGGCTGGAAGGGCGAGCCGTTGTTTACGTCCGAGCATTTCGCCCAGGTCGCCACGGAGGCTGACAGGCGGGGGCTGCAAATTGCGGTTCATGCCATCGGTGACGGTGCGGTGCGGATCGTTCTCGACGGATATGAAGCGGCGCGCAAGGCGAACGGGGCACGCGACAGCCGGCATCGAATCGAGCACATCGAAGTGTTGCATCCATCAGATATTCCGCGCTTTGCGGAGCTTGGCGTTGTCGCCTCGATGCAGCCGCCGCACCCGCCCGGCAATCACGGCCTGCCGCTGGAACCGACGATTTCGCGGATCGGGCAAGCGCGGTGGTCCCACTCCTATGCCTGGCAGACATTGCGAAATGCCGGCGTGCCGCTGGCTTTCGCGACGGATTGGCCGGTATCCGAAATCGACCCGATTCGCTCGATCCAGTCGGCAATGACGCGAAAACGCTGGAGCAATGACCTGCCGGATCAAAGCCAGTCGCTAGCGCAATCCCTGGCAGCCTATACGTGCGATGGCGCCTATGCGCAATTTACCGAAGATCGCATCGGCAAAATCAAAGCCGGCATGCTGGCCGACATCCTGGTGCTTTCGGGGAACCTGGAGACCTGCGATCCGGCGCTGCTGCACAACAATCACCCGGCCTTCACGATCTGCGATGGCCGGGTGACTTATGCGGGTTAGGCGCGCGAGAGGAAACAGCGCGCCAGCCCCAATGTTTCAAGCGAAGATGAAGTCGCTGGCAATCAGCTCGCCCGGCAGGACGTTCTCGATAATGAGAATATCGCCGAAATCGAAGTCGAGGACCGTATCGGCGCCATCGCGATACATGAAGTCCCTGACATCGTTGAAGTTGTTGATGCCGACGAGATCGAGCAGGATCTGATCCTCATCGAGGGTGAAATCGCCGATGATATCGAAATCGTCGCCGTCTCCGAATATGAAAAGGTCGTAGCCCGCGTCGCCGAAGAGATCGTCGTCGCCCGAGCCGCCCCAGATATCGTCATTGCCGCTGCCGCCCTCGATGAAATCAGCGCCGGAGCCGCCTTCGAGGGTATCGTGGCCGGCGTCGCCGCCGATCAGATCCCAGCCGCTGCCGCCGAAAATCTTGTCGTTTCCGCCATTGCCATAGAGATCGTCGCCCTGGTCACCACCGGAAATGGTATCCCTGCCGGACCCGCCAAACACCAGATCGGCGCCATCGTCACCATCGATCTTGTCGTTTCCGGCTTCGCCATAAATTTCGTCAGCGCCGTCGTTGCCGTAAATCTTGTCGTTGCCGGCGTCGCCATAAATGAGGTCCCAGCCGCTGCCGCCATTGATCGTATCGGCGTATCTGCCGCCGTAGATATCGTCATCGCCGCCATTGCCGTAAATGCGGTTGGTGTTGAAGAGCTGGCCTTCAAGCAATTCGCTGGAATTGTTACCGTTGATATATGCCATTTGAACTTTCCAAACTTGTACACGCCCCCATTGGCGTAATGTCGAAACGTATAGGGCGGCGTATGTGTTCCCACACTGAATTGTCCGTTCATCTCAAGTTCATGAACGTGACGGCATTAAGGCAGGTTGCATTGACCTGAACGGCGCATCCCACTACAGCTTGCGCGTCAGCCGGCTGGATGGCCGCTTCGCTTTCGGGCGGGGAGGAAAGTCCGGGCTCCACGGAAACACGGTGCCGGGTAACGCCCGGCGAGGGAAACCTCAGGGAAAGTGCCACAGAGAACAGACCGCTTTGCACTTCGGTGCGGAGCAAGGGTGAAACGGTGCGGCAAGAGCGCACCGCGCGAACGGTAACGGGCGCGGCACGGCAAACCCCACCGGGAGCAAGACCGAATAGGGATGGCATGGGGTTTCGGCCCCAGGCGGGTTTTTGAGCCGCCATCCGGGTTGGTCGCGTGAAGCGGCTGGTAACAGCCGCTCCAGATGAATGGTCATCCAGGGCGGGAAACCGCCTGGACAGAACCCGGCTTACAGGCCGGCTGACGCCTTTTCTCAAGATTTCGGTCAATTAATAGTCATTTGACGCGGGTGGCCCCACAACCTATTCCTGCGCGATGCGAAAAATGCAATCGCAATTTAACTATGCAACTTTGGCCCACCTGCTGTTGGTGGTTGCGCTGGTCTTTGCAAATTTCAATTTCGGCCCTATTGCCGCCGCATCTGAGATGACCGTGCAAAGTCAATGTCAGCAAAATCAATGCGCCTGTGACAAGGCCAAGCTGGATTGCAGCAAATCCTCGTCCTGTGGGCAAAGCTGCAATCAGCTGCCCGTCTTTGGGGATTCAGAGCGGTCCCAGAAAGTGCCGCGGGAAGGCGCTGTGGCAATTTCCGATGGCAGTGGTTTGAAGCCTATTGCAGGCGATCCCTTACGAAGACCTCCACGCACCTGACCTTCGCTATTTCCGGTCGCAGGGTACGCCCATGGCGCGCCCTCTTATCCCCTTGTGAAGGTTTGATGCCATGTCCGCATTTCTTCGACGCATTATCGTGCCTGTGCTCTTTGCCGCCATTGGTGCGGGAGGATTTTATTTCGCCCAGATTGCCAATTTGGATTGGCAATCGATCGCAGGTCTCCCGCTAAAAGCGGGCGGTGCCGAGGCTAGTCCCACGCCACCGGCTTCGGACACCAGAAAAATCATCTATTACCGAAACCCGATGGGCCTCCCCGACACATCTCCTGAACCGAAGAAGGATTCAATGGGGATGGATTACATCGCTGTCTATGCGGATGAGGCCGATGCGGCGGCCGACCCCGGAATGGTCAAAGTCAGCGTGGAAAAAACTCAACGTGCGGGTGTCAGGACCGAAGCTGCGGAAATGCGTGTTCTAGCCGACGTCATTCATGCGCCGGCCACCGTGCAGCTCGATGAGCGGCGCCAACGCTCAATTACAATGCGTGCAGAAGGATTCATCGAAGAAGTTTATGCCGGGGCCACTGGTCAGCATGTAAAGGCCGGAGAAGCGCTGTTTCGCATCTATAGCCCCGCCATTGTTCAGGCGCAGGTCGACTACAGGATCGCTGCCTCGCAAGGTGAACGCGATCGCGGCGCGCGCAAATTGCGAAATCTGGGGGTGCCCGAGCAATTCATCAGCAGCCTGAACAAAAAAGGCGATCAACCCCTTGCGCTTGACTGGCCATCGCCGGTCGATGGCGTTCTGATGACCAAAAACGCCGTTGTCGGCCAGCGTGTCATGCCCGGCGACGAGCTCTACAGACTGGCTGATATATCTACCGTCTGGGTGATGGCCGATGTCGCGGAGCAGGATATTGGCCGCATCCAAACAGGCGATGATGTTTCACTCACCGTGCGGGCCTTGCCTGGAGAAGTTTTTCACGGAAAGGTCGCATTTATCCTTCCGGAACTGAAAACGGCTACACGCACGGCCCAGGTGCGGATCGAGTTGCCCAATCCCGATCACAAACTGCTGCATCAGATGTATGCAGACGTGACAATTGACGCGAAGCGTGGTGCGCCAGTTCTCTCAATTCCAGTTTCGGCAATCATCGACAGCGGGATGCGCCAGGTTGCGATCGCCGATCTCGGGGACGGCAAATTTGCGCCTCGCGCCGTCAGGCTTGGGCGACGCGGCGGCGATTATGTCGAAATTCTCGAAGGGCTTGCCTTGGGGGACAACATTGTCACGAAAGCAAATTTCCTCATCGATGCCGAAAGCAATCTCAAAGCAGCGCTGACAGCACTCTCGGCCGGCGACGGGGGCCAGCCATGATCGGCAAGGTCATTGAATGGTCGGCGCGGAATGTCGTTCTGGTCCTTATCGGGACGATATTTCTTGTGCTTGCAGGGCTATATGCGCTCAAGACGACACCGCTAGACGCCATACCCGATCTTTCAGATACGCAGGTGATTGTCTATACGGAATATTCCGGGCAAGCACCGCAGGTAGTGGAGGATCAGGTTACCTACCCGCTCACCACGTCGCTGCTGAGCGTCCCCAAATCGAAGGTTGTCCGGGGGTTTTCGTTCTTCGGCGTATCCTTTGTCTACGTCATTTTCGCGGACGGTACCGATCCTTATTGGGCGCGCTCACGAGTGCTGGAGTATCTCAACGCTGCTGGAAGGCGCCTGCCCTCCGGTGTTACGCCGACTCTTGGACCAGATGCCACGGGGGTGGGCTGGGTCTATCAGTATGCCGTTACCGGCAAGGCTCTCGATCTTGCAGATCTGCGGACCGCACAGGACTGGCGCCTGCGCTATGCGGTGGCAAAGGCCGAAGGGGTTGCTGAAGTCGCGAGTGTTGGCGGCTTCGTCAAGCAATACAGTGTCGTGGTCGACCCGCGCAGACTGCAAGGATTCGGTATCTCGCTTGCGACGGTGAGGGACGCGATTCGCGACAGCAACATGGATGTTGGCGGGCGCAGCATCGAGATCGCCGAAACCGAATACGCCGTGCGGGGGAAAGGGTATTTTCGCGGCGTTGGCGATATCGAGTCAATCGTGCTCAAATCTGACGGCGGGACGCCTGTCTTGTTGCGGGATGTGGCGAGAATTGAACTAGCGCCGGATGAACGGCGTGGCGTCACTGAACTGAATGGAGAAGGCGAAGCCGTCGGTGGCATAGCAATACAGCGCTATGGAGAAAACGCCCTCAATGTAATCGAAAACGTAAAATCCCGCATCGAAGAGGTGCGCGCGAGCCTTCCGGAAGGAACCGAGATCAAGACAGTCTATGACCGTTCCGATCTCATTCACCGGGCCATCGATACCCTGAAAAACACAGTCCTTGAAGAGAGCCTCATCGTTGCGGCGGTCTGTTTCGTGTTTCTGCTGCATGTGCGGAGTGCGCTGGTCGCAATTATCATGCTGCCGGTCGGCATTCTCATTGCATTCCTGTGCATGCGGCTGCTCGGAATGTCCTCCAACATCATGAGCCTTGGCGGCATCGCGATTGCAATTGGCGCCATGGTCGATGCGGCAATCGTGATGATTGAGAATGCACACAAGCACCTGGAGCGGGCGGACGCCGACACGCCGAGAATTGAGGTTCTCATTGGAGCCGCAAAGGAAGTCGGACCAGCGCTGTTCTTCAGCCTGCTGATCATTACCGTTTCATTTCTTCCAATATTCACGCTGGAGGCGCAAGAGGGGCGGCTATTCAAACCGCTCGCCTACACCAAAACTTTTTCCATGGCGGCGGCAGCATTTCTCTCGGTCACGCTGGTGCCGGCGCTCATGGTTATTTGCGTCAGAGGGAAAATCATTGCTGAACACAGGAACCCTCTCAGCCGTGTTTTGATCTGGATATACCGGCCTGTGATCAACGGCGTGTTGCGGGCCAAGCTATTTACAATTGCACTGGCGCTTGGAATTCTTGGGGCGACAGCGTGGCCCGCGATGCAACTCGGCTCTGAATTCATGCCAAATTTGAACGAAGGCACGCTGTTCTACATGCCGGTCACATTGCCTGGAATTTCGATCACCAAAACGGCAGAATTGCTGCAAACCCAGAACAAGATCATCAAGTCATTCCCGGAAGTTGAATCGGTCTTTGGCAAGGCTGGCCGTGCCAACACCGCCACAGATCCCGCGCCGACCGAAATGGTCGAAACCATTGTCAATCTCAAACCGCAGGAGGAATGGCGTCCCGGCGTGACAATCGACTCGCTTATCGGAGAGATGGATAAATCATTGCAGTTTCCCGGCGTTTCGAACGCATGGACAATGCCGATCAAGGCCCGCATCGACATGCTCTCCACGGGGATCCGTACACCGGTCGGGGTTAAGGTTTTTGGGTCCGACCTCAAGGAGATTGAAAGGCTCGGGCGCGAAATCGAGCAGGTGTTGCGAACGCTGCCGGATACTTCGAGTGCATTTTCCGAGCGGGTGATCGGCGGCTACTACCTAGAGATAACACCCGACCGTGGACAACTGGCGCGGCACGGACTGATGGTATCGCAGGTTCAAGATACCATCGCCATGGCGCTCGGTGCCGAGCCAATCACCACGGCAGTTGAAGGCCGTGAGCGTTACGCCGTAAATCTCCGCCTGCCACGCGATTTTCGCAGCGACCCTGAAGCCATTGCCCGCAATGTGCGCGTTGCGTCATCGTCCGGTGCTTCGATTCCACTGGGCGAAATCGCCGATATCAGGCTCACTTCCGGGCCATCAACCATCAGAACTGAAAACGCGCAACTTGCCGCTTACATCTATGTCGATACGCGCGACAGCGACATAGGTGGTTATGTTGCCCGCGCGCAACGCGCCGTTTCCGAGAAGGTGAAGTTTCCTGCCGGCTATTATGTTACCTGGAGCGGGCAGTTCGAGTATCTCGAACGCGCCAGGGAGAAGCTGACTGTCGTCGTGCCGGTGACGCTCCTCATCATCTTCCTGCTGCTTTATCTTAACTTCGGTAGGCTAACTGAAACCCTCATCGTCATGCTTTCGCTGCCGTTTTCGCTGGTGGGCGGACTATGGCTGATGTGGTGGATGGGCTTCAATCTATCGGTCGCCGTCGCAGTAGGCTTCATCGCGCTGGCGGGCGTTGCGGCGGAAACCGGGGTGGTCATGTTGATCTATCTCGAAAATGCCCTGAACGAATGGAAAGATCGCGCAGCGGCAGAGCGGCGTGCCTTTACCAAGGCCGATCTCTATGGCGCGATCATGGAAGGGGCCGTCGACCGGGTACGGCCCAAGATGATGACGGTTGCCGCCATCATGGCCGGGCTACTGCCCATTCTTTGGAGCCATGGAACTGGCTCGGAAGTGATGCAAAGGATCGCCGTTCCGATGATCGGCGGCATGATTTCGTCGACGCTGCTTACGCTCATCGTCATTCCAGCTATTTACGGCTTGGTTCAAGGCGTGAGATTACGCTCCAAAAGGGCGGTGCCGCAAAGGGTAGAGCCCGGCTTACAGGTCGGCTGACGCTATTGAATCAGGCGGGCGCCATAGAAAAAACCGCCGACCCCTGCGATGCCCGTGAGACCGCGCTGGTTGGCTTGGCGGAGGTCGAAAACGGCATTGCCCTGGGCCCAGATGGTATCCGCCACCATGATGAGGGTGGGCGAGCGGCCCTTGACGATGGTCTGGCCCGCCGCACCGCCGACCCAGACCTGCTGCTCAGGAAGATACATGACTCCGTCATACTCAAGTGTCGCGCCGCCAAGGATGGTCGTCCACTCCTCGCCAAATTTGGAACTCGAGGTGTCGCGGTCCGAGAGGAACTGAATGTTGCGATATGTGCCATCGCGCGGCGAGGTCAACTTGGTCGAAGAACCGGATTGCAGAAGCAGATGGCTGTTTGAGCCGACGAGCGCGATCAGCACGTCCTCACCCGTTACAACAGCACCGGAGTTGACGGCGAACTGACCATCCTTGATGACGTAAATGCCGGGTTTCAGGTGCACTTCCGAATTTGATTTTATGTTCAGGCCGCCACAATAGGTGCCGGGCTCCAGCTCAACCTTGGCCTGCTGCAATTTGGTGGCGACGTCGAGACAGGGGCCAGGCGAAGGCACCGGCAAATCCGCATAGGGATCTTCCACGGGAATGGTGCCGGACATCGGGGGTGGCGACCAGTTCTCACCATTGCCGCCATAATTGCCGCTGACGCCAAACTTAGTGGCGACGGCTTCGGCTTTCTGGCCGTCGAGGCGCATGCCTGTCGGGCTTGTGGAGTTCGACTGGACGGCACAATTTTCAGCGCGAAACGAAGCGTTGCCATAGACATAGAGGCTATCGGCATTGCGGTCATTGAGGGCAAGGACGCAGAGCGGTTCAGACTCGGCTTTTTCGGCCTTGGCAGCCGCCGCAACATCGAGCTTGCGAATTCCCATAGCCCCGCCGATGGGATTGCTGACAATTGCTGTAGCCGCGCCCTGAACCTGGGTTTTGACAACGGTGAAGGCGGCTGCATCCTGCGGCGCCACGGCAAAACTCATGGTGCCGTTCTTCTTCCAAACCTCGGCATTGGCGGCAAAGACCAACCGCGCGGTTTCGAGCCTTTGCTTCGATGTTGCGTTGGCGGGAAGCGCTGTACCGGCAAGTACGGCCGCATCAAGTCCAGCCTGCAGTTCGCTGCGGGCATTGTTGCCCTGGTTGACGAGGATAGCGAGTCCGCCGACACCGGTCAGCGCCAAGATGGTCAGTGCCGATATCACGGCGACATTGCCGCGCGTGCCGCGCATAAAATCGGGGATTGCAGGCACTCTTTTTTTATCCTTTTCCTCCGGCCGTCAGGAAACGGAATCCTAGCCGTTCAGAAAATCTACTTGGATTGAGCTAAATTCCGATTAACCGGCTCCGCTGCATTGCACCTAAATGGAAACTTAAAATCATCAGCAGGGGGAGTAAAACCGAGATTGCGGCGAGGGTCAGATTGTTGATCCTACCTTCAATCCTTCAAGCACTGCCTCTTCAGCCGTGCGGGGTGCCGCCGCGTCGCCGATGACATGCAGTTCGCCTGGCCAATCGATGAGCTCATCTTCGAGCGTGGTGTCACTGACGTGGCCCTCGGCGAGGATCAGCGTATCGGTCTCATCCAGCACAATCGCTTCGCCATTCGAGGTGTGCTGCATGTAGACGGTCTTGTCATCGGCGCCAAAAAGCCTCGCGTAGGTGATGATCTCGACGCCCAGCTTGTGCAATTCGCCAACCTGATGATCGCGCACGTACCAGGGCACCAGTTCGCCCGCCATGACGGCGTTGACACAAAGCCTGACCCGGCAGCCATCGCGCGCCAGCTTTTCGGCGAGCCCCATGCCGATCCAGTCGGAGCGCCAGTCGGCAATGACAACCGACGATCCGACATTGGCCTTGCCCCGCAGGACCTGCCAGGCGTCGACGGTGTGCATGGCGTCACGGCCCTCGAAATCCGGCCATCGCGGCTTGGCGCCGGTGGCGATGACAATTGCATCAGGCCTCAATTCCGCGATGACTGCTGCATCGACGAGCGCATTACGGCATACCTCCACTCCAGCCAATTCCATTTCACGGGCAAGGTTTGTGACGATGCCGCCGAATTCGCTGCGGCCAGGCAGCAGCTGGGCCAGCAGAGCCTGTCCGCCAAGCTGGGCCGATGCCTCGTACAAGGTCACGCGGTGACCGCGCTCGGCCATGACGGCGGCAGCTTTCATGCCTGCCGGTCCGCCTCCCGCGACCAGAACGTTTCTGGCTTTGGCAACATGTTTGCGCGCGCCGTAGGTGAGTTCCCGCCCGGTTTCCGGATGCTGGATGCAGGAGATCGGGTATCCCTTGTGGAAGTGGTTGATGCAGGCCTGGTTGCAGGCGATGCAGGCACGGATGTCGTCATTGCGGCCGGCCATGGCCTTGGCCGGCATCTGCGGATCGCAGATCATGGCGCGGGTCATGCCGCAGGCATCGGCTTCGCCGCGCATGATGACGCCTTCGGCAATTTGTGGCTGGTTGATGCGGCCGGCAACGAAGACCGGGCAGGCGACGATGGATTTGATGGCGGCGGCAAGTGGTGCCGTATAGGCGTTGGCATAGGCCATTGGCGGTACGATGTGGATGGCGCCCTGCAAAGTTGCGGAGGAACCGGCGGTGACACTGAGAAAGTCTGCACCCTTGATCGCCTTGCAAATCTGCAGCACGTCAGCAGCCTCGAGAGCGTGGTAATCGCGTTCCTCGCCCGAAATGCGCACTCCGATGACGAAATCAGGTCCGGTCAAATCGCGAATCTTATCAATGACCTCCTGGAGAAACCTCAATCGGTTTGTGAGACTGCCGCCATAATCATCGGCGCGCTTATTGAAGGCCGGATTGAGAAACTGCGCGGGCAGATAATTCTGGCTGGCGACGATTTCGCAGCCATCCAGTCCCGCAGTTTTGAGGCGAACTGCCGATGCTGCAAAGGCATCGGTGAATGTCCCGATCACGCGCAGGGTCATGGCGCGCGGCATGACGTGGAAGCGATCATTGGGAATGGCCGAGGGCGCATAGGCAATCGGTGCGGTGCCATCCTGGCTCGACATGATTTCGCGGCCAGGGTGAAACAACTGGCCGAAAAGCTTTGCGCCGTGTGCATGCACAGTGCTGGCGAGGCGCCGATAGCCGGGGATGCAGCTATCGTCGTGGGCCATCAGTTTTTCAGAACTGTAGCGGGCTGTGTCATGGACGCCCGCGACCTGAACGATGATGAGACCGCAGCCGCCCCTGGCGCGCGCTTCATGATAGGCGATCAGGCGTTCGCCGACGCGACCATTCTCCGCCATGACGGTATCGTGGCCGGTCGAGACGATGCGGTTCTTCAAGGTAACATGGCCGACGCTCAGCGGCGAAAACAGGTGCGGGAAGGCCGGTTCAGAGGGCATGGAGCTTTTTCCAATCCACGGGATGCAGCGCGTAGAACACCTTGGCGCCGTCGCCCTCGTAGCGGATCGGGGTATTTTCCGGCAGCCAGATCACATCGCCCGGACCGGCTTCGATGGTGTGCGGTTCCGCGCCGCCCACTTGCAGGCGAAACCTGCCGTCAAGCACGACGATGACTTCATCGTAGAGCACCGTCCACTCGATGGAGCAGCCGTCGAAATAGGCGATGCCGGCGCCCATGGAACGGCTGATATCGGGTCCGACGAGGCGCGAAATGGTTGCCTTGCCGGGCGGGCCGCCAAAAGGCATGGTAACCTGGCTCGCAGCCTTGAAATGCCTGACCTTGTGCATCTACCGCTTCCTCCCCATTTGAATCGAAATTGAAACTATTTGTTAATGCTGCCGGGGGCAATGTCGGACGCTTAATTAACATCCTGTTCATTGTCTCTCGGCGCCCATGTTGATGAAAGAGTCCCGGCACATTCCGGTCATGCTCGGGGAAGTGCTGTCGGCACTTTCACCGCGCGATGGCGGCATTTATCTTGATGGAACCTTCGGTGCAGGGGGCTACACGCGCGCCATATTGGAAGCGGCAAACTGCAAGGTCTACGCGATAGATCGCGACCCTGAGGCTATTGCCGGCGGTGCTGCCCTTCTGGCCGCCTTTCGTGAGCGGCTGACGCTGATCGAGGGCCGCTTTGCCGACATGGAAAGCCTGCTGGCGGAATTCGGCGTGGCCGCAGTTGATGGCGTCGCACTCGATATCGGCGTGTCATCGATGCAGATCGATGAAGCGGAGCGGGGATTTTCCTTCGCCAAGGACGGTCCGCTCGACATGCGGATGTCGCGCGATGGCCCGACAGCGGCGGATATTGTGAACTCGTTCGAGCCGGAAGCGCTGGCTCGCATCATCGCGGTGCTGGGCGAAGAGAACAAGGCGCGGGCAATTGCCCGTGCTATCGTGAGAGCGCGCGAGAAGCAGAAGCTTTCGACAACTCTGGCGCTGGTCAATGCCATCGAGCAGGCGACCGGCAAACAGAAGCATTTCGAACGCATCCACCCCGCCACGCGGACATTCCAGGCCTTGCGTATCTACGTAAACGGCGAACTGGATGAACTGGCGCATGGACTGGCCGCGGCCGAGCGCGTGCTGAAACCCGGCGGCCGGCTGGCGGTCGTCACGTTCCACTCGCTTGAAGACCGAATCGTGAAGCGGTTCCTCAGCGAACGGTCGCGAGAAAAACCGGCGCAATCCCGCCATGTGCCGGAAGTGCAAGCGGCGGCGCCAAGTTTCAAACTGCTGTTCAAGGGGCATGGTGAAGCGGGCGACTTGGAAACGATTGCCAACCCGCGCGCCCGGTCAGCCAAGCTCCGTGCCGCAGAGCGAATGGCTGCACCAGTTCATCCGCTCAACCTCGCGGCGATGGCGGTTCCGCAGATTTCTCCGGTGAGGCACTGATGCTCAAATTCATCAATACCTGCCTGGTCGCGGCAGTCCTCGCCTCGGCCTTCATCCTGTATTCGCTTGAGCATCAGACTCGCACGGCAGAACGTGACATCGGCAAGCTGGGCAACGCGATCAAGGACGAGCGGGAATCGATCAAGCTGCTTGAGGCCGAGTGGAGCAATCTCACCAGGCCCGAACGGCTGCAAAGTCTTGCCGACGCACACTTGCACATGAAGCCGGTGACTCAGCTTCAAATGGTGGAGGAAGGTGAAATTGCGGCGCGCGTTCCGGTAGAACCGATCATGAAGCTTGAGGAAGATGGCAAGGACACGATCGGCGATATCCTGAAGGCGATGGAGTAGGGACGGTGGATCACTCACCTGCCACTTCCATCGATGCACCTGACAGCGGCGCCAAGAAGCTTCGCGGGCAGAACCGATTGCGGCTTGTGGCCATGTGCTTCACGGCCTCGTTCCTGGCGATCTGCGCCCAGCTTGGCTATCTTTCGGTCTACAAGAACCTCGGTATCGCCAGCGAACCGGTAGCGCAATATGAGCCTCGGCTTCCGCGCCCCGACATTGTGGATCGCAATGGGCGGGTGCTGGCTACCGATATTTCGGTTGCCTCGCTGTTTGCCGAACCCAACAAGATCATCGATGTGGATGAAGCGGTGGAACTGCTCACCGCAGCCGATCCGGCGCTTGATGCCAAGATGCTGCGCACGCGGCTGTCGCAATCGAAGAAGGGCTTTGTCTGGCTGAAGCGTGAGGTAAGCCCGGAACTCAAGGAAGAGATATTCAATCTCGGTATCCCGGGAATAGGGTTCCGTTACGAAACACGGCGCATTTATCCGATGGGCCGGCTTGCGGCTCATATTCTTGGCTATGTCGATCTTGATTCCGTCGGCATCGCCGGTATCGAGAAATATCTCGACGACCAGGGCGCCATCTATACGGCTTCGCTGGCTGACCCCGAAAGCCGCACGACCACGCCCGCCTATACGACGATCGACATCCGGGTTCAGCATGCGGTTGCCGACGAGCTGGCAAAGGCTGTCGTTAAATTCCGCGCCATAGCCGGCGGCGGCATCGTGCTTGACGTCGAAACCGGCGAAGTGGTGGCGATGGTTTCGCTGCCCGACTACAACCCCAATGCGACAGACAAGAACCTGAGCAAGTCTCAGCAGAACATGATGACAAGTGGGGTTTTCGAACTCGGCTCGGTGATCAAGGCGATTACCTTCGCCATGGCCTTCGATTACGGCACGACCGACCTCAACGGCCGCTACGATACACGGGCGCCGCTTATCATCGGGCGAAATTCGATCAGCGATTACCACCCGATGCGGCGGATCATTACCGTGCCGGAAGTCTTTACCAACTCCTCGAACATCGGCACGGCGAAGATGGCGCTGGAAGTCGGACTCGAACGCCATCAGGCGTTTCTCGAACGGGTCGGCCTGTTCGACCGGCTGACGACGGAAATTCCGGAAAGCGCCAAACCGCTGCTGCCGAAACGCTGGAGCAAGATCGCCAGTGCTACGGCGGCGTTCGGTCATGGATTTGCGGTGCAGCCCCTGCAAGGGTTGCAGGTGGTGGCAGGGCTGCTCAATGGCGGATTGATGATTCCGCCGACCTTCATCAAACGCGACAAGGAGACGGCGCGATCGCTCGGCAAGCAGATCGTGAAGCCCGAGACCAGCGAGAAGATGCGTTACCTGTTCCGGCTAAATGCCGAAGAGGGAACGGCGGCTAATGCGGAAGTTCCCGGCTACCGGATCGGCGGGAAGACCGGCACCGCAGAGAAAGTGGTGAGCGGCCGGTATGTCAAAGACAAGCGGCTCTCGTCCTTCATCGGGGCGTTTCCGATGGAAGCACCGCGCTATGCCATCCTGGTGATGCTCGATGAACCGCAGGCATTGCCGGAAACCTATGGATTTGCCACGGCCGGGTGGAACGCGGTGCCGACCGCTGGAAAGATCATCGCGCGCATTGCGCCGATGCTCGGCATCGATCTCAAGCTCTCGCCGGAGGATCGCGAGAAACTCGAAAAGCAAGCCAGGATCGAGGCAAAAAAAGCCCTGGTAAAGGCGAATTGAGGCGATGCGACCGACCCTGGCCTCGCTCCTTGGAACAGACAGTCTGGCGCCACCCGGTACCGGGAGCCTGAAGGTTGCCGGTCTTACCGCCGACAGCCGCGAGGTGAAGCCGGGTTACGTTTTCGCTGCAATGCCAGGAACCAAAGTAGATGGCAGCACCTTTGCGGCGCAAGCTGTCGACAAGGGTGCCATTGCCATCGTGGCGCAGGCCCCGATCAAAGCCACTGTGCCGGTGGTTCAGGCTGCAAATGTGCCACAGCTTTTTTCGCATATGGCGGCACGGTTTTATGGCGCGCAGCCGGACGTGGTGGCGGCAGTTACGGGAACAAACGGCAAGACTTCGGTTGCAGCGTTCGTGCGGGAAATCTGGACGGCGATGGGTTTTCGCGCCGCCAGCCTTGGCACGGTCGGCGTGGTCGGCCCGTCCGGTTCAGAATACCTGCAGCACACGACACCCGATCCAGTGACGCTCCATGCAACACTGGCACGGCTGGCCGACGATCATGTGAAGCATCTGGCACTGGAAGCTTCGAGCCACGGACTGGCACAGTATCGCCTCGACGGTGTGCGGATCAGCGCTGGCGCCTTCACCAACATCACGCGCGATCACCTCGATTACCATGCGACATTCGAAGACTATTTCGATGCGAAGATGCGGCTGTTCAGCGAGTTGCTGGCGCCGGGATCGCCGGCTGTGATCAATGCCGACGCGCCACAGGCTGACGCCGTGATCAGCCGGGCGACGGCGCGGAAGCTGCGGGTTTTCACCGTTGGCCGCAGCGGCGATGGCATAAGGCTGTTGTCGTGCCGCCGCGATGGCTTCGGGCAGCACCTCGAACTGCAGTGTGGCGGCAAAAGACAGATGGTCTATCTGCCGCTGGTTGGCGATTTCCAGGCTTCCAACGCGCTGGTCGCCGCCGGGCTGGTGATCGCGCTGGGCAGCGAACAGTACTTGACATTTCACGCGCTTGAATCCATCAAGGGCGCCAAGGGCCGGCTCGACCTTGTTGTCACCACCAAGGCCGGGGCGTCGATCTTTGTCGACTACGCCCATACGCCTGACGCGCTGGAAAACGCCATTTCCTCGCTTCGGCCCTATGCCAAGGACAGGCTCGTGGTGGTCTTTGGCTGTGGCGGCGACCGCGACAAGGGCAAGCGGCCGCAGATGGGCGCCATTGCGAAACGGCTGGCGGATGCCGCCTATGTCACCGACGACAACCCGCGCAGCGAAGACCCGGCAGCCATTCGCGCTGGCATTCTCGCGGCCTGCCCCGATGCAATTGAAATTGGCGACCGGGCAAAGGCGATCCGCGCTGCGGTGGACGGGTTGAGATCGGGGGATATTCTGCTGATTGCCGGCAAGGGACATGAGACCGGACAAATCGTGGGCAAAAGCCTGTTACCGTTCAGCGATCATGAGGCGGTAATCGCAGCAGTCAACGGAGTTGATTATCGTGGCTGATACGCCTTTGTGGACGGCAGACGAATTGCAGGCGGCAACGCAGGGGCACTTTGAAGGCGTGCCTCCTGCACTCGCGTTGTCCGGTGTTACGATCGACAGCCGCGCCGTGGCAAAGGGTGACATCTTTGTGGCAATCAAAGGCGACCGGCTTGACGGGCATGATTTTGCCGCCGGTGCATTGAAGGCGGGGGCAGGGGTCGCCATTGTTTCGCGTCCGGACGATGCCATGCGCGAGGCGGGCTCATTGCTGACTGTGGGCGATCCACTCACGGCCCTTGAGGGCATGGGCCGGGCGGCGCGGGCGCGCTGTTCGGCACAGGTCATTGGGGTTACCGGCAGTGTCGGCAAGACCAGCACCAAGGAAGCGCTCAAGGCGGCGCTCAGCGGCTCCGGCCTTACTCATGCATCGGCGGCATCGTTCAACAATCAATGGGGTGTGCCGCTGACCCTGGCGCGCATGCGGCGCGAGACGGCTTACGGCGTTTTCGAGATCGGCATGAACCATGCCGGTGAAATCACGCCTCTGGTGAAGATGGTGCGGCCGCATGTGGCCCTAATCACGACGATTGCGGCGAGCCATCTCGGCCACTTCAAATCACTGGACGAGATTGCCGATGCCAAGGCCGAGATCTTCCTGGGGCTTGAGCCTGGCGGTTCTGCCGTGATCAACCGGGATACGCCCTACTATGACAGGCTTGCCGCAGCGGCGCGTATTTCCGGCGCTGCGCGCATCATCGGCTTTGGCCGGCATGGCGCAGCAGAGGTCCGGCTTGAACAGATTGCACTGCACGAGAACTGCTCGTGCGTGACCGCAACAGTTTTGGGCGAGACAGTGATCTTCAAGCTCGGCATGCCGGGCGAGCACATGGCGATCAACAGCCTTGGCGTCCTCGCTGCCGTCAAGGCGGTTGGCGGCGATCTGGCTCGGGCAGCGCTTTCGCTGGCAACGGCACAGCCTGCCAAGGGACGAGGGGTTCGCTCAAGGCTTCGCGTACCCGGCGGCCAGGCCATCCTGATCGACGAAAGCTATAATGCCAATCCGGCATCGGTGCGGGCGGCATTGCAGCTTCTCAGGCAGTCAAAGCCGGGTAAGGGCGGGAGGCGCATCGCCATTCTCGGCGACATGCTGGAACTCGGGCCGCAAGGGCCGGCACTTCACGCGGAGCTTGCCGGGCCTGTAGACGATGCCCATGCCGATATCCTATATGCCTGCGGACCGCTCATGGAACACCTGTGGGCCAATACACCCGCCGCCCGGCGCGGCGCCCTTGCCGAAACCTCCGAAGGCTTACGCGATATCGTGGTCTCCTCGCTCCGCGCGGGTGACGTCGTGATGGTCAAAGGCTCGCTCGGAAGCCGCATGGGTCCCATCGTCGAGGCGCTCAAGGCTGCGTATCCCGCGGCTGAAAAGGACGTTTGAGAATGCTCTACTACCTGCTGAACAGTCTCGCGACAGATGTTCCGGCTTTCAATGTGTTCCGCTATCTGACGACGCGGACCGGCGGCGGCATCATGACGGCGCTGATCTTCGTGTTTCTGTTCGGACCGCGGATCATATCGATGCTGAAGCTGAAGCAAGGCAGGGGCCAGCCGATCCGCAGCGATGGCCCGCAGCGCCATATCGTCGAAAAGCAGGGAACACCCACGATGGGCGGATTGATGATCCTCTCGGGCATTTTTGTTTCGACGCTGCTGTGGGCGGATCTTTCCAACCTGTATGTCTGGGCGGTTCTGTTTGTGACGCTGGGCTATGGCGCCATCGGCTTCTACGATGATTTCCTCAAGGTGACGAAATCCACGACACGCGGATTTTCCGGCAAGGTGCGGCTCTTGCTTGAATTTGCCATCGCGGCGATTGCTGTGGTCATTTTCATTTCGATTGGTGACAAACCCCTGTCGACGGCGCTGGCGGTTCCATTTTTCAAGGATGTGCTGATCCCGCTCGGCGTGTTCTTCGTCGCTTTCGGGGTATTCGTGATTGTTGGATCGGGCAATGCCGTCAACATGACGGACGGGCTCGACGGACTGGCCATCATGCCGGTGATGATCGCGGCGGCGAGCTTCGGACTTATTGTCTATCTCGTCGGCAACGCGGTTTTCGCAGAATATCTGCAGCTGCATTTTGTGCGCGGCACTGGCGAACTGGCGGTGGTGTGCGGAGCAATCGTAGGTGCCGGGCTCGGCTTCCTGTGGTTCAATGCGCCACCGGCGATGATTTTCATGGGCGATACGGGCTCGCTGTCGCTTGGCGGGGCGCTTGGCGCCATTGCGGTGGCGGTCAAGCACGAGATCGTGCTGGCGATCATCGGCGGGCTGTTCGTGCTCGAAACGGTTTCGGTGATCGTGCAGGTGGTTTCGTTCAAGCTGACGGGCAAGCGGGTGTTTGCCATGGCACCGCTGCATCATCATTTCGAGCAGAAGGGCTGGCGCGAGCCCACCATTGTAATCCGCTTCTGGATCATCGCATTCGTGCTGGCTCTGATCGGCCTCTCGACCCTGAAGCTACGATAGGTGAGCGGTGTTTCCAGCGCGGTCGTTCAACAACAAGCGTGTCGGGGTCTTCGGACTTGCCCGATCCGGTACGGCCTGCGTCGAGGCGCTGCGGCTGGGTGGCGCCGATGTTTTTGCCTGGGACGATTCGGCGCCGGCGGTGGCCAAAGCGCGTGAACAAGGGTTTCCCATCGGCGATCTGCGCGAGGTTGATTTCAGGAAGCTCGACAGCCTGGTGCTTAGCCCCGGCGTGCCGCTGACGCATCCCGAACCGCACTGGACGGTGAAGAAGGCGCAGGCGGCGGGCATCGAAATCATTGGCGATACAGAAGTGTTCCAGCGGGAGTTCGATGGTTCAGGCGCCAGACTTGTTGCGATTACCGGAACCAACGGTAAATCGACAACGACGGCGTTGTGCGGCCACGTGTTCCGCTCTGCCGGGCGCGACACGCAGGTGGGTGGCAATATCGGCACGGCAGTATGCCTGCTTGAGCCGCCGGTGAAGGACCGGGTTTTCGTGCTCGAACTCTCGTCATTCCAGATCGATCTCATGCCGAGCCTCAGGCCCGATGCCGGCATTCTTACCAACCTCACGCCGGACCACCTCGACCGGCACGGCGACATGGATCATTATGCGGAAGTCAAGTCGCGCCTGTTTGCGCGGCAGCAAATTGGCGACATTGCCATCGTTGGTGTCGACGACCCGTGGAGTGCGGCAATTGCCAATGGCCTGAAAACCGGTGCGGAAGTTGTTCCCGTTTCGGTGATGCGCAAACTTGAACGCGGCATTCATGTTATTAGCGGCGTGCTGCATGATATACGCGATGGCACCGCGATCGACCTCAATCCCATGCGGTCGTTGAAGGGCGCGCACAATTGGCAAAATGCCGCTGCCGCCTATGCCGCGGCGCGGGCACTGGGTCTCAGCACGCCGGAAATTGCTGGTGGCTTCGCCAGCTTCCCGGGATTGCAACACCGCATGCAGGAGATTGCGCGGCGCGGCAAAACATCGTTCGTCAACGATTCGAAGGCGACCAATGCCGATGCCACCGCCAAGGCGCTTGCCTCCTTCGACACAATTTACTGGATCGCGGGTGGAATCGCGAAGACGGGCGGCATTGATTCTCTGACGGGATACTTTCCGAAACTCATCAAAAGCTATCTCATTGGTGAGGCGGCTGACGCATTTGCGCGGACACTTGGACCTGGTGCGGCAATCGAGAAGTGCGGCACGCTCGACAATGCAGTGGCAGCCGCAGCGCATGACGCGGCGAACGACGGCATTGATGGCGCGGTGGTGCTTCTATCTCCCGCCTGCGCATCCTTCGACCAATATCCCAATTTCGAAGTACGCGGCGATGCGTTCGTAAAGGCCGTCGCTGCGCTCCCGAACATCGACATGATCATTGAAGGAGGAAGCGCATGCTGATCAGCCGCAGCGACCGTGGATTGTTGGCAAGCTGGTGGTTCACTGTCGACCGCCTGCTGATGGCTGCGGTTTTTCTGCTGATGGCCGCCGGCGTTCTGATCTCAATGGCCGCCAGCCCGCCAGTTGCCGAACGGATAGGGCTCGATTCATTTCATTTTTTCAAATACCAGCTCGCCTATCTCTTTCCAGCGGTGGCCGTGCTGATCGCAACTTCATTTCTTGATACGCGGCAGGCGCGGCGCACGGCCTTCATCGTCTTCCTGGTTGCGATCGTGTTGATGGTTGCGGCGCTGTTCTTTGGACCGGAAGTCAAGGGCGCGCATCGCTGGATCGACATCGGACCGATCAATCTCCAGCCTTCCGAATTTGCCAAACCGGCATTCGTCGTCGTGGTGGCGTGGCTTCTGGCGGAGCACACCAAGCGGCCGGAGATGCCCGGCCTATGGCTAGCGGTAGGTGTTGCCACGGTATTTATCGGGCTGCTTATCCTGCAACCGGATTTTGGCCAGACAGCGCTGATCGTCGCAATCTTTGCCGCCATGCTGCTGCTTTACGGTATCCCGTGGGTCGTGGTCTTCGGGCTTGCCGGCCTTGCATTCACCGGCGTGCTGGCGGCCTACAAACTGGTGCCGCATGTCGGCTCGCGCATCGACCGGTTTCTCGATCCCGAGAAAGGCGACACGTTCCAGGTCGATACGGCCATGCAAGCCTTTCAGAATGGCGGATTACTCGGGACAGGGCCGGGAGGCGGCGAGGCCAAGCAGATCCTGCCCGACTC
>JANMMJ010000196.1:0-1598 GCA_031373255.1 Hyphomicrobiales bacterium
AGGATCTGCTCGCCGCGATCCGCTTCGTGTTGCAGCCCGAGGACGATTTGTCGCTGGCCAGCCTGCTCGTCTCGCCGCTGATTGGCTGGAGCCAGGAGCGGCTGATGGAAGCGGCGCCGCGCGTCCACGGCGGCATCGGCATCTCCAACGAACTCGCCGTCGGCCATTATTTCAAACGCCTAACAATGATCGACACCATGTTCGGCAACGTCGACCACCACCTCAAGCGCTACGCCTCCCTGGACTAGCAGTTTGCTGAAAAACCATTCGTTGCGACGATATTGATGTGATTCACTTCCGTCGAGACTGAATCGATGGAGGTGACATGCGCGGCGCGTTCCAGGATCAGGGCGGGTTGTTTTCTTATATCTCGCCGGAGAAGCGGGTGCCGTTGAACCATCCGCTGCGCAAGGTGCGCGAGTTGGTGCGGGAGGTTCTGAAGAAGCTGAACCGGAGCTTCGAGAAGCTCTATTCGCACGAGGGGCGGCCGTCGATTCCGCCGGAGCAATTGCTGAGCGCCCTCTTGTTGCAGGCCTTTTATGGTATCCGCTCCGAACGTCAACTCATGGAACAACTGGACTACAATCTTCTGTATCGCTGGTTTGTCGGTCTTTCGCCAGACGATCCGGTGTGGGACCCGACGACCTTTACGAAGAACCGGGAGCGGCTGGAGAAAGGCGACGTGTTCGCCAAGTTCATGACGCAGCTCCTAAACCACCCGCAGGTGGCGCCGCTCCTATCGGACGAGCATTTCTCGGTGGATGGAACGTTGATCGAGGCGTGGGCATCACACAAGAGCTTCAAGCCCAAGGATGGCAGCGGCGATGACGACGATGGCGCGAACTTCCACGCTCAGAAGCGGAGCAACGAAACCCACGAAAGCACAAGCGATCCGGACAGCCGCTTGTACCGCAAATCATTCGGGACGGAAGCAAAGCTCTCTTATATGGGCCATGTCACGATGGAGAACCGAAACGGGTTGGCCGTGGCGGGCCGGGTGACTTGGGCGAACGGCAAGGCCGAGCGACGCGCCGCTGAGGCGATGCTCGGGCACAAGGCGCGCCAGACCGGTCGGCGCATCACTGTCGGCGAGGACAAGGCCTACGATACGGCCGATCATGTTGCGGCCCTTCGCAAGCTGAACGTCACGCCGCACGTCGCTCAGAACAATGCCGTCACCAAGGCTGGATGGCGGCGCAAGAGCGCCATCGATGCTCGCACAACCAGATACGAGGGCTATGGGATGTCGCAGGTCCGGCGAAAGATGATCGAGTGCATCTTCGGATGGGGCAAGCAGCACGGAACAATGCGCAAAACGAAGCACCGAGGCATCGCGCGCGTCGCCGGCGGCTTTCTCCTCAACCTGATCGCCTACAACCTGATCCGGGTTCCCAAACTCATCACGGCTTGACGCGCTCAAACCGCGCCGTGCCGCAAAGCCACAGACACCGGAACATCAACGACGGTTAGGAAATTGCTCCGCAATACGTCGGTTCTTCAGCAGACTGCTAGAGCCCTTTCGGATTATCTGAGGCCTACGATCGTAGGATGGAGAGGTTCAGGATGTGCGCTTGCCCTGGGGGCGCGGGCGTCCCGCC
>JANMMJ010000166.1:0-11259 GCA_031373255.1 Hyphomicrobiales bacterium
CCTGCTCGGTGCCTTTCTGATCAGTTTCATCCTCGCATTCAACAATCTCGAGATTTCATTTTACAATCTGGGAGCCATTCCAACGCTTCCATCCGTTGCCTGGGGCTCTTTGCGATTTGGTCTTGGACCCGAGCTTTTTGCGCTGGCCGCACTTACCAACGCGCTGGTTTTTGTCATATTCGCAGTTATGTATATTCTTATGCGTACCGGTGTTGTGAAGTTCGGCTATCGCGGCCGATAGATCAAACCGCGCATCAATTTTTTTATCAATTTTTCGGTTTTTTCTTCACTGTTTTTGAGCAGGCCCCAGCACATCTTCGCCGCATTATCCGGGTAGTTTTCACATGCGGCGGAAGAGAATCGGAGGGGATGATTTGCCTTATGGAAAGCTGTTGAAGCTGCTTCTGCCGCTGAGCCTGTTCTGGGCCATAATTCAAACCACAATCAATCCAGTCAGTGCCGCGGAACCAGTGCCGTGGCGCGGAAATTATCCGCTGAATGGTTCGGTGACGATACCAGCGGGCAAGAGCGTTCTTCTCGATGCCAATGTGGCGCTGACCGATCTCACCATCAGCGGCACGGTGATCTGCGCCAACAAGAACCTCAACATCAAGGCAGGCTGGATCATGGTGCATGGCCTGCTCCGGTGCGGAACGCCTTCCGAAAGATACATCAAGCATCTGGACATCACGCTGACCGGCAACAATCCGTCGCTCGACGTGATGGGAATGGGCACAAAGTTTCTTGGCGCCATGGGCAGCGGGCGCATCGAACTGCATGGCGAAAACCGGCTGGGCTGGACGCGACTGGCCACGACGGCAACGAAGGGTGCCTGGAAAATTACCCTGAAGCAGGCGCCGTCATGGCGTGTCGGTGACCGGATCGTCATCGTTTCGAGCGACTACCGCCCTGATAATGCGGAAGAGAAAACCATCACGGCGATTTCGGGCAGCGAAGTGACTCTGTCGAGCCGGCTGGCGCATGAGCACTGGTGTGCGCGTACAAAGTTCGGCGACAAAACGCTGGAAGAATGCACGGAAGTGGGGCTCTTAAGCCGCAATATCGTGATCCATGGCGATGCCGCCTCCACGACCGCCGGATTTGGCGGGCACGTGATGGTGATGAAGGGCTCTTCAGCCCGCATCAGCGGTGTCCAGTTCCTGCACATGGGACAGAAGGGCAAGATCGGCCGCTATCCCATGCACTGGCACATGGTGGGAAATGCGCCGGGTCAGTTCCTGACCGATTCGAGCATCGTCCATTCCTACAACCGGTTTCTTTCGATTCACGGCACGCACCAGATACGCCTTGCAGGCAACGTCGGTTATGACACGATCGGCCATGGCTACTATCTCGAGGATGGAATCGAGCATGACAACATAATCGAGAACAACCTTGGTGCGCGGGTGCGTAACGCTGAGGATGGTCTGCCCACCGCGTCCGACCGGCAGGCGTCGGTTTTCTGGATCAGCAATCCCGACAATATAGTGCGGAACAATGTTGCCGCAGGTTCCGAGCACACCGGTTTCTGGCTGGGCTTTCCCGAGCATCCGATTGGCCTTTCGGCCACCAACAGTGTGTGGCCGCGGCGCACACCACTGCTCGAATTCAAGAACAATGTCAGCCATTCGAATGGTGCGCGCGGCCTGTTCGTGGATGGCAGCGAGAATCCAGACAGGACAACGTCGGTCACCTGGTATGAGCCGCGGATCAATCCGGCGAATGGAGGTTCGAAAATCGTGCCGCCGGTGTTCGAGAATTTCACAGCCTACAAGAACCGCTACGAAGGCGTTTGGCTGAGAAGTTTTGCAAAGCCGGTCCTGCAATCGGCGGTGCTGGCCGACAACTGGATGGGCGCCTATTTCGCCAGCCTCTCGGGAACGCCTGGTTACATCAGGGATTCGCTTGTGGTGGGCGAGTCGGGCAACAAGGGCAACACGGAGAGCTGGGAGACCAAGGGGCTCGACGGGCGCGAGCTCTTCCATTTCTGGTCGCCGAATGATTCTCTGCGCGGGCTCGAATACTATGACGGGCCGATGGCGATCCAGCGCACGATGTTTGCCAATTTCAGGCACAATTCTCTACGCAAGGCCGGCGGCATCACAAATCTTTCGCCCAATCCGTTCTGGGTGAGTTCGGTCAGCACATCTACTGCAATAAGCTTCCAGAATGCCAACAAGGTGTGGTTTGATCCCCTCAGGGCAAAAAACGATGGCGATGCCTTTTCTGTCATTCGCGATACGGACGGATCGATCACCGGAACACCGGGGCGGCGCATCGTTCCACGCAATCCGGTGCTGTATACGCCAAGCTGTACCCTTATGCCCGCGTGGAATGCCTATATCTGCCCGCACAATTATGTGGGCATGCAGATATTCACATATGACGGCACAGACCTGAACGGAACAATCCTCAAGCGCGATGATGGCGCGACACGCACACTCGGCACTACGGAAGGTTCTGCTAACTCATTGCACATGGTGCTGCTGGAGAACCGCCGGCATTCGCTTGACCTGCTAGGAGCGGTTCCCAAGCGCATCACGTTCCAACGCCATGAAGGTGCAGGAAAGGCGACGCGAGTGTCGCTGCCTTATCCGACTTCCGCATTTACCGTAACGCTATGGGGAAGCCCTGTGGCGAAGGCTGCGAGCGTCGGCGAACTGGCGAGCGGCGGCACCAAGTATTTCTACGATACCGGCGCCAAGCGCCTCTATCTGCGGCTGGTTTCATCGGGCGGAAACTGGGAAGAGTTCGAGGTCAATCGCCAATAGGAGTGGCGGAGTTTTCCGCATTACTCTGGTGCTTTGACTTTCATGCTGTTGTTCCAGATCTTCAGCGACGAGGTATCGACAGCCTCGAATGCCGATGCAGGGATCTGCTTCAACTCTTCGATGAAGGGTCCTGACCAGCGGGTATCGGCGGTTCCCTGGAAATACAATGGCGAGCCGTTATCGGCGAGGACCAGACCGTACTTCTTCATGGCCACAAGAACGGCGCGGGTATCGGCGCGAAGGCTGGCGGAAATCTTGTATGAGGACTTGAGGCGGAAACGCGCGCCCATGGGCGGATAGGCATAATTGCTTGTCGATCCCGCCTGGTGGCGGGCTGGCCAGAGATAGCGCGTGCTGGTCACATCAGTAGTGAAACGGATGGCATGATCGATGGTCCGCGCAGCGACCTCGTCAAAGCGCAGCAGGCCGGGAAGAATGGGCAGACCCGCCGCGTCCGCCGATGTCCAGCCATTCGGGCGCAAGGCGTTGCTCTCAAGCAGCCAGGAAGCGCCGCTGCCGGCAAACCATTGCTGTCCCGAGTGCCGCGTCGCCCAGGTTTCATACAGGCGGCAGGTATCCTTGTTGACAACGATGGTGTGGCGATCTCCCGAATCCCACTGGCCGCCCTCGACCTTGATATCGGTGCCAAGTGGATAGGGAATCTTGTCGCTTTCATTGGCATAGCCAAAAGTCACGTTGACCTTGGGATGACTGTTATCCACTACGGTTATGGGAATGCCATAGGGTACCGACTGAGCGCCGTAGGAGGGGCCAAAATCTGGATGCAGTTCGCGGGTGGGCGACATGTGAGACATCCACTGGGCGCTTCTGGCATGCACCGGAAGCTTGCTGATATCGGCGTGCCACCAGCTTGTCGATGGAAAGACCGGGCAATTGGTGCCGGGCACAAGATTGGCGGCGTTTGCCGATGCAAAACTCAAGGAAAGCGATGTTGTGAGGAGGCCAGAAGCAAGAATGGCCCGCAAGGTCGTCGGCATGATTAATTCCCTGTTGTGGCCCCAACCACAGTAGGGTTTCGTAAACTAACGGCGGGTTCAAAAATGAGGCAGAATTTTATGTACTGTCTTGAGTGTCGAAAGCATTGACAGCAGTCATGCCGTGCACCGAAGCTTCGATCCATTGACCATGATCACCGCTATTGAAACCTGGTTCCGCAAGTTTCGGCTAACGACGCACTATCACCTGCGCATAGCGGACGTGTGGGTGTGTGCCGTGCTGGCCTCGGCTGCTGGACTCATCATCGCGGCTTCGATGCCGGCGAGCGTTGCGGCCGCCACATTTTATCTGGTTTTTGTGATGCTGCTGATCACGCTGATCGATCACCGGCAATTCCTCATTCCAGATGTGCTGTCGCTGCCGGCCATTCCCGCCGGACTCCTGGCTGCAATTTTTGCATTTGGCCAAGCACCTCTCGCTACATTGATCGATCATGGATCCGCTGCCCTGGTGGCGGGCTGCTGCCTCGCCCTGATCCGGATTGCCTACCGCGCCATGCGCGGCGTGGAGGGTATGGGATTTGGCGATGTCAAACTCGGCATCGCGGCAGGCGCATGGGTTGGGCTTGATGCCTTGGCATTCACCTGCCTGATCGCCACATGCGCTGCGCTTGCGGCAGTGATCATCTCTGGTGCTGGTTCAGCACCTCAGAGGACGAGCATGAAGACGGCGATGCCATTTGGCAGTTTCATCGCGCCCTCAATAGTCATCGTGTGGCTGGCGAAATTGTTCGGGGTTTTTCCAGTGTAGAGATGGCCACCTTGCCGGGAGCAGGAATTCGTGTTTCAATCATGGGGCGGTATGGGCAGAAGGGGCCACTTTCGCCCGGAGATTGGGAGTGCCGGTCCATGTTTCCAGATCGTACAATGGCGTTGTCCGCCATGTTGCGGAAGTGTCTGCTTGGTTTCGCCAGCATCGCAGGCATCGTGTTAGCCATTCCATCGGCGGCTTCTGCGGAAGTGAAAGTAACCGGCGCCAGCCCGTTTTCCGGATGCACTCAGGATAATGTTGCCGGGCAGCCCGGCATCAATTTTCAGGAAGCAGAGGTTGAACCCTGGGTCGACGCGGACCCAAGGAATCCCAGTCACCTGATCGCCGGCTGGCAGCAGGACAGATGGTCCGATGGCGGATCGCGCAGCCTGATGTCGGGTTATTCGGCGAATGGCGGTGCGTCGTGGACACCGGTTGTTGTGCCTGGAATTACCTTGTGTGCCGGTGGCCAGTTCGAGAGGGCCAGCGACCCGTGGGTTACCATTTCGCCCGATGGCACGGCGTACTTCATGAGCCTTTCCTTCATGAATGACGAGCCGAGCGGTGCCGGCGGTGACAACGCGATGCTGGTGAACCGATCCACCAATGGCGGCGCAAGCTGGGGAGCGCCGATCACGCTCATTCTTGACACGGACGGCCAGCTCTTCAACGACAAGAATTCGATGACCGCCGATCCGCATGACAGCCGGTTTGTGTATGCGGTGTGGGACCGACTGGAGGATTTCACGCTGCCCCATGGCAAGAAAAAAGTTGGCGTTGATGCGAAGGTTGGCGGCAACACCGGTGGCGGTAACGGTGCGGACGGTCCAGCCAATGCTCGCAACCGGCTCAAGAACATCAGGTCGGGTGCTACCATCAACAAGGCGACAATCTATACCGGGCCAAGTCTTTTCGTGCGCACGACCAACGGAGGCAGCAGCTGGGAGCCTGCAAAGAAAATATTCGAACCTGGATCAAACGCGCAGACGATCAATAATCTGATCGAAGTCCTGCCGAACGGTACGGTCATTGACTTCTTCACGCATATCCTCAACAGCGGAAGCGTGAAGCTCGGCATGGTCAAATCGAATGACAAGGGCGCACATTTCGGGGCACTTCAGCATGCGTTCGAAATGGTTGTCACAAACGCAGGCACAGTGACGCCCGATGCCAAGGAGCCGGTGCGCGATGCAAACATCCTGTTCGACGTGGCTGTCGACGATGACAACGGCACTATCTATGCCGTTTGGCAGGATGGCCGGCAGGGCAACATCGACCGGGTGGCCTTCTCCATGTCAACTAACGGCGGAAACAGCTGGTCACCGGCAATCGTTGTCAATGCCACGCCGCCTGCCAAAAACAAGCTGCGCGAGCAGGCTTTTGTGCCCTCCGTCGAGGTTTCAGCGGATCACAAGATCGTCGTCACCTACTACGATTTCAGGAACGATACGAGTGACGGCCGCGAATTGACGGACTTCTGGTCAATCTCATGCAATCCGGCAGCGGGCGCCAATTGCCGCTCAAAGACCGCATGGGGCAACGAGACCCGCCTTTCCTCGGCCTCATTCGATATGCTTGAAGCTCCAGTGGCGCGCGGGCATTTCCTTGGCGACTATATGGGCATGGTGAAATCGGCTGGCGGCGTGACATCAGTGTTCGGCAAGTCAGTCGGACCTAATCTCAATGACATGTTCGCGCGGACAATTCCCTGACTGATCGGGGAAAGAATGCCCTCACGGAGAGTTCCTACAAACTAGAAGTGTGCCTTTGTTCAAAGTTCTAACAGGAGAAATGAATGCGTAAAAATTTGGTTGTTGCCGGAAGTGTGAGTGCCGCCGCCTTGCTGACGTGTGCAAGTCTTGTCTGGAGTGCAGTTGGCGTTGACAGCAGTAAGCTCAGAACTGCCGTCAAGGTTGATAACATCAGAGTTCACCAGTTCGCACTTCAGGGCATTGCCAATGCCAATAACGGGACGCGTGCGTCCGGAACGCCCGGTTTCGACGCTTCGGTTGCCTATGTGAAATCGAAACTGGAAGCCGCCGGCTACACAGCGACCGAACTTCCTTTCTCGTTTCCATTCTTTGAAGAGCATTCACCTCCAGTATTCCAGCGGACTGCACCAACATCGCAGATCTATGCGGAAGGTCCTGACTTTTCCACAATGGAGTATTCGGGCAGCGGCGATGTGACCCGGATCGTGCAGAATGCCGGCGGTTTCATATTGCCGCCAAGTGCTGAATCGAGCAGCACGAGCGGCTGCACGGCAGCCGACTTCGCGGGCTTTGTACCGGGCAGCATTGCGCTGATCCAGCGTGGCGGCTGCACGTTCGCCGAGAAGGCAGCGGCGGCAAAGGTGGCGGGTGCTGCGGCCGCGCTCATTTTCAACGAAGGGCAGGCTGACAGACTGGACAATTTCGGTGGCACCCTGGGCGGCCCGGTTGATATTCCGGTGTTCTCGGTCAGTTTTGCCGTTGGAAATGCTCTTGCGGCTCTTAACTCGCCGACGGTGCGGGTCAGGACCGACACGTCAACCATCATCAAGAACACCAAGAATCTCCTCGCCGAAACGGCTGGTGGCCGTTCCGACCGAGTCGTCGTTGTTGGGGCGCATCTTGACAGTGTTCCCGAAGGCGCTGGCATCCAGGACAATGGCAGCGGCAGCGCAGGCATCCTCGAGATCGCCGTCCAGATGAGCAAGCTGAAGATAAAGCCGGTCAACAAGGTGCGCTTCATGTGGTTCGGTGCGGAAGAAGGCGGGCTTCTCGGATCGGAAAACTACGTGGCTTCACTCAGCAAGCGGCAGAAGCAGGATATTGCCGTCAACCTGAACTTCGACATGATCGCATCGCCCAATTACGTGCGATTCGTTTACGATGGAGACGGTTCGGATACCCCGGATGCGGGTCCCAATGGCTCGGCCATCATCGAGGACGTGTTCGAGGCCTATTTCGCCAAAGTGGGACTGGCGATTGAAGCAACGGCATTTGACGGCCGCTCCGACTACGGTCCGTTCATCGATGCGGGGATTCCCGCCGGCGGATTGTTTACAGGGGCCGAAGAGTTCAAGACAGCGGCCCAGGCGCAGATCTTTGGCGGAACGGCGGGTGTGGCGCTCGATCCCTGCTATCATCAGGCCTGCGATAACTACGACAACAACAATACGACGGTTTTCGAGCAGATGGGCGATGCGGCGGCCGACGCGGTGCTGCAGTTTGCCATGACGACCTCGGCGGTGAAGGGCACCTCGAAGGCCAATGACAGGGCAGTCAAAACCGTTGATGACGATAGCCTGGCCTATCGCGGCAGCCACCTGCAACGCTAGGAACAAACACCGGAACATGATGGGGCGGCCTGACCCAGGCTGCCCCATTTTTCCAAAGAAAAGGCCTGTTCCCGATAATCCGGTTCATAGCTGCGACTATCCCCAGCTTTCGTGAGCCCATGCCTTGAATCCGATGCCTGAAATGCGCACAAGTCCTAGTTCCGGATCTGGGCTGTGGATATCCCGTGTTCCGTAGCCGGATTGGCCGGCGTGGGGCCCCAATCGGGACATAAGTTTGGCCTCACTTCTGGGAAAGTGAGTGGCCTGTCGAATCGGAACATTTGTGAAGACGTTCAATCCATTACCTGATTGCTGCGCGAACCGGGGCCCACTGGGTTTTGGCGGATGAGCAGGTGTTTTCCGGCTCAATTGATGTGGCGGTGGGCTGTGTGCTGGCTTTGCCTGGCGCTGGCATCATGCGGCAGCAGCATCGGACCCGATCTGGAGAGTCCGAACTCGGTCGACCTGAGCGCCAAGAAGCCCAAAGGATTGCTGTCGCGCAGGGATGGCAGCGCACAGCCGCAAGCACCACGCGGCAATTACCAACTGATCCAGGGCACCACGCAGGGACTCAATGATTCCTCGCTTGATCCGCCGCCGGGGGTTGTCCAGGCGGGAGGCAATTACACGATCAACGTGGACCGCGCAGACATTTCCGAGGTGGCAAAGCTGGTGCTGGGAGAGACGCTGGGGCTCAGCTATGTCGTCGATCCGCGAGTACAGGGGACGATTACACTTTCCACCAGCCGGCCGCTCTCTTCAAGCGAAGTTCTCGATGCATTTGAAGCGGCGCTTCGGCTCAATGGCGCCGGCATGGTGCAAGCCGGCAATGTGACCAAGATCGTGGCGCTGCAGGAACTGCTGGAAGGCGAAATGGGAAGCGCCGATTTCGGCGCGGAAAAGACAGCGGCGGGATTTGGCGTGAGCGCTGTGCCACTCCGCTTCGTCAGCGTGTCCAACATGCTGGAGCTGCTGGACAGCTTCATTGCGCGGAGCGGATCAGTCCGGGCCTCGAATGCCGGCAATCTCATCCTGATCCGGGGCACAGCCGCAGAGCGGCGCTCGCTCGCCGATGTGGTCCTGTCACTCGATGTCGACTGGATGCGAAGCCAATCGGCTGGCATTGCCACGCTCGCCAACAGTTCACCGGACGAGATGGTAGCCAAGCTGCAGGAGATATTCGCGGAAGACTCGGCGGTTTCAGGCAAGAATGCCGTCAGGGTCATCGCGCTTGAACGGCTCAACGCTGTCATCATCATTGCCAACAGCAAGGACAAGGTCAGGCGTGCGTTGAGTTGGGCTGCCCGGCTCGACAAGCCGAGCGACACTGACAACAATTATTACGTCTATGCGGTGCAGAACGGCAGCGCCAAGGATCTTGCCAAGATCCTGGTGGCAACCTTTGCGGAAAAGCAGGACACGACGGGTTCGACCGATGAAGTGGCGCCAGACCTGCCGACGGTCCAGATCTCCGGTGGCGATACGGCGGGCCAGGATGGCACCCAGCAGACCGCGGGGAGCGCCAGCCAGGCCGGCAAGTCCGACCGGCAGGATGCGACGCAGCCCGAACTCTTGCCGGAGCCCGACGTCAGTGAAGCGCCGCCCAAGCTTTTTGCCGATATCCGCATCACGGCGAATGTAGCCAACAACACGCTGGTCATCCGGGCCAGCCCCAAAGAGTATCGCAAGATTCTCGGCATGCTCAAGCAACTCGATGCGCCGGCGGTGCAAATCCTGATCAATACGACAATTGCCGAGGTCGCGCTCAACGACAATCTGCGCTACGGCGTGCAGGCCTACTTCAAGGAAGGCGGCACACTTGGCGGAATGTTCAATGGCAACAGCCTGACGCTCAGGCCAAGTTTCCCCGGCCTCAATTTCCTGCTCGGAGGCACGAGCGATCCGCGCCTGGTGCTTGAGGCGCTGTCGGCCGTGACAAAGGTGCGGATTGTTTCCTCGCCATCGCTGCTGGTTCTGGAAAATGAGAAGGCGACGATCAAGGTTGGCGATCAGGTGCCGATCAAGACGCAGACGCTCGACAAGGATGCGGGAGGTAGTGTCAACTCGTTCGAGTATCGCGATACGGGCGTTATTCTCACGGTCAGGCCGCGGGTGAATTCTGCAGGATTGGTGACGATGGAGCTGGGCCAGGAGCTTTCGGCGGTGACTGCCGGATCGGGAAGTTCTACCACCGAACAGGAGAACCCGACATTCACGCAGAGATCGATCACCAGCAAGGTTTCGGTCTACAGTACGCAGACGGTGGTTCTTGGCGGCCTGATCAGCGGACAGGATACGCGGCAACGCGACAGTGTTCCGGGTGTCAACAAGATACCGCTGATCGGCGACCTTATCGGCAGGACCAACAATGTCGCCAAACGGAACGAGCTGATCGTGTTCATCACACCGCAAATTGTTCAGGATGCGGAGGATGCGAGCCGGGCTTCCGAAGAGCTGCGCGCCAAGATGCGGCTTTACAACGCGAACTGAATTGGACGGGAACTATTGCGGCGGGGGTTGAGATCGCTCGCCGGCAGGCGCTTCCGACTCGGGCGGCGCTGCTTCCGGAGCTTCCGGTGTGGCACCGGGGGCAGGCTTTTGAAACAGTTCGAGCCTGACCGACTGGCCATTCCTTCCAAGCGTAATATCGCGATTGCCTACCGCCATGACCTGAAGGTCCGCGAGGTATTCACCCTCCTTCAGATGAAAAATCTCGTTGCTGGCGTTGGAGCGCACGATGGCCCTGGTTTCCAAACCATCGGAGGCGACGGCAAGAAGCGTGAACTCTTCCGCATTGATGCCGTCGTCAACAGTTTCCGGTTCGGCCGTGACAACCGGGGCGGGTTCTGCTGGAGGTTCCGCCTTCTCAGCGGGTGCGCGCGACGGATTGAAAAGCGGGCGGTCGACAATTTCGTTGAGCATATCAATGCTGACTTCACCCAGGGGATTCGGCACTGTCCGGGAGACGGATGCGTCTGCTGCCAGAGGCTCCGCGGGAGTTGCGGCTCCCAGCAGGGATTTCCCCTGTTTCAAGGAAATACCGAGCAAGCTTTCCTCACCGCTCCACACCATGAAGCCACCTAGGCCGAGAGCTGCCGCCACAAGCAAGATCAGGCGCCGGTTCATTGGGATTTTGCCTCCCACCAGCCATAGGCTTCCAGCTGCAGCGATACAGTGAGCCTATCGGATGGAAGTGATTCGATGCTGCCGGTGGACTGCGAGGGTGAGATCTTCGCTTGATTTACAAATATGAGTGGCATGTTCGATTCGAGTGCCAGCAGATAACCGCGCAGATTCTCGATGCTGCCTGAGGCTTCGACCTCCATGCGGAGAATGCCCGCGCCATCGGTGTTGTCGGTCTGCAATGGCTGGGTGCGCTCGACGACCATGCCGTTTTCT
>JANMMJ010000184.1:0-4350 GCA_031373255.1 Hyphomicrobiales bacterium
TGGCGGCAACAATTCGCTGCAGGGCGGGGCGGGCAATGACACACTCTCGGCGGGAGCTGCTGCTTCCAGTGATAAACTCAACGGCGGAGATGGTATCGATACATGCGACTTCAGGGGTGTTTCCGGCAATCTCGTCTGGAACATGAAAACGGGTGTTACCAACGTAGCCGGAGAAACCGCCATCCAGTTCGAAAATGGCCTCACAGGGGCGAGGAATGACTCAATCACCGGCAGCGGGCTTGCCAATTCGATCAATGGCGGCGGCGGCAATGATACACTCAATGGTGCCGATGGATCTGATACGGTCAATGGCGGTGATGGTGCCGACATGCTTTCAGGTGGCAATGGAATAGACAGCCTGATCGGCGGGTCCGGCAATGACCGGCTGAACGGAGGCAGCTCAATCGACCAATTGCGTGGCGGATTTGGCGATGACCGGTATTACGTCAACGCCAAGCATGAGGCGATCGAAAGTCTCAACCAGGGCTTTGACACTGTGTTCAGTCACATTGCCTACACGCTCGGCGCCAACATCGAAAAGCTGGTGTTGCTGGGCAGCGATAACATCAATGGCACCGGTAATGGTTTGGGCAATGTCCTGATTGGAAGTGCCGGAAGAAACACGCTGAACGGTGAAGCAGGGAACGACCGGATTGATGGTGCGAAAGGTAACTACACACTCAACGGTAGCGTCGGAAATGACACGATGACGGGAAATCTCGGTGACGATTCCGTGTTGGGCGGAACCGGCGACGACAACCTCGCAGGCGCCGATGGCAACGACAATCTATTCGGCAATTCGGGAAATGATACACTTGCAGGGGGTATCGGAAACGATACGCTGACCGCGGGCAGCGGCAAGGACGAATTGTCAGGCGGCAACGGGAAGGACACATTTGTCTTCAATGCCACAGCAGAGTCGGGCACGACTGTCGCAACAGGCGATGTGATCGCGGATTTCAATGCAGGAGGACCCAATCAGATTATCGACCAGATCGATCTTGCATTCATCGATGCGACGCCAGGCGGAAGCGACAATGCCTTCTCGTTCATTGCCGCCGCATTCAGTGCTGTGGGCCAGGTTCGCGTGGAGCAGCAGGGTACCGACGCAGTCGTGCAAATCAACACAATCGGCACTTCCGGCGCAGAGATGATCATCGTGTTGCAAAACACGACGGCCGCCTCTCTCAATGCCGGAGATTTTGTATTGTAGCAGGTGGCTACCGGAAGGGTGGCTCGTCGAAGCTTCTGAGCTTGCGCGAGTGAAGCTGAGTTAGGTCGCTGCGCAGCCTGTCCAGCGCCGCAAGTCCGATCAGCAGATGCTCGCGTACGGCGCGGTCATAGAAGGCGTTGGCGGCCCCTGGCAGCTTGATTTCGCCATGCAGCGGCTTGTCGGAGACGCAGAGCAGGGTGCCATAGGGTACGCGCAGCCGATAACCCTGTGCCGCGACTGTGCCCGATTCCATGTCAACCGCAATCGCACGGGAAAGGTTGATGCGCTTGCGCTCCTGGGTCCAGCGCAATTCCCAGTTACGGTCGTCATTCGTCACGACTGTACCGGTCCTCAGCCGCGCCTTGAGCGCTTCGCCGCTTTCTCCAGTAATTCTTGCAGCGGCGTCCTGCAACGCCACCTGGATTTCGGCGAGAGCAGGAATTGGAATGTCGGTCGGCACCAAAGAATCGAGGATGCGGTCCTGGCGAAGGTAGGCGTGGGCCAGCACATAATCGCCGATGCGCTGGCTTTGACGAAGGCCGCCGCAATGGCCAACCATCAGCCAGCAATGGGGCCGCAAGACCGCGAGATGGTCGGTAATCGTCTTGGCATTGGAGGGGCCAACGCCGATATTGACCAATGTCGTGCCGCCATGCCCATCCGAGCGCGTCAGGTGATAGGCGGGCATCTGGAACCGGTGCCAGGGTGCTGCAGTAACGATGTCGGTGATGTCGTCATCGCTCAGGCCACGGGTGATGGTGCCGCCGCCGGGCAATTGCAACGCATTGTAGGGGCTGTCGCTGCGCAGCTGCGTGACACCCCATTCGACGAATTGATCGACGTAGCGGTGGTAGTTGGTGAGAAGGATCCAGGGCTGGATCAGTCGCCAGTCAAGACCGGTGTAATGCACCAGCCGTTTCAGGGAGTAATCGACGCGCACTGCATCGAAAAGGGCCAATGGACGGGTTTCGCCAGAGCCGTGCGCCCATGTTCCATCGGCGATCTCGTCGCCTACCGCGGAAAGTTTGGGGATCGGAAAATATCGCGCCAGATCGGCAGCGGTGACCGTGCCCCGGCCAAATTCATCACCCCTGTCGAGAACGTAAGGGTAAGGAATTTCGTCGGCGCTTACGTCAACCGAGATGGTGGCGCCGTAGTCGGAGGCGAGCAGCTTGAGCTGGTCGTGCAGATAATCACGGAAAAATTCCGGCTGGGTAATAGTCGTGCTGTAGGTGCCGGGACTTTCGAGCTTGGCATAGGAGCGCGACAAGGCCGGTGGCGCTTCTGCCGCTCGCCAGGACAGCTTTATCTCGGGGTAGCGAAAACTGGCGCGCTCTTCCGCTGATGGCGGCGTGCCGCTGGCAAAAAAGCGCTCAAGGCATGCCCGGAGGACACTGGTTGCGCCATTATGGAGGTCAATCAACCGCTCCACGGCGGCCGTTGCGTCGAGTTTTGGAGACATCTTCGCGCTATAGCATGTCGCCGCGAATTGATGTAGCGAGTCGCGCTGGTGGGGCCCGTAGCTCAATGGTTAGAGCTGACGGCTCATAACCGTCTGGTTCCAGGTTCGAGTCCTGGCGGGCCCACCAATTTGATTTATCTTATTATATCAATCGTTTATATCTTAATTCTGCGAATCCAAATCAACCCGGCGCGGGATGCGTAAATTTCGCGGTAACCTCCCTTAACGAATTGCGTGGCATTGTCACGATGAGGCCATTTTGCATTGGGATGAAGGTGTGGGCGATAGAGTGCCTTGGGGATTGGCATCGGCTGTAACCTGCCGCTTGGCGTGGTGTTTGTAGATGTGGGGAGTGGGGTCGACTTTGCGGGCATTTGTGGCGTTCGGGCGGGGGCTTGCGCTTTCCTGGGCGATGCTGCTGCTTGTGCTCAGTCCAGCTCACGCATTTGAGATTTTCGGCTACAAGTTCTTCGAAACCGAGGATGAGGCGCAACTTGCCGGAACCGTCGATCCGGTAAGATATACCACGGCGATTGCGCTCGAAACGGACGATGCGGCGCTGCTTGAAACCCTTACCCAGGCTTCAGCGCTCATCAACCAGCAGGACCTTCCACCGTCAGGGCTCGTCGGACTGTTGCAGCGGGTCAAGGACGACCGCGCCAATCTGGTGGCCAAGCTTTACGAAAACTCCCGCTATGGCGGAGTGGTGAACATCTCGATCAATGGAAGGCCCTACGAGCAAATCGGTGTCACCGAGGAACTCGCATCCGGAGCACCTCCGGTTTCAGTGACCATCAGCGTCGAGGCGGGACCGGAATTCACATTCGGTGCGATCATGATAGATGGCGGTAGTGGCCCGCAGCAAGTCATGGCTATGGAGGACTCCGGCCTGCAAACCGGCAGGATTGCATCATCCACCGTGATTGTCGTGGCCGAAAATGCGGTCGTCACCGCCTGGCAAAAACAGGGATATCCCTATGCGAAGGCGACCGGCCGCAAGGTCGTCGCAGATCACACATTCCGCACGCTGGACGTAACCCTTTCTGCCGATCCCGGCCCGCAGGTGACCATCGATGGCGTGCAGGTTTCGGGAAATGAACGGGTTGACGGCGATTTCATCATCCGGCAGGCCGACCTGCCGCAGGGTGTCCTGTATCACCCCGATATTCTCGCGCGGGCACAGAAAAATCTGAGGAAGCTCGAAGCGCTGGCGAGCGTGACCGTCCACATGGCTGACTCTGCCGATGCCCGGGGCCATGCACCGGTGATTATCGAAGTCTCCGAACGCAAGCGGCGCACTATTGGCGCGGGCGCCCTCTATTCCAGCACGGAGGGTGCGGGCGGCGAAATATTCTGGCTGCATCGCAATGTGTTTGGGCATGCGGAAACATTCCGCGCCGAGGCCGAGATCGGACAATTGCTGATGGCCGATACCATTGACGAGTACAATGGCCGCTTCTCGGTGCTTTACGGTGAACCCGGCTTCCTCGATCCCTATACCCGGCTGGACCTCAAGGCGACGGTCCTCCAGGAAGAGCCCGATCCCTATCACCGGCGCGGTGTTGTCGCCGAGGCGCTGCTGACGCACGATTATTCCGAGTATGTCAGTTTTTCCGGCGGCATCACCTATGACTGGTCGCGGATCGACGATGCCTTTGGCCGTAACAATTACTCA
>JANMMJ010000197.1:0-3296 GCA_031373255.1 Hyphomicrobiales bacterium
CTCGTTCGACATTGGCGTTCCCTAGACCATTTTGGCAGGGCTGTGAACCGGCGTACCGGCCAGGGCGCGGACCAGACCATTGCGCACGCATTCTTCGGCGTCACGGGCCATCGATTTGCGGCCAATTCCCTGAGGCAGCGGGGGATGGCAGATCGCCGTGACTTCGATCGGCCCGGTGGCCAGCGCCTCCCAAAGGTGGGGGCGCAAATCCATGTCGCCGTACCAGGCATAGAACGGCCTGAAACGCCGGTTCATGGGCAATCCCCAGTGCCCCCGGTAGGCAAGCGTCAAAGGATAGACAGGAACACCGCTCACATCGGCCGCTGCAAAAAATGAAGACTTGAAAGGGAGCACACTCGAACCGTCGCCAGATGTTCCTTCCGCGAAGAGCACCAGGATATCGCCCTGTCCAAGGCGCTCCAGCATTTCATTACGAGCTTCACCAGTTGTCTGGCGCTTGTCACGATCGACGAAGACGGTTCTCTGCAATCTCGCCAGCGAGCCAAAGAAAGGCCAGCCATTGACCTCGCGCTTGGCGACGAAGGACAGGGGCGCAACGGCGCTCAGCACCATGATATCGAGCCAGGAGACGTGATTGGATACAATGAGGGCGGGCCCCCTGGCCACCGCTTCTCCCTCAAGGTTCAGGCGGATACCGAGAATACGCAGTACCAGGCGGTGGTAGTGCATGGGAAACCGCCTTGCCATCTCCGGCCAGATCCAGACGAAGACTTGCTGCAGCGGCATCAGGGGCACTGTCAGTGCCGCGAATGCAGCCAGCAGTATTGCCGGGCGCAGGTTTTTCATGGCGCGAGAATTTTCCGCATGATGATGGCGTCTTCATGCCGGCCGTCACCCAGATCGTAATAGGCCTTGCGCCTGCCGGACTCGGCAAAGCCGATGGACTTGTAAAGTGCTTGCGCTGCGGTGTTGGCATCGGCCACTTCGATGAACAGCGAGATGATGCCCTCGGACGCGAGGCCGGCGCAACGGGTGTCGATGAGCATTTTGGCGATGCCGTTCCGGCGGGCCTTTGGGAGTGTCCCTATGGTCAATATCTCGGCTTCATCGGCGGCTCTTCTGAGGAGTGCGAAGCCCTGGGGCCCACCGCCATCTTCGGCAATCAGTGAGATTGCCCCCGGCATGGCCATCAGCCGGGCAATATCTTCGGAAGTCCAGGGCCGCTCGAAGCACTGTGCATGCATGTGGGCAATCAGCGGCGCATCGTATGCTGTTGCCTCGCGGACGAGCAACTGGCGCGACCGCTTTGGCTGCGCCTGCGGTTTGGCATTCGCCCCCCTCAGGTAAAGCGGCGACGGCATAGCGCCGGAGCCGTCCAGCACCGCGGCGTTGGCGGCAAAGTTGGATGCTTGCGGGAGGTCGCCGTCCCTGCCCCGGACAAGATCGCTTCGTGGCGAGGCTGAAATCAAGGCGTCCGCCGCCGAACCCATGATGGTTACGGCGCCAACGGGCAAATGGCTTATGGCCTCGTCAAGCGTCAGTACCGATGGCCCCAGAACAATTTCTCCCGAAGCGTCATAGAGCGCAGCATAGACCTCGTTGAGTCTTGCGTCGGCGGCGACCATCAGCGGACCGGGCTTGCCTGTCACATTGAGGGCGATTGCCGTCAACGAGTCGATACCGATCACAGGGATGCCAAGGGCCAGACCCATTCCCCTTGCCATGGCCAGTCCGATGCGAACGCCGGTGAAGGTTCCAGGGCCAATGGTTACTGCGATGCGGTCCAGATCATTTGGCTTAAGGCCCGCACTCGCGAGAACCTTTTGGACCATTGGCGCCAGTGCTTCGGCATGGCCACGCTCCATTGCAACACTCGATGCGGCAAGCAGCGAGCCAAGTACCGCGTCAAAAATTGCAGCAGAGCAGGCCTGCATCGATGTGTCGATGGCGAGAAGTTTCATGCTGCGGCGTGATAGGCCGCGAAACGGCCAGCCGTCAAACCGGCCGCACCTCGGTTACTTCCGGAACGAAGTGGCGCAGAAGGTTTTCGATGCCGTGTTTCAGTGTTGCCGTCGAACTCGGGCAGCCGGCGCAGGACCCTTGCATGTTCAGATAGACAATGCCCTCCCGAAAACCGTGGAAGGTAATGTCGCCGCCATCCTGGGCAACAGCCGGGCGCACGCGAGTTTCGAGCAGTTCCTTGATCGTACCGACGATTTCCTTGTCGGATTCCTCGAAGAATTCCTCGCCGCCCGTACTTTTCTGGTTTCCAGCCGGTTTCAGGAGAACCGGGGCGCCGGAGAGATAGTGATCCATGATCAGACCAAGTATGGCGGGCTTGAGTTGCTGCCATTCGCCAGCCGACTTGGTGACAGAGATGAAATCCTGCCCCAAAAACACGCCCGACACGCCAGATACGGAAAACAGGCGCTGGGCTATCGGCGATTCCTCGGCCTCTTCGGCTGACCGATAGTCACGCGTAGCACCCGGCAAAACCGGCTTTCCGGGAATGAATTTAAGCGAAGCAGGGTTAGGCGTGGCTTCAGTCTGGATGAACATGTCCGATCCTCTTAGTCGGGTATTATCTAGGCTCTTTTGGAATGATTTTAAAGTGCGAAATGGGAAATGGAGTGCTCCACGGCTTCAGGAAACAATGAAGCCGACAATCCTGCGGGCTTCGCGCACGATCGGAGCCGAAATTGCCCTTGCCCTTGCGGAACCGTCAGCCAGGACGCTTTCGACGTAACCCGGGTCGGCCTGCAGGCGCTTGGTTGCGTCGGCAATCGGGGCAAGTTTGGCAACCGCGAGGTCGGCAAGCGCGTTCTTGAACACGGAAAACTGTCCACCGCCAAATTGCGAAAGAACCTTGCCCGACGATTGACCCGCCATTGCCGCATAGATTCCAACGAGGTTTTCAGCCTCCGGACGCCCCTCCAGGCCTTTCACCTCGGATGGAAGATCGAGGGGATCGGTTTTGGCCTTCCTTACTTTTTTTGCAATGGTATCAGCATCATCCGTCAGGTTTATGCGTGACAGGTCGGACGGATCGGATTTCGACATTTTCTTGGTGCCGTCGCGCAGGCTCATGACCCGCGTTGCAGGCCCGGTAATGAACGGTTCGGGCGGGGGGAAAAAGCCGTTCTCGTGACCTGCCTCGCGGATTTGATCGGCGAAATCGAGGTTGAACTTGTTGGCAATATCGCGCGCCAATTCGAGGTGCTGCTTCTGGTCATCGCCGACCGGAACATGGGTTGCCTTGTAAGCCAGAATGTCCGCGGCCATCAGGTTTGGATAGATGTAGAGACCGACGGATGCCGCTTCCTTGTCCTTGCCAG
>JANMMJ010000204.1:0-2221 GCA_031373255.1 Hyphomicrobiales bacterium
GCAGCTCATCGGCGCCTTCCTCGTAGTAGCGCCGCGCGAACTGCTGTGGATCGCCGACCACGCGGAGCCCCTCCAGGTGGATACCCTTGATGAGGTTGGGCCCCTTGATATCCAGGCGGGGAATCAGGCGTACGTTGGCCACGCTGCTATCGGTGCGGGTTCTGCCATACCGTATGTCTCAATTTCCACCCGTTCCCGTCTTTTTCCCAGAGGTGGGGGGAACGAAACTTGTCGGCGAGCGCCATGAAATAGCCTCGGTCCACGAGCGGCTGCTGGAGTGCCTTCGAGGCAACGGGGAATTCTTTCTCCGGCAGGCTCAGGTAACGAAATATTTCCTCCGCAAATCGCTCCGGGAATTCGCCATCGAACCGCTTTACCAATGCCACTCCCTCGTCCCGGGTAATGTCACCGGAACGAACCTCTTGTGCGGCATCGTAGGTTGCCCGTCCGATCCCGAACTTGATGTAAGTCGTGTAGTAGTGAAAGTCATCGATGCGGTCGTCGATGCTGTTGTATTTGCTGTAGGTCCCGGGCGTGCGCTCGGGGGATGCCTGGAACCCGCCGTGTTCGACCGCATAGTAGTAGCAGCTCTGGGGATGCCACTTCAGGTAATACCCGAGATAGTGGACTTCGACCTTGTTGGCCTCCAGCTCCACGGGGTTCGCGGGAAGATAGGGCTGCAACTCGTAGTCCTCGATGCCGTATACGTCCTTCAACTCTTTCAGCGAGGTTCCCCCGAGAAAGATTTTGGCACGGTCCGCCGCCGTGTAATAGGACCAGTTCCTCTTTGCGCTGTCCATGTCCTGCTGGGGATTTCCATACTCCGCCTCGTTCTCGCCGTAAAACACGAGTGGCAATTTGTGCAGGATCGCCATCTTCGGCGCCAGAGACTTTTGCCCGAGGATGAAAGGCTGGAAAGGATGAAAAAGATTTTCCACGGCGAGGCGAGTGAGCAACCTGTGCACGCGTCCGTTCGGGGTGCACAGGTAGTTGTCAAAGCCGGCGTGAATCCAGGACTGGAAATTCTTCCATCCCCAATCGGTATGAACATGGGGTGCCCACGTAACCGTCAATGGATGCATTCCGTACTTGGTCCTGAGCACGTGAGCCGCATAAAAACTGTCCTTGCCGCCGGAACCCGGCACCAGACAATCGTAGTGGCCATCGTCCCGCCTGTATCGGCCGCACAACTCCTTCAATTGCTCTTCACGGGCCGCCCAGTCTATCGACTGCTTCTTCTGTTCGGCCGCCCGGCAGGCGTCGCAAACACCGTGATCATCGAATGCGATCGTGGCTTTCTTGCTGTCGCGCGTGTGCGTGTACTCGACCGCGGAATTCGGCCGCTGATTCGAAATGACACATTTTCGGCAAAATCTGACCTCTGCCGGAAGGCCGTATTTGGCTTCCGGAGCTGCGCCGTTATTTTTGGACCGGCCCGTTGTTTCGTGCGTATTCATCCCGTCTTTCCCGCAATCATTGCTTCAAATAGTTTGAAATCCAGTTCGCTGTCTATATCGATCGAGCGTTCCCTTGGCATGGGATAGCCCAGCGTCGTCGAACCGAGAAAACTCCGCGATCGACACAGCCACTCGCTCCGGGCGACATAGACCGCCCCATTCAACATGTAAATAGCCGGAAGGTCCTGGCGTCGATGCGCCGTGATCTTGTCATCGAGCAAAGGCTCGAGCTCGTGCCCAGCCTTGAGCCTGAACATCCAATAGGGGCTTTCAGAGACTTCCGTCACGCTCACGCACGCATCGGCGCCGGCCGCAGAACACATTTCGATGCAACCATCGATGTCGGACGCCAGGCGCAACGGAGAAGTGGGCTGCAGGAGAACGATCCATTCGTGGCGCGGCAAGATAGAAAGTGCGTGCAAAACCGGCTCTATGCTGGGCGTATCATCCCGCGCCAGCTCTGGCGGCCGCGTAAAGGGAGCTTCGCAGCCCAGATCCAGCGCCGCCTGGATTATTTCCTTGTCGTCGGAGGAGACCACCAGACGGTCAACGTATCTCGATGCGTGCGCCGCGTCTATCGTCCAGCCAATCAGCGGTTTCCCTGCTGCGACCCGGAGATTTTTCCGTGGCAGCCCCTTCGATCCGCCACGCGCTGTAATGATGGCAAGGACGCTCTTGCCATCAATCATTGATTATACCTCCGTCAACTTCCCCTACCGCGCGCTCATAGTCGTCCAGCCTGCCGATATCCAGCCAGTACTCGC
>JANMMJ010000236.1:0-8884 GCA_031373255.1 Hyphomicrobiales bacterium
CACCGTGACGACCGGACGCTGGGCAAGCGGCGCTGGGCCACGCATCACTGGATCTGCTGCGAACTTCACTACAAGAACATGCAGCATGAGGCGATGGGCCGGGGCTACACCTCGCTGTTCTTTCTCGACGAGGTGACGGCACTGGCGGCAGGGCACCGGCCCTGCTTCTTCTGCCGGAGGGCGGAGGCAAAGCGCTTCATGGCGCTGGCGGGGCTGGCGACGGACGCATTTGACCGGGCACTGCACCGGGAAAGGCTTCGTCACCTTCACGCTCCACGACAACCGGCAGAGGACAATTTGCCGGATGGCGCCATGGTGGCGGTGGGTGATGCGGCCTACGCCGTCAAGGGGGGGAAATATCTGCGCTGGTCGCATGGCGGCTATACGGCGGCGATGGCGCCCTTACCGGCGCGGCTTTTGACTCCGCCGCTGATCGCCGCCATTCTTGCGGCGGGCTATCAACCGCGCTGGCATGAGTCGGCTGAAAATGGGGACTGGACATGAAGCTTTTGCGTTACGGGGCATTGGGCAAGGAAAAGCCGGGGATCATCGACAAGGATGGCAAGCTGCGCGATCTCTCGGGCGTCGTTGCCGATATTTCTGGCGAGACGATTTCACCCAAGGGGCTGGCCAAGCTGAAAAAGATCAAGCCGGAGTCGCTGCCGCTGGTCAAAGGCAAGCCCCGCATCGGGGCGTGCATCGCCAATCCGCAAAAATTCATCGCCATCGGCCTCAACTATTCCGACCATGCCGCCGAATCCGGCCTGCAAGTGCCCAAGGAGCCGGTGGTTTTCACCAAGCAGGTGAACTGCGTATCCGGCCCCTTCGATACGGTGACCATCCCGCCCAAGTCCAAGAAATCCGACTGGGAAGTGGAACTCGGCGTGATCATCGGCGCACTCGCCAAGAACATCGCCAAGAAGGATGCGACCAAGCACATCGCCGGCTATTGCGTGGTGAACGATCTCTCCGAACGGGAATTCCAGGCGGAGCGTTCGGGGCAGTGGACCAAGGGCAAATCCTACGACACATTTGGCCCCATCGGGCCATGGCTGGTGACGGCGGATGAGATCAAGGACCCGCAGAAGCTCGACATGTGGCTGGAGCTCAACGGCAAGCGGGTGCAGAACGGCTCGACCTCCACCATGGTGTTCGGGGTGCATCACATCGTGGCCTACCTGTCGCAATTCTTCACGCTGATGCCCGGCGATATCATCACCACCGGCACGCCACCCGGCGTCGGCATGGGAATGAAACCGCAGCGCTTCCTCAAACCCGGCGACAAGATGTGGCTCGGCATCTCCGGCCTCGGCGAACAGGGGCAGACGGTGGTTCGGGATAAGTAAACGCAAATCCTTGTTCCCCGCGAAAGCAGGGCGAGGACAAAGGGCTGGTTTCCCGCGACTTCATCGACTAGAAGCCTCTCGCGTTTCGAGAGGATGAAAATGGCTGGATTGCCAAAGGATCAGCGCCCAAAGGCCCGGGTGGCCAAGGGGTTTCGCGATATCGGACCGGATGAGATCCGGGGCGTTCGGCAGATGCTGGCGAAAATCCAGGAGGTCTACGAGGCCTATGGATTCGAGCCCGCCGAGCAGCCGTTCATCGAATATACCGATGCGCTGGGCAAGTTCCTGCCCGACCAGGACCGGCCCAATGCCGGCGTGTTCTCCTTTCAGGACGACGACGATCAGTGGCTGTCGCTCCGCTATGACCTGACCGCGCCGCTGGCGCGCTATGTGGCCGAGAATCAGCAATCGCTGCCGACACCTTACCGCAGCTACCGGCAGGGCTGGGTGTTCCGCAACGAGAAGCCGGGGCCGGGGCGCTACCGCCAGTTCATGCAGTTCGATGCCGATACGGTGGGCAGCGCTTCGCCCGCAGCGGATGCCGAAGTTTGCATGATGGCGGCGGATACGATGGAGGCGCTGGGGCTGTGTAAGGGGCAGTATGTAGTAAAGGTCAATAATAGAAAAATTCTTGATGGTGTTATGGAGGCCATAGGGATTTCTGGTGTCGAGAATGCGCCGAAGCGATTGGTTGTACTTCGGGCAATAGATAAACTTGATCGCCTTGGACACGATGGCGTTCTTCAGCTTTTAGGGAAAGGCCGAAAAGACGAATCTGGAGATTATACACCGGGAGCAGGTCTCGGTAAGGAACAGATTGATCGAGTTTCAAAGTATCTTGCGCTCACTAGGATGCGTTTCTTTGATGATAGCATTGACGTACTGGATCAGGCCTATGCCGTCGGTGAAGTTGCACCAGTCAAATACCCTTGGGGAGAGGCATCATTTCCTAGCAACGCGATGTTCAAAAGGGCTTGGCTGGATGTGGTCGGCGATACTAATTCAGGTCTCCAAGGCATCGGTGAACTGCAGAGTATGGACGATATTTTCACTTCCGCCGGGTTTGGAACCGGCAGAATTTACTTTGATGCAACCGTAGTCCGCGGGCTTGAGTATTACACCGGCCCGGTTTTTGAGTGCGAACTGCTTATTCCGACCACGGACGAGGATGGGCGGCCGGTGCGGTTTGGCTCGGTGGGTGGCGGCGGGCGGTATGACGACCTGGTGGCGCGGTTTACCGGGCAACCGGTTCCGGCCACGGGATTTTCGTTTGGCGTGTCGCGGCTCTATAAGGCGCTGGAACGCATCGGCAAGGCTCAGGAATCCAGCGTGCAGGCGCCGGTCGTGGTGCTAGTCATGGACAAGGAGCGGCAGGGCGATTACTGGCGCATGGTTATGGAGCTTCGCGCGGCCGGCATCCGCGCCGAGATGTATGTCGGCACGTCTGGCATGAAGGCGCAGATGAAATATGCCGACAAGCGCGGGAGTCCGCTGGTCATCATCCAGGGCGGCGACGAGAAGGCGAAGGACGAGGTGCAGATCAAGGATCTGCGGCTTGGCGCGGAGCTTGCGGCTGGAATTGCAACGCGTGAGGAATACAAGGAGCAGCGGCTGGCACAGTTCTCGGTGCCGGAAGGTGAGATGGTCGCGGCGGTGCGGAAGGCTCTGGGGCGATGAGCGCAAGGGCCCTCATCCGGCCTTCGGCCACCTTCTCCCCTCCCCGGGTCAAGCCCGGGGAGGGGAGAAGGGGAAAGACTGCGAGATTGTCGCCTTCTCCCGTTCCAACGGAATGGGAGAAGGTCCGCGAAGCGGGGATGAGGGTTTCTTCACGCCATGCCCGGTAAGACGCCTGCCGAGCGGCTACAGTTCGAGAAGATCGAACGCGCCGTGATGACGGTGTTCGAGGCGGCGGGCTTCCAGCACATCGCGCCCGATATTCTTCAGCCGGCTGACATTTTCCTGGAACGCTCGGGCGAGGACATCCGGGCGCGAACCTATGTGTTCAACGATCCCGGCGGCAATGAAATGTGCCTGCGCCCCGATCTCACGGTTCCGGCCTGCCGCTACCATCTCAGCCATGCGCTCCAGGCCGACGAAGAAACGCTCTATTGCTATTGCGGTCCGGCCTTCCGCTTTCCCAACGAGACCGCGAGCCCCGGCGAATTCGGCCAGGCCGGCATCGAATGGTTCGGCGGGACGGACAGGCAAGCGGCGGATGCGCGCGTGCTGAAGCTGACGCTCGGTGCGCTGGAGGCAGCCGGGGTGACGCGGCCCCGGGTGACGCTCGGCGATCTCGGCCTGTTTCATGCGCTGCTTGCCGATACGGCGATGCCGGAACGCTGGCGCAAGCGGCTTACCCGGCATTTCTGGCGGCCCCGCGCCTTTCGGGACCTGCTGGCCGATTACTCGGCGGCGCGGGCGCGCAAACAGACCAGCATTTCCGCGCATGTCGATGCCGTTGCCGGGAAGTCCCTGGCGGAGGCCGTGGCTGCGCTTGATGGCATCGTGCCCGAAGGCGGGCGAAACGTGGAGGAGATCGCGGAGCGGCTGGTTGAAAAAGCAGCGGACCGTGACGAGAGACAAATCGCGGCGGCGGACGTGCAGCGGATCGATTCTTATTTGGCCATTGCGGGCGATCCGCTGTCGGCACTCACATCCTTCGATGGTCTCGGGGGCGGGCCGCAATTCAACAGCGCCGCGCAGGCCTTCGCGCGGCGGCTGGAAGAGATGGAGGAGCTTGGCCTCAACCCCCGGCGCTTCCAGTTCGAGGCGACATTCGGGCGGAGCCTTGAATATTATACCGGCTTCGTGTTCCAGATCGAAGCGGGCGAGGCGCAAGTCGCAGGCGGCGGGCGCTATGACAATCTCATGTCCGATATCGGAGCACCAGTGCCGGTTGCGGCTGTTGGCTGCGGCATTCATGTCAACCGGGTGCTGAGTGCCATTGGGGTCAGGCCATGAGCGCGCTTGTGCTTGCCATTCCATCGAAAGGCCGCCTGATGGAACAGGCTGCTACCTGCCTTGAGTCCTGCGGGTTCAGCATCACGCGGAGCGGAACGGACCGGCACTATCGCGGATCGCTTGGCGGACTTGCCGGTGTCGATATCGCATTCCTGTCCGCGGCGGAAATTGCCAATGCGCTGAAGGAGGGAACAGTCGATCTCGGCATCACCGGCGAAGATCTGCTGCGCGAGACGATCGCACCTGATGATCCGTCTACGGAGGTTTTCTCGCGGCTCGGTTTCGGGCCGGCCAATGTCGTGGTGGCGGTTCCGGAAGGGTGGCTCGATGTGGCGACCATGGCCGATCTCGACGATGTGTCGGAAGGGTTCTATGCGCGGCATGGCCGGCGCTTCCGCATCGCCACCAAATATACCAACCTGACGCGGCGCTTCTTTGCCGAAAAGGGCGTTGCGGGTTATCGCATCGTGCAAAGCCTTGGCGCCACAGAAGGGGCACCTGCGGCCGGGACAGCGGAGGCGATTGTCGATATCACCACGACGGGATCGACGCTTGCCGCCAACCGGCTCAAGATTCTCGACGACGGGCTGATCCTGAAATCGGAAGCCGTCCTTGCCGGGCGCAAGGACCTTATCCGTGATGCACGGATCGCCAAACTGCTCGAACGCCTGCCGGCCGGCTGAAGCCCAGCCTTGTTTTTGCCATGCCGCGTCATAGAGTGGGAAGATGCGGGTTTCGATTTTTGTCCTTGGCTTTTCACTGCTCGGCGTTGTGGCGATGCCAGTTTCCGCGGCAAAGGTGAAACCGGAGACACAAACGGTCGTGCCTCGTCCCAAGCCCGCCGTTCCTGCAGAGAGGCCTGAGCCGGTGCCTCCTCCTGAAGCAAAACCCGAAGCAAAGCCTGAAGTTCCCGTGACTGCGCCTGTGGCTTCCGGCGAGGATCCTCTCGCCTGCCGCGAGGCGTTGAAAGCCATGGGGGTGAATTTCAACGTGCCCGTCAAGATCGAGGCCGAAGCCCCCTGCGGCGTTGACAATCCGGTGCAGATCGATGCTGTGAAGACCATCCTGGGCGAAGTCCAGCTTCCGGGCCGTCCCTTGATGCAATGCAAGTTTGCCAGGGTGTTCCTGCAATGGGTGGCCGATGTGGCAGCACCAGTTTCCAGCGGCCTTGAGGGCGCCAGGCTCGCAGCGGTTTCAACCGGGCCCGGTTTTGTGTGCCGGGGCCGCAATGGCGATACCACCGCGAAGCTGAGCGAACATGCGCTGGGCAATGCCGTCGATATCGATGCCTTCATCCTCGACAACAAGACGCGCATCGCGGTCAAGGATGTGGCGGACAAGGCCGGGGCGCATTACCGCATGCTTATGAGTCTGCGGCTTTCGGCCTGCGGGTTTTTCACCACGGTGCTGGGGCCCGGCGCCAATGCGGCGCATGAGGAGCATTATCATTTCGATCTCGGCGTGCACGGCAAGTCGGGCAACTATCGCATCTGCGAATAGGCGTGGGCGGGCTACGAACTGACCTTGGATGCCGCCCTGATCGCGGCAAAGCGCCTCTGGGTTCCGGCCATTTCGGCCAGCACCCATTCCCTGAAGGCGCGGGCGGCGGGGGTTTCCTTGGACCCCTTTGCACGGACCAGAAAATAGCCGCCCGGTTCCTTGACGATCTGGTCGAAGGGGCGGACCAGCCAGCCCTCGGCAAGGGAGTCGGTTGCCAGCACCATATCCGCCAGCGCAAAGCCCTGCCCGGCTTCCGCCGCCTCGATCGCCAGATAGTTCTGGAACATCGGGCCCCTCGTGCCATCGACGCCTTCAACGCCTGCGCCCTGAAGCCAGTCGGTCCACCACTGCCGGGAATAGGAGTGGATCAGGGTGTATTCGCTGAGCTGGGCCGGGGAAATCACCTGCTCGCCCTCGATCAGCTTTGGACTGCACACCGGAAAGGTGTCGAAGTCGGCAAGCCTGATCAAATCGACATCGTCCCAGCCGCCCTGCCCGAGTCTGAGGCCGAGATCGAACTCGCTTGAGGCGATATCGACGACATTGGGGTTGGGATCGATCATCAATTCAATGTCGGGGTGGGCGTCGCTGAATATGCCGAGACGGGGGATCAGCCAGCGCGAGGCGAGCGAGGGATCGACAGTGACGGAAAGACGGCGGATGCGGGCGCTGGCCATGACCTCGCGGGTGGCGCCGGCCAGTTCGTCGAAAAGCGGTGAAAGCCGGTGGGCATATTGGCGGCCGACTTCGGTAAGCACGACGCCCCGGCCGGTGCGGCTGAACAGGTCGACGGCCAGCCACTCCTCCAGGTCACGAATGTGGCGGCTGATGGCAGCATGGGTGACAAAGAGTTCGCCCGCCGCCAGGGTGAAGCTTTCGTGGCGGGCGGCCGCCTCAAAGGCCCGCAAGGCATTCAATGATGGGAGTCGCCGCGCCATTGGCGCGATGTAACATTATCTTACATCTAACGCCAGAGTCGGCGATCAGTCGATGGCTTGCGATATGATGCAGACACAGCCCGTTCTGGTGCGGTGAACGGGATGGGTTCGGCCTGCCCTTGCTATGTGAAAATCGCCGGGTCCGAGGACGAGTCCGCCAATCAGCAGGTCACCGGAGATCATATAGATTTCTTCGTCCTGGCTGTGCTCATGGGCGGTATATTCGCCGCCGGGGGCAAGATCCACCATGATGGTTTGGCGTTGTAGCGAGTCGATGCGACTTAGCAATTTTACTCTCAAGCCCGGCCCCATGTCGTGCCATTCACCAGTCCCAGCGCGGACTGTTACAGTGCCCGGCAACTCTTCGCCGGAGCGATCAATAGCAGACTCGATACGATCCAGCATGTCCGGTGGTGGCGTGACACTCCCACCCAGAGCCAAAGGCGCGAGGCGGTTCTGCCAATAGGCGACTTTTTCCGCGAACTCTTTGTCTTCGAATTCCCGAATTCTGGCAGCCCTGTATGATTCGGGTGCGAGGACGCCCAAAACCAGGTCTGAAGCGAGTTCGTGGTCCTTACTCTTGGTCACTGATCCATACAGCCTTTCAACTGTTCAAGGCCGCGGCGCAGCCAGCTTTTGATGGTTCCGAGGGGATGGCCGAGCGCCTTTGCAAGCTCTTCGTGGGTCATCCCGTTCATGTAGGCGAGAACGATTGCCTTGCGATATTCACTGCGCAGGGACTGAAGGCAGTTCCTGAGATCGGCCGCTGTCGCCGTGTCATAGCTGTCAAAATGGGTATCGAGTTCCGCCACCGCAAGTTCATCATAGGGTTGGTCGGCGCGGCCCGGGCGGCGCAGCCGGTCGAGTGCCGAGTTGCGCGCAATGGTGGCAAGCCACGCTATCCCCTCACCCCGGGCGGGATCGAACATGTAGGATTTCTGCCAGATCTTCACGAAAGCCTCCTGCAACACATCCTCGGCTTCATTTCGGTCCCTCACCATGCGGAGGCAGATGGCGAAGAGCTGGCCGCCGGCCTCCTCATAGAGGGCACGGAAGGCCGCCCGGTCGCCACCAGACGTCCTGCAAAGAAGTTCACCGATATCTACGCGCGCATTGCCGCTCATGGATGCAGATCAGGCCCCAAAATTGCTCAGACCATAAGAGGCTGTTGCAGATTGACGCAAGCACCTGTTTGCGCGAATTTGAAACAATCTGTTAAAATCCTGTTAACCGTAGTACACTGCGTACAAGTTGAGGAGTTGACCCATGATCAAGACGACACTGGTTGCTGCCGGATTTCTGGTGGCCGCGAACCTGTGTGCAAGTGCTGCAGAACAGCCCGCAACCGCGCCTGCCGTTGCCGCGCCGGAAGCCACAGCGCAGGGGCTTTCTTCTTCACCCGACATCCAGTCCAAGGCCCTGCAATCCTTGCCTTTCGAACCGACAACCTCAGTCAATGACAATCCTTACGAAACCGACTGCACGCGGCACCGGCGCAAGGATACGACAGTTTACTACACCAACTGAGCTTGGGACCGGGGGAGCGTTAAAGGTTCAAGCCAGGCGGCGACGCTGAGTCTGCCCCCGGCCTGCATCGTCCGCTCATGGTGGGGACCGTACAATTCCCTAATGCCCAAGGAAGGGCCGCTTATGGCGGCCCTTCTCATGTGTGGTGAAAGCGCCGATTCTTACGCTGCGATGCTTTTAGCGGTGAGTGCCGGGCGCATCCTCATAGTCAACTGGCGGACCAAGGAAATTGCCGCAACGGCCAGTCCGGCCAGCAGGACGATGACCGCCGGGCGCAGGCCAAACTGCACCATGAGGTTGGCGCCGGCGATCCGCCAGGGATTGACGCCCGTGGCCAGCCCGTACCAGGCAAATTCGAGAATGGCGGTGGAAAGGCTGGCAACGACGGCGCTGACGGCTAATACAGGCGCCGTAAGGGCCAGGCGGCGGTTGATGCACAGGCGATAGACCATCAGCAGGATGAACAACCCGAGGATCAGGGTGGGCTGTGACACGTCGATCTTCGATTGCATGAAGTAGTGCAGGATTGCCAGCACGGCGATGCCGTAGACGATGCGATGGAGTTGCTTCCAGCGGCTGCCAAGCTTGCGGATGGCCCAATCGGTCGAGGTG
>JANMMJ010000287.1:0-1820 GCA_031373255.1 Hyphomicrobiales bacterium
CGCACGATGAAGCGCTCGACTGCCCCCACCAGCTTGTCGCAGTCTTCGTCCGTCACCATCAGCGACAAAGCCATGAAGCCACGCTCGGCGATGTAGATGCCCTCGTCGAGGAGATCGAGGAACAGCAGTTGCTTCAGGCGCTTGTCGCCCTTCTCGGCATCCTCCGGCGATTTCACTTCGCCCGCCACCGGATGCAGCGTCAGCATCGATCCGAGGCCGGTGGCCCGCATCGGCGCCTGATATTTCATGAACAACTCGTTGAGACTATCGCGCAGCCGGTCGCTGCGCGCATTGAGCGCCACACAGGCTTCATCCGTGAAGATTTCTGTGAGTGCCGCGTGGCCCACCGTCATGGTCAACGTGTTGTTGTTGAATGTGCCGGCATGCGGCTGCGCATCGGGATGCGAGGGATCGAACTGACCCATGATATCGGCCCTGCCCCCGAAGGCGCCAAACGACATGCCGCCGCCGATATACTTGCCGAGTGTCTTGATGTCCGGCTGGATGCCAAGGCTGGCAGACAGACCGCCGGGCGTCAGCCGTGATGTCATCACTTCATCGAAGATCAGCACGATGCCATGCCGCGTAGCCTCTTCCCGCAGCATTGCCAGAAAGGAAGGCTCCGCTGCGAGGCAGCCGCCTCCACCCAGCATCGGTTCGATGATGATGGTCGCGAGGTCCTTGGCATGCGCTGCGATCAGCTTGCGGGTACCTTCCGTGTCATTGAAATGGCCCATCACGATATCGTAGGGCGCATTCACCGGACTGGCACCGTGGCTGAAGTAGAGCAGCCCGCCGTGATAGCCGCCATGCATCGGCATGATCTTGCCGCGCTTGGTGAAACACCGCGCGGCGGAAAGCGCCATCATGTTGGCTTCGGTGCCGGAATTGGTGAAGCGCACCAGGTCGAGTGCGAAGCGCTTGCACACGGCCTCGGCGAAAATCACCTCGCGGCCATGGTGCGCCCCCATGTTGAGGCCGGTATCGAGCGCATCGTCGATGGCCTTGCGGATGCGCGGATGCGAATGGCCATAGAGCCCGGCGGAATATTCACTCACCAGATCGATGTAGCTATGCCCGTCAACGTCAGTGATGACCTGGCCCGCAGCCTTCTCCGCCCGGATGGGAAAGGGTGCCGAATAGAGCACGGTTCGCGTATTGCCGCCGGGCATGACGGCTTTGGCCCGGGCGTGCAGGGCCTCGGTGCGCGGACGCCTGGAACGGAAGTGATCCGAGGCTTGCAGCAGGGCGAGATCGAGAGATGTGGTCATGGCCGCGATCTTAACCCGCATCCACAGCGATGCAAGACGGAGCCAGCCTCACGCCACGTTACGCCGCGCCGCCTCCACATTGCGGAGTTCGCCTGAGAACTGCTTCATGAAGATCGCGGCAATCTCTGTCGCCGGAACCGGCCGTCCGAACAGATAGCCCTGCGCGTCGTCGCAATTCATCTCGCGAAGCGCGTTGGCCTGCGACAGGGTTTCGACACCCTCTGCCGTCACCGTCATGTTGAGGGTGTGGCCGAGCGCAATGATGGTCTGCACCACATCGCGCGAATTCTCCTGGTTGGCTGCGAGGCCCGAAATGAACGAGCGGTCGATCTTGATCCGGTCGAAGGGGAATTTCAGCATGTAGCCAAGACTTGAATAGCCAGAGCCGAAATCGTCCATGACGATGGAAACGCCCATCTGCTTCAGCTCGCGCAATTGCTCGAGCACTTCGGCGCTGTTGGCCATCAGCAGGCTTTCGGTAATTTCAAGGTAGAGCCGCTGTGGATCGAGGCCGCTCTTCTGGAGTGCGCGGCGCGTACTGCCGCACAC
>JANMMJ010000295.1:0-4077 GCA_031373255.1 Hyphomicrobiales bacterium
ATCGGGAGTTCTCTTTTGCAGCAAAACCCCAGGCGCACTGTGATCCAGACTGCGGCGATTCGGTTGGGCGCAGCTCAGCTCTTCAGAACTTTGACCAGTGCCGCGACTCCTAGAACGAGCAGAACCAGCACAATAACGCTGACCAACCCCATACCCCAGCCCATGCCGCCATATCCTTGCATCATAATGAACCCCCCAATCAGTGTTTGGCGTAAACGGTGGGAGCCGCATTGGCCGCAAGGAGCAGCACGTCATATGGCCCACCGCTGCCTTCGGGTCCCATGCCAGGCGAACCGGCTGGCATGCCGGGTACAATGAGACCAATGGCGCCGGCGGGCCGTTCATTGAGAAACTTCAAGATGTCAGGCGCCGGGATATGGCCCTCGAATGCATAGCCGTCGGCAAGCGCGATGTGACAACTCGCCAGTTCGGCAGGAATTCCGAGGCTCTCACGGCGGGCATCGAGATTGGGATCGTCCTCGATTGTCACCTCGAGGCCAGCTGCCCTTATGTGCTGCACCCAGCCTTCACAACAACCGCAACCGGGATTGCGATAGACGTCAAGTTTCGGGAGCGTGTTGGCACTAGCGGTATGTGGCAGAACCGCAAGCGACGTTGCGGCGAGGATTCCGATAAGCGCTGATCGACGGTTCATGGATTAGCTCCTGACAAGTCTGTAATAGATGGTGACGAGAACGGCGGCGGTGATCCAGCCGAGGACCGCATTGGCGACGACGCCTTCGATGAAATTGCGCAGACTGCCAACGTCCGCCGCCGAGAACAGCGTCAGCCAATTGTGTGCGAGTGGCCAGCCGGGCAGAATAACCGCTGCGCCCTCGCAAAGAATCAGCAACACAACGAGGGCTGCCGAGAGCGCACAACCGAATGCCACAAGATCGAGCTTAGACTTTTCCATCTCGCTCTCCTGTGTCTGGCGATTGAGGTGCCGAGTTACCTGAGGCAAGCGAGGGCTCGGCCGTCGTGCCGTGCCCATGGTGATGGCCGTGCCCACCGTGCATGAACATGTGCATCAGCGGGCATGCCAGGATCACCAGGAACGGCAAGATAGCGGCGACATGGGTGCCGTGCCAAATCGCCAAATAGCCGCCGATGACAATCGCAAGGGCCAGAACGACCCAGCCCCGATAGGACGTGAAGCATCCGAACATGGCCTCATGCTCCTTCATAACCGATGGTCACCATCATGCCGGTGGCCATGTGGTAGAGATGGTGGCAGTGGAATGCCCACGCCTTGCCCGGATTGACAGCGTCGAAGGCGAAGGTGACGTTGGTCATGTGGGGCACGATCACGGTGTCGCGCACCGCGCCAGTGAAGAATTGACCATTGATGGGGTACTTATCACCTTAAGAAAGCAGTTCCTTGATGTTGAACGCTTGCCCACTTTCCGAATTGAAACTCCTGAGTTTAGCACTTGGGTCGGAGATTCTAGACCGCGAATTTCTAGCGGTCTAATCTTGGCATAGAGTTCCACTGTAAACATCCTTCCAGTCCTTCAATGCCAGTCAACGACATCGAGACGGCCTAGCAGGACCAGTACACTTTTGCTCCCCCTTCCAAGCGGAACTTTAAAGCCGGCTCTGTGGTATACTCTGCCTTCGCGATTTATACGTGTTTACCCTCGACACTGGCAGACAGGCGCCCAGATTGCAAAAGATGTGTGAATCCGATAGCGGCCTTCGTCGGGATGACGAATTGGGTGGGGTTGCTTCCGGATGGCCGCCCGATGCTCTAGTGGTGAAACAATTAAAAAGGGTTTCGGCATCGCTGTGATCATCAGTTGTCAAAAGTTCACTAACTTGTTGTGCGTGAAAATGGCACTTTTACGGGCGAACAGTTCGCCGCTGTCAGCGCGTCGCCGTTCGCTCGAACACCAGACCCTAACTGCGCCTTCACCTACTTTATAACAGCGTCCCGCGAACGCACGGTTGTCAGCGCCACGACCAAGATGATGAAAATGCCATAGACCAAACTTTGTGCTTGAACACCGAGGCCAATGGCCTGAATGGCAATCGGCACAAAGGCAACCGTCAAGCCGCCAAACACGACATTCAGCGGATTGGTCTGGCCACCCGAAATCGAGGTGCCTCCGATCAGGGCAGCCGCAATACCGGGCAATAGCAAATCGCTGCCAAGTCCACTGGCGGATGCGGATCCTGACTGCGCCACAATGCTGAGGCCCGCGAGCCCGCCCATGAAACCTGAAAGAGCATAAGCGATGATCCGAACCCTGCTCGTTGGCACCGCGGACAAAGTTGCAGCCAGTTCATTCTTCCCCATTGCAGTCATGTTCTGGCCCAGAACCGTGTAGCGCAACACAGCCCAGAAAATGAACGCCATCACAATACCGATCCAGAAGGTCAGCGGCCCGTTGAAGATTTGCTTTTCGAAAAGAGTTGAAACAATCTCGCGGTTTTCGGTCACGTAAATGGTATCGGCTCCACTCACCACCAAAGCGGCAGTTTGCAGGATGGCAAGCGTTCCCAGCGTGAGCGCGAATGAGGGAACCTGGGCATAGCTGATGACTGCACCATTGATGGCACCGACAACCGTCACAACAGCAAGGACCAAAATGAGCGCCCCGAAGCCCATGGGCGGAAGGGCAAGCGCCAGCAACAGTGCGCCAAGAAGGGCAATTGCCGCATTCGACAAGTCAATCGAACCGATATTCAGAACCATCGACTGACCAAGCGCCAAAAACAGGATCGGAGCCGCTGTGGCCGTGACGATGGAAATACCGAGAGCCCCGAGATAGTTGGAGTTCAACACTGAAACGGCGAGCAGCATCGCAATGAAAACCAAAGGTGGTGCGAGTGCGCTCCAGGTGACCACTTGACCAATTTTTCTCGTCATGTTTGCGGCTGCAAACATGCCTGGCGCATCAGCATTTCCAGCGGAAGTTCTGGTTGGTTGGGTCATACCATCTCCGAAACGATATCTTGAACAGTCAACGTGTGGTTTGTTCTGAGATCATGGCGGGCTGAAATCTCGCCATCTCGCATCACAATGATTTCATCAGCCATTTCGAGCGCCTCTTCGATTGTGTCAGGTATCAGAATGACGGCCGCGCCGGCCTCACAGGCTTTGGTGATCTCCGAATCCACCGTCTGCGCAGCACCGACATCGAGACCGCGCAAAGGATGATCAAGCAACAGTACATCGATGTGTGGTGAGTTCAGCCATTTCGCCAGCACCACTTTTTGCTGGTTGCCACCGGAGAATTGAATCAGCGGCAGCGCAATTCGGTTTGGCCGCACGTCCAACCGGTCAAACCAGGATTGAGCCGCTTGCGCCAATCGGCGGAGCCGCAGGAATGGACCTTTCGCGCCATCCCCTTGATAGACCAGCGCCACATTGCGTATTGCGGATAACCCGGCAATCATCCCTTCAACCTTGCGCTCGGAGGGAATATAGGCGAGGCCAGCCTTGACAGCCTTTCTGATGGACCAGTGCGAGACAGTATTACCTTTCACCGAGATTGTCCCTGAAACATAGGTCTCAGCGCCAAATACGGCTCTTGCCACCGCTTCCCGGCCGGACGCATTGGAGCCGACAAAAGCGATGATTTCACCAGGTCGCGCTGTGAACGAAATGTCCTTGAACTTGCCTTTGCGGGTGAGCCCCTTGACCTCGACCGCTGGTTTTGCGCCTTCGGGCGAACGGTTGCGATCAACGTGGGCCGCTTGGGAAACACCGCCCGCCATGGCCCGAAAAAGGTCTTGCTTCGTTACTTCACTCGTTTTTTTGTCGCTGACAATCTTGCCACTTCGCATCACGACGACACGGTCACAAATCCGCATGATTTCGTCCAGCCGATGTGAAACGAAGATGACGCTGGCAAACTCTTTGAGCTTCTTGATTTCGTGTTCCAGCACTGCCGTCTCGTTCTGTTCCAGAACCGCCGTCGGTTCATCCAGAATGATCAGAGGAGTGGAGGTCATGTTGGGATCGATTGAAACAGCGCGCGCGATTTCGACCATTTGACGGTCGACGAAAGACAAATCGCTGATCCGGCTTGTGGGGTCGAGGTTTATGCCGATTTTCTTCAGCGCCGCAGC
>JANMMJ010000298.1:0-3020 GCA_031373255.1 Hyphomicrobiales bacterium
GAGTATTCCACCCTTCTGCCAACGGAGCTGGGAGAAGGGCGGGATTGTGAGGGATAAGCTCCTACGACACGCCGAACTTCATCAGCTTGATCGCCTCGAAGTTCTGCACGCCGCCGCCGACGCGCTTCGTCGTGTAGAACAGCACATAGGGCTTCGAAGAGTAGGGATCGCGGAGAATGCGGACGCCGATGCGGTCGACGATCAGATAGCCGCGGCGGAAATCGCCGATGGCCGCCGCATAGGCATCGGTGCCGATGTCGGGCATGTGCTCGGATTCGGTGACCGGAAAATTCATCAGGCTGGCCTTGCCGTCGGCGGTGGCGGCGGGCTGCCAGAGATAGGCCCCTTGCGCGTCCTTGAACTTGCGGATCGCGCCTTGCGTCTTGCGGTTCATCACCCAGGTGGCGTTCTGGCGATAACCGGCCTTCAAGGCGTAGATCAGGTCGAGCAGCTTGTCGGATGGATTGGAAGCGGCAAAGCCGCCGGCCACACCGGTTGCCAGATAGCCCATGTTGCCCCAGGCCCAGCTCGCATCGGCGATCTTGGGGTAGTCGGTGAAGCCGCGCGGCCGGTTGGTGCCGTTGCCGGTGACGAAGGCCTGGCTCTCCTGCTCGGCGAATACGGTCTGCACTTCCTGGGCGATCCACTGGTCGAGATTGACCGCGCTGTCATCGAGCAGCGCCTGGGTGGCCGCCGGCATGGCATAGAGTTCCATCGCCGGAAATTGAAGTTCGGCCAGCGTGGGCGATGACGTTTCGGGGCGGGTAGCGGTTTCACCAACCCATCCCGTCGCAGCGCCGGTTATGGCGAAGGGCTTCTTGTAGACCGAGGACGAGACCTGGCGCACATCGGCGATGGCGCGGATCGGCGAGATATTGGCGAGCAATCTGCCAATTTCGGTTTCCGTCTCGGCCGGCACCAAGTAGCCGCCATCGGGATTGGAGGCGATCGACATGCTCTTGGCTTCGATATCGAAGAGATCGCGGGTTTCGCCTTTTCGCACATAGGAGTCGAAGGCCTTCTTGTGTTCGAGATTCGAAGGCTTGTCCTCGCCGGCGAGGCGCGGGCGTTTGGCCCGCAAGCTCATCTCGTCCATGGCGCGGCCGATGCGTTCGACCTTTTCCTCGAGCAGCACATCGGCGCTCACGCGCTTTTCGATTTCGCCAAGGCGATCGTCGTTGGCATCCTTGAAAGCCTCGAAGGCCTTCATCAGTTCGTCGAGCGTATCGCCGCCCGCAATCTTGGTCTCAAGTCCGGTGGTCACGTCCATGGATTTCATCACTCCGTTTTGGGATTGGCTTTGAACATTGCCGCAAGTTCGGCTGCGGCCCGCCGTTTCACGTCGCTGATGCGGGCACCGGCCAGCATGGGAAACGTCACCAGCGAAATTTCCCAGAGATCGATGCGGTGCAGGCGGCGGAGGCCCGTCACGCGGTCGCGGCTCGCCTTGATGGTCTTGAAGCCGATCGAGAGGCCATCGAGGGCGCGCTGGTCGAGCAGGGAAAGAAGCTCGCGGGCGCGCTGCACATTCGTGTTGAGGCGGCCGCGCACGATGAGGCCGCGGTGGTTCTCGGCGATGTCGAGCCAGGCGCCGATGGGCTCGGCGGCATCGTGCTGGAACAGCATGCGAATGCCGCCAACGCCCTTCTGCGCGAGGCTGTCGCGAAACGCCCCGGGCAGAACGATGTCGCCCGATGCATCGGCGCGGTTGAACAGCGAGGCGTAGCCGACAAACACGCCGGTTTCGGCGATCACGGCAAGCGGCCGCGTGCCACGAAGCTGCGGCCGGTGATGTTGCATGAGGATGTTCCTGTAAGAAGGGCTATCAGCCCTTGCGGGTTCCGTAGCCGACCGCTGCGCGTTTTTCGTCCGTGGTCAGATAATCGGCGGAGGCGAGCCTCGCCCAGAGGGCTTCGCGTTCGGGCGAGAGTGCTTCAATCTGGTCGGCATCGAAGCCGAGGCGGAGGCCGCCGCCATAATGCGGCGCCAGCCAGTTGCCCAGCGCCTCGGCGGTGCGCGCCACCAGCGGCAGCACCGCCTGGCGCCAGAAGGTGCGGTTGGCTTCGGCATAATTGGCGAAGGTGTTGTCGCCCGGAATGCCAAGCAGCATGGGTGGCACGCCGAAGGCCAGTGCGATTTCGCGCGCCGCCATGTTCTTGGCCTCGCTGAATTGCATGGCTTCGGGGCTGAAGCCCATCTCCTTCCAGTCGAGGCCGCCTTCGAGGACCATCGGGCGTCCGGCATTGCGCGCGCCCTGATAGGAGGATTCGAGCTCCTGCCGGAGGCGCTGAAACTGGTCAGTGGTCAGAGTTTCCTGGCCATCGCTGCCCTTGAAGATCAGAGCACCCGAGGGCCTTGCGGCATTGTCGAGCATGGCCTTGTTCCAGGCATTGGCGGCATTGTGGGTGTCGATGGCGCGGGCCGCCGCCTCAAAGGGCGCAAGGCCATAGTGATCGTTCAGCGGATGAAACAGGCGGAGATGCAGGACGCTTTCGCCGGGCAACCGCAGTGATGCTCCGTTGACGGAGTATTCGTAAGATTCGGGCCAGCCATCGGAGCCGGGCACCGCCTTCATGCGGTCTGGCCGCAGCACATGCAGCTCGCGCAAGCTGCCATCGAGTTCGACCTTTTCGAGGTAGGCATTTCCGGCAATCTGGAGAAACCCGTAAAGGCTTTCGAGAAGGCAACGGCCGGAGCCCTGCGCGTAAGGCCGGCCGAGGAGATCGAGGAGCGGATGCGTGTCGTGCTCCCTGTTGTTTTCGTAGAGCAGCCAAGGCACACTTGCAGCACTTTCGGCGATCATGCGGGCGCAGCGATAACCGATTGCGTTGCCAACATAGCCTTCGCGGGCCAGGCTCGCATAGTTGCGCGGCGTCCATTGCGGCTGCCCCACGGCATGCAGCGCCATGAGAGAAGCCGCGGCGGAGCGCTTGGTTTCGGGTGCAAAGAGATGTTTCAGATAGTGGAGCATGTGATATCTTTCAGTCATCCCTCCCCCGCTTGCGCGGGGAGGGAGTCGC
>JANMMJ010000003.1:0-103946 GCA_031373255.1 Hyphomicrobiales bacterium
AAAAGATAGGGTTTGCTCCCGAGGAAAATGGCCACGGCGTCGAGGTCGCGCCTGCCCAGTTCAAATCTTTCAGCTTCGGTGTGCCGCGCCAGGCCCTGGGCCCAGAGGTTTTTCCGCACCTGCCGCTTCACCAGCATTCGCACGAATGGCCGGATCGGGGCGGGTGCTGCATTGAAAAACAAAGCGGGGCCTTTGCGAAAATTTGCCTCGATGGCCCAGCGCTCGTAGACCATCAGCCAATACAGATGCTCCTCGAGCATCTTCTCGACCATCCAGGCATTGGCAAGCTCGGATTCGGCATAGTTGGCGTCAAAACGGGCGCCATAGCGCTTTTCGAGATGCAGCCGGATCAATGTCGAGTCACCAATCAAGATGCCCTCATCCGCGATGTAGGGGATCTTCCCCTTGGGCGCCTTGCCAAAACTTGCCTTTTCGACCGTGAAGGGAATTTTGGCAAAACGCAGAAGCATCTCGGCTTTGGTTACGAACGGGCTAGGGTCGGGCAGGCCGAAGTGGCTGCCGCCTGCATAGAGTGTGATCATGTCGTGTCTCCAATTGCAATTGACCCATCCTACTGCCATGCTGCTGACATCATGGTGTCAGCAGACTTGCAGTAGGTTCCCAGCATGAGACGCGCCGATCGGCTCCTGCAGCTCATCCAGATCTTGCGACGCCACCGGAGGCCGGTGACGGGCGAGACGATGGCGGCTGAACTTGAAGTGTCGCTGCGCACGGTCTATCGCGACATTGCATCGCTGATTGGTGAAGGCGTACCGGTGCGGGGCGAGGCCGGCGTCGGCTACGTGCTGGGCGAAGGCTATGACCTGCCGCCCTTGATGTTCACCGTCGATGAACTTGAAGCCGTCATGCTAGGTCTGCGCTGGGTGGCCCGGCGCGGCGATACGCAATTGTCGCGTGCCGCCATGGACACGGTTGCAAAGATCGGCACGGTGCTGCCCGCCGGACTCAAGCCGTTTCTCTACGACGCCACGCTACTTATTCCGCCACGGCCGGTCTTTGCCGACATGATCGATGTGGGGCACTTGCGCTCGGCCATTCGCGAAGGCCGCAAGGTGTTGCTTGGCTATTCAAACGCGGAGGGTGCCATCACCGAGCGGCTGATATGGCCCATCGCCATTGCCTATTTCGACGCCAGTCGGATCGTCATTGCGTGGTGCGAACTGCGGCAGGATTTCCGTTCGTTCCGGACCGATCGCATGATCTCGGCGGAGGCGCAGAAAGACAAATATCCGGCCCGGCGCGCGAAACTTCTCAGTGACTGGAACAAACGCGTGCAGGCCGAAGAGGGCGTGCAGATGACCGACGTCTTCGCCTGACCTCAGGCTTCGAGCAAAATCTCAAATCCTCCATAGATCATCCGCTTGCCATCAAAGATATCGGTCCCCGGCGGCTGCATGCGGGGATCGGCCATGGCTTTCTTGTTGCCTTCGTTACGCGCCTGGCGCGATGGCCAGACGATCCATGAGAATACCACTGTTTCACCGGGCTCGGTTTTCACGGCCATCGGGAAGGAAGTGAGCTTTCCATCTGGAACGTCGTCGCCCCAGCACTCCACGACCTTGAGCGCTCCGCATTCCTTGAAGACTGCGGCAATTTCCTTGGCCATCTTGAGGTAGGCATCGCGATTTGCCGTCGGCACGGCGGCGACAAAGCCATCAATATAAGTCATCTGCATCACATCTTCTGTTTTTCTGTCGTCGATTGGCATCAGATTTGCGGAACGAAAAACGCTTCCGGATTGGTGTAGCGCTTCTTCCAGACCAGTTGTTCCCCTTCAACTCGCACGGACTGGCTCGCGATGAGGGCCAATGCTTCGGGATAAAGGCGATGCTCGGCGTCAAGAACGCGTGCTGCGAGCGATGCGGGAGAATCTTCAGGAAGAACCGCCACTGCGGCCTGGGCAATGATCGGTCCTGTATCCACGTCATGGCGGACGAAATGCACCGTGCAGCCATGGATGCGCACCCCATCGGACAAGGCGCGCTCATGGGTGTGAAGCCCCTTGTAAGATGGCAAGAGCGAAGGATGAATATTGATCATGCGGTCGCGCCACGCATCGACAAGTCCGGGTGTCATGATCCGCATGAAACCGGCGCAAGCGACGAGTTCAATGCCTGCTTCCTTCAATGCCCGATCCAGTTCCGCATCAAAAGCGCTGCGGAGCGCAAAGGAACGGTGGTCGATCAACCGGGTCTGAATGCCTTCGGATGACGCAACTTCGAGACCCTTTGCATCGGGTGTGTTGGCGATGACGAGAGAAATTTCTGCAGGATAGTCTTTGGCTCGGCTCGCCGCGATCAGCGACGACATGTTGGAGCCACGGCCCGAAATGAGAATGGCGGTCCGCTTGCGGGCTTTCATCCGAGTGCGAGACGTCCGCGTGGCAACACGCGTTCGCCGTTCTGCGCGCGCTCTACGATGCGGCCGAGTTCGACGACGTTCTCGCCCTCTTTGCGCAGAAGCGATGCAACATCTCCCGCACTTTCAGGCCCAACGACGGCGATCATACCTATGCCGCAATTGAAGGTCCGCAGCATTTCACGCTCGGCAATATTGCCGACACGTTGCAGCCAGCCGAAGACGGGCGGGCAGGGGACGCTGTCCAGCTCGATTTCCACTGCAAATTCCTCCGGCAACACCCGCGGTAAGTTTTCCAGAAAACCGCCGCCAGTGATGTGGGCCAGCGCCTTGATGCCCTCGCCGGCACGAAGCGCCGCCAGCAGCGGCTTTACATAGATGCGCGTCGGTTCGAGCAGCGCTTCACCCAAGGACTTGTCTGGTGTGAAGGGGGCCGGAAACGAGTAGGTTAGTCCGCTCATTTCCACGAGTTTGCGGATCAGGGAATAGCCGTTGGAATGGGGACCCGAGGAAGCAAGGCCGAGGATGACGTCGCCACTTTTTATGGTCTTTCTCGGCAGGATTTGATCGCGCTCCACAGCGCCCACGGCAAAGCCCGCGAGATCGAAATCGTCGCCATGATACATGCCCGGCATTTCCGCCGTTTCGCCACCCACCAATGCACAGCCAGCCCGGCGGCATCCCTCGGCGATACCGGCAATGACGTCCGTAGCGGAAGCCACATCGAGTTTTCCGGTGGCAAAGTAGTCGAGAAAGAACAGGGGCTCGGCACCCTGGACGACGAGATCGTTGACCGACATGGCAACAAGATCGATTCCCACTGTTCCATGAATGCCAGTTTCAATCGCGATCCTGAGTTTGGTTCCGACACCATCATTGGCAGCGACGAGGACAGGATCCTTGTAGCCACATGCCTTCAGATCGAAGAGGCCGCCGAAGCCACCCAGCGCCGAATCCGTACCGATCCGCGCTGTCGCCCGTGCCAGCGGCTTGATCGCTTCCACCAGATCGTTGCCAGCCGTAATATCAACGCCCGCATCAGCGTAGGAAACGCCCGCATTGTGCCCTTGTTTGCGGTCGGTCATGCCGTTAGTTTGCCTCAAATGTATGACTATGCCATGGAGCCGCGTGCATAGCTTGAAGCGGCGGCTGAATAAAGCAGAGAATGCCGCTTTGGGGGCGGGTAGCATGGAGTTTTCACCGGAATGCCGATCCGGATGATCTGGCGAGCAATTGTCATGGGTCTGCTGCTGGGGTGCATGGCTTTTGCCGCGCGCGCGGCTGCGCCTATCGAAACCAATCTGTTTGCGGTCACCGGGGTTGACGTCGACATCACCGATACCGATGCCACAACGGCCAAGAACAAGGCGATCATCGAAGCACAGATCAAGGGATTTCGGGTTCTGGCAGAACGATTCGGCGGCCAGGAGGCGGTTGCGAAATTCGAGAAGCTGACGGCGAAAGACGTTGGCAAATTGTTGCGCTCGCTTTCGATCGAAGAAGAACGCACCGGCCCCGGCCGCTACATCGGAAAGCTGACGGTGCGTTTCCTGCCGCACAAGGTGCGTGAACTGTTCGGCGAATACGGCTTGCCAATCGTCGAGGAGCAATCGCCGCCGATTGTGCTGCTGCCGGTATGGAGGACGGCGCAAGGCGCGGTCGTCTGGGAAGACAACCCATGGAAGAAGGTGTGGGTGGACCTCAAGGCGGAACAGGCGGTGGTCCCCGTTATCATTCCGCTGGGCGACCTTGAGGATACGCAGGCGATCACGGCGGAAGAGGCACTCGCCAATAATACGGTCAAGCTGGAATCACTGATGATCCGCTACCAGACCAAAGCCATCCTTGTCGCCATTGCCGAAGCCACGCCGGAAGGCGGCGTGCGGGCCGTCATGTTCGGTGAAACGCCGCTCGGCACGGTGACCTTCGACAAGGTCTATCTGGCGGAAGATGGAACGGTCGAAAGTTCGCTTGCCCTGGCGGCGCAACGCTTTCATGGTGTGATGATCGACAAGTGGCGCGTGACCCGGGTCAAACTTGCCGCGGAAGAAAAAGCCAGGAAGGATGCAGAACGCCGGGCGGCGATGGCTGCGGCCGGTCCCCAGCATATTTCCGTGTCGGTGCCCTTTGCATCGGTCATCGAGTGGAACACCATCAGGTCGCGGCTGATCGGTACGCCCGGAATTGTCGCAGTCGATGTCGCCTCGATCGCCGGTTCGGGCGCCGTCGTGAAACTGGCGTATGCTCTGGAGATTCCCGATCTGCAAAGCTCACTGGCGGGACGCGGGCTGCAACTCAACCAGGTTGGGGAAACATGGGTACTCCAGCCCTATTGAGAGCGAAAGGCCATGGGTCAAACTTATGCCGATGAGCCTTCCAAACATCATCACCATTGGGCGTATTCTCATTGTGCCGCTGACGGTGTGGCTGATCATCTCGGACGAGTACCTGCTGGCCTTCCTGGCGTTCATCGTGGCCGGGATCAGCGATGGGGTCGATGGCTTCATTGCACGGCGCTTTCACCTGAAATCGGAACTAGGTGCGATGCTGGACCCATTGGCCGACAAGCTGCTGCTGGTTTCGATCTATGTGACACTCGGAATGCAATTCGTGTTTCCCGCGTGGCTGGTCATTCTCGTGGTGTCGCGCGACGTGCTGATCGTCGGCGGCGTGATCCTCAACATGCTGCTGGGAAAGCCGATGGAGATGCGGCCGCTTATGGTCAGCAAGGTCAATACCGCCGCGCAGATCGTTCTCGCCGGCGTATTTCTCGCGGCGCGTGGCCTTGGCCAGGAACTTGACGGCGCCTATGTGGCGGGCATGCTCGCCGTGGCGCTGCTGACGGTGGCGTCGGGCGCACTTTACATGCGGGACTGGGTGCGACATATGGCGAATGGCAGCAGTGAAAGTCCCGGCACATGAGCCTGCAGCGGCAGTTTACATTCTGGAGTTTTGCCTTCCTGGCGCTGATCGCCATGATGTGGCTGTTCAGCGATATCCTGCTGCCGTTCCTCGCGGGCCTGGCGCTTGCCTATTTTCTCGATCCGGTTGCCGACGCGCTTGAGCGCGCGGGCTTCTCGCGGCTGGTTTCGACATCCATTATCCTGGTGTGCAGCGTTCTCGCCATCATTCTCGTGTTGCTGCTGGCGCTGCCGATCCTTTCCGATCAGTTCAGCAAGCTGGCGAACAATCTGCCCACGCTCATCACCAGTCTCGTCCAGCTGTTCGACAGGTCCGCTCCGCAATGGATCAAGGACTCGCTGGCCGGGTCGGGCACGGATGTTGCCGGATGGCTGAAGCAAAATCTTGATGGCGCGACGCAGTGGGCCGGAACGGTGCTCACCTCGGTGTGGTCAGGCGGCCTGGCCCTGGTCAACGTGATTTCGCTGCTGGTGGTCACGCCAATCGTTGCCTTCTATCTTCTCAATGACTGGGACCGGATGGTGGCGAAGGTCGATCAATGCCTGCCACGCCAACATCTTGAGACGATCCGCAGCCTGGCGCGGCAGATCAACGATGCGATGGCTGGCTTCATCCGCGGGCAGGGCACCGTCTGTCTCACTCTCGGACTGTTCTATGCCATTACCCTCACGCTGCTGGGTTTGAACTTTGGATTTCTGATCGGGCTTGTGGCGGGCGCGCTCAGCTTCATTCCGTTTGTCGGCGCGATCATCGGCGGGATCGCGGCAGTCGGCATGGCGCTGGTGCAATTCTGGCCGGACACGTTCCCGATTCTCCTGGTTGGCGGGGCATTTGCAGTTGGCCAGTTTCTCGAAGGCAATTTCCTGTCGCCGCGACTCGTTGGAAATCGCGTGGGGCTGCATCCCGTTTGGCTCATGTTTGCCCTGTTTGCCTTTGGCTACCTGTTTGGGTTTGTCGGGCTTCTGATGGGCGTGCCACTGGCGGCGGCTGCCGGTGTGCTGATCCGATTTGCCATCTCCCAATATATGAAGAGCCCGCTCTACCTTGGCGTTCCGCCTATGGCAGTGGTGACGCCCGTGGTTGCCGCCGGGAAAAAGAAGAAGACCAAATAGTGGCGCAGCGCCAAATGGTATTGAACCTGCCGCATCGCGTGGCATCCGGGCGGGACGATTTTCTGGTCTCTGAATCCAATGCCGCGGCAGTGGCGCTTGTCGATAGCTGGCCGCAATGGCCGACGCCGTCAGCGCTGCTGGTGGGACCGCCCGGCAGCGGCAAGTCGCATCTCGCCGAGGTGTGGCGGCGAAACGCCAATGCAGCCACGATCAGCAGCATCGCAGCGGGAAGCGTCGATGAACTGCGCCCCGGTGCGGCGCTCGTGGTCGAGGACCTGCCGGGTGAGGCACTGGATGAGAAGGCGCTGTTCCATCTCCTCAATCATGCGAGGGAGGTCAAGGCACACGTGCTGCTCACGGCGCGCGAGCATCCGCAAAACTGGGGCATCGAGCTTCCGGATCTCGCATCGCGGCTCAACGCGCTTCCCATCGCCATGATTGGCCTTGCCGACGACGCGCTTTTGCGCGGCGTCCTGCTCAAGCTGTTTGCCGACAGGCAGATATCCGTCGACGAGAGTCTGCTGTCCTACATGATTTCGCATATGCCGCGATCGCTTGAAACGGCGCGCCACGCGGTTGGCGAAATCGACCGGATGGCACTTGAGCAAAGAGCCGAAGTCAGCCGCTCGTTCGTCGCCAGAACTCTCACCCAAGTCCTTGGAAGTGCTCAACTAAATCTCTTCATCGAATAGTCATAGTGTGCTTGCTATTATGGGATTATTCTCACCTTTTGGGGACTATTGCAGGTGAATGATCTGTCTGCCGCTTACGATCATCAGGAGACGCTGGACCTGAGCAATCCCTCCCGGTTCATCAACCGGGAGATCAGCTGGCTTGGTTTCAACATGCGCGTGCTCGAAGAGGCCCGCAACAAGCATCACCCACTTCTTGAGCGGCTCAGGTTCCTTTCGATTTCAGGCAACAACCTTGATGAGTTTTTCATGGTCCGCGTTGCGGGCCTTGTCGGCCAAGTGCGGGCGCAGCTAGTCGAACTGAGTGACGATGGGCTCACACCGGCGCGGCAACTCGAACGGGTGCGCCGGTTTGCCCAAGATGTCATGGCGGCACAGGATCTGTTGTGGCTCGAATTGCGCGGTGAATTGAAGGACAATGGCATCAGGATTGAAGACGGACAAAATCTGACGGCGCAGGACAATGCCTGGCTGGACGCACGGTTCCTTGAGCAGATATTGCCTGTCGTAACGCCGATCGCCATCGATCCGGCACATCCGTTTCCGTTCATTCCCAATCGCGGGTTTATCATCGCGCTGCAATTGTACCGCAAAAGCGATGGCACCATGATGAACGCGCTGCTGCCCATTCCGCCGCAGCTGGAACGCTTTATCCGTCTGCCGGCCACCGAGATGCCGGGACCGGCACGTTTCATCACGCTTGAAAACATGCTGTCGCTTTACACGCCGCGGCTGTTTCCCGGTTATGAACTCTTTGGGGAGGGGTTGTTCCGCATCATCCGGGACAGCGACCTCGAAATCGAGGAAGAGGCCGAAGATCTCGTCCGGCTGTTTGAAAGCGCCATAAAGCGGCGGCGGCGGGGTGTCGTCATTCGCATGGAAGTCGACCAGAACTGCCCCGAGGAATTGCGGCGCTTCATTGCCAGCGAGCTTGAGGTGCCCGAGGACGTGATGGTGTTCTGCGGTGGTCTTGTCGGATATTCGGACACCAAACAGCTCATTCTCGACGAGCGGCCCGATCTCAAATTCAAGCCTTATGTGGCGCGCTTTCCCGAGCGCATCCGCGATCACGGCGGCGATTGCTTCGCGGCCATCCGGCAAAAAGACATCATTGTCCATCACCCATACGAGTCCTTCGATGTCGTGGTGCAGTTCGTGCTGCAGGCTGCCAACGATCCCGATGTGGTGGCCATCAAGCAGACGCTCTACCGCACCTCCAACAACAGTCCGATCGTGGCGGCGCTGGCCAAGGCCGCGGAGGCGGGAAAATCCGTCATGGCACTGGTCGAGCTCAAGGCGCGCTTCGACGAAGAAGCGAATATCCAGTGGGCCCGTGACCTGGAGCGGGCCGGGGCGCAGGTCGTGTACGGCTTTATCGAACTCAAGACCCACGCCAAGGTTTCAATGGTGGTGCGCCGCGAAGGCGGCGGCATGCGCAGTTATGTGCACTACGGCACCGGCAACTATCACCCGATTACCGCGAAGATCTACACTGACCTCTCTTTCTTCACCTGCGATCCAGCACTTTGCCGGGATGCAGCACGGCTGTTCAATTATATTTCGGGCTATGCGCCGCCGCGGGAGCTTGAGAAGATCGCCCTTTCACCGGTCACGCTCAAGCCACGGCTCCTGCAGCATATCCAGGAGGAGATCGCCCATGCCAAGGCCGGGCGGCCGGCGCAGATGTGGGCCAAGCTGAACTCGCTGGTCGATTGCGAAATCATTGATGCGCTTTATCTGGCCAGTCAGGCTGGGGTGAAGATCGACCTGGTGATCCGCGGCATCTGCTGCCTCAAGCCGGGTGTCGTGGGGTTATCCGAAAATATCTCAGTCAAGAGCATCGTCGGGCGGTTTCTCGAGCACAGCCGCATCATCTGCTTCGGTTCAGGTTTCGGCCTGCCGCATCCCAAGGCAAAGGTCTATATCAGTTCGGCGGACTGGATGCCGCGCAACCTGCACCGCAGGGTGGAAACGCTCATCCCCATCGAAAACCCCACAGTGCATGAACAGGTCATGGGCCAGATCATGATGGCCAATTTTCGCGATACGGAACAGAGCTGGGAGCTATTGCCCGACGGGTCGTCCCGGCGGGTCACGGCCAGCAAGGACAGCGCCAGGTTCAATGCCCACGAATTCTTCATGAACAACCCTTCTCTGTCTGGACGGGGAAGCTCACTTAATAATAATCTTCCATTGGCTGCGGCGCGCAATCGAAGGAAGAGCAGGTCCAAGGCGTGAAGAAAAAGGGATTTGGAACGGAGTCGCCGAAGTATCGTCCGGTTTCAGTTGTAGATATTGGTTCCAACTCGGTGCGACTGGTCGTCTATGACGGGCTGAGGCGTTCGCCATCGCCGGTTTTCAACGAAAAGATCCTATGCGGCCTCGGCAGGGGCGTCGCCATTTCCGGAAAGCTCAGCAAGGACGGAATCGTGCGGGCACTGCGCGCACTGAAGCGGTTTCGTGCGCTCTCCAAGCAGATTGGCGCGAAGGAAATTTACGCCGTAGCGACGGCGGCGGCGCGCGAAGCCACGAATGGCGAATCCTTCATTGACGAAGCGGAAAAGGCCCTTGGCGCGTCCATCGATGTCCTAACCGGCAAGGAGGAGGCGCGCTATGCGGCACTCGGCGTGGTGGCGGGCATACCGGCTGCCGATGGCCTGATCGGCGATCTTGGCGGCGGTAGTCTTGAACTCATCGATGTCAGCGGCAACAGGATACGCGACGGCGTTACGCTGCCGCTTGGACCGCTGCGGCTCATCGACATGGCGGGAGGTTCCATCGACCGGGCCAGTGCGATCATCGACGAGGAATTCGCCAAGACCGGAATACTGGCCAAGCTTGAGGGGCGAACCTTCTATGCCGTCGGCGGGACCTGGCGAAACCTGGCGCGCCTGCACATGGCTCAGAACAAATATCCGCTGCATGTCCTGCATCATTACACTGCCGGGCGGGAGCAGGTACGTTCAGTGGCCGATCTTGTGGCACATCTTTCGCCTGTGTCCCTGAAGGACGTTCGCGAAGTGTCCAAGAGCCGTTCCGAAACCATGCCATTCGGCTCTCTGGTGCTGGAGCGGCTCCTGCATCATGCAAAGCCAAAGGACGTTGTGTTCTCGGTTTATGGGGTGCGCGAAGGGCTGCTTTATTCGCGCCTCGCACGGCGCAAGCGCGATGCCGATCCTCTGCTGTCGTCGTGCTGGGATTTCGCCAGGCGCTATGCGCGCTCGTCCGAGCACGAACTGGAATTGTGCGACTGGACGGATCAGCTTCACGGTGAAGGCAAGCTTGCCGAGACGGAGGTTGAGCGGCGGCTGCGGCATGCTGCCTGCCTGCTGGCCGATATCGGGTGGCGGGCACATCCGGATTACCGGGCAGAGCGCTCACTTGGCATGATATCGCAGGCCTCTTTCGTCGGCGTGGATCATCCGGGCCGGGTGTTTCTGGCACTCACCATTTACTACCGCTACGAAGGCTCGATGGAAGATCTCGGCAACAGCGGGCTGGCGCGCCTTCTGGATGACGACAGCCTGGCCAGGGCATTGCTGATCGGCGACATGATGCGGCTGGCCTACATCCTTTCTGCCGCCATGCCGGGAATGTTGCCGCGCATCGGTCTCAGGCTTGGCCCCAACAAGACGCTGATCCTCAAGTTTCCTAAAAAGCTGTCCGATCTGGTTGGCGAACGGGTGGAGAAGCGCCTGAGCGGACTGGCGCAACACATGGGGCGCAGCCCCAAGATCGAGATTGGCTGACTATTCGGCTGCGGCCGATTGCATCAGTTCGTCGTTCTGGATGATCGATGCGCGCCCCTTTCGGAAGCCGATGACCGCAGAACCGGCTTTCAGATCGAGGGCCAGATTGCCGAACACTTCGCGGCGCCAGCCCCTCAGAAGCGGGACATCGGCTGAATCGCTGGTTGCGACCGCCTCGATATCGGAGCTTGTGGCTACCAGCTTTGGCGCTATGCCCTGCTGTTCACAGACGATTTTGAGCGCGAGCTTGAGGATTTCGGCAGCAGACTGGGCGCTGTCGGTCAATTCATCGGCGCCATCGACAAAATTGGGAAGTTCATTGGCTGGCAGTGCCAGAGCGGATTTCACGGCAGCGATGATTGCATCGCCGTGGCGCGAATTGCCGTAACCCCTTGGAAGAGAGCGCAGAGCCGAAAGCGCCTCCTTGGTTTGCGGCATCTGCATGGCGATTTCGGTTATCGCGTCATCCTTGATCACGCGGGCGCGGGGCACATTCTTGTCACGGGCTTCACGCTCGCGCCAGGCAGCGAGTTGCACCAGCGTCGCCAGCTGCTTGCGCGACCGCAGGCGCACCTTGAGGCGCTTCCATGCGTCCTCTGGTTCGGTGCGATAGGTGGCGGGAGACGTCAGTATGGTCATCTCCTGTTCGAGCCATGATTCGCGGCCGTTCTTGTCGAGCTCAAGTTTCAGGTGTTCGTAGACGGTACGGAGATGGGTGACGTCGGACAGCGCATAGGCCAGCTGCTTGTCGCTGAGCGGGCGGCGCGACCAGTCGGTGAAGCGCGACGACTTGTCGATCTGGGCCTTGGCGAGCTTCCGGACAATCGCCTCATAGCCTACCTGTTCGCCAAAGCCGCAGACCATGGCGGCAACCTGGGTATCGAAAACCGGATGGGGAACCGCGCCAGCGCGATAAACGAAGATTTCAATGTCCTGACGCGCCGCGTGGAATACCTTGAGCACCCGCTCATTCCGCATCAGTTCAAAAAACGGCTCAAGATCAATGCCTTCAGCCAAAGGATCGACGATTGCCTCGCGCTCCCTACCAGCGATCTGAATGAGGCAGAGTTCAGGCCAGTAGGTCTGTTCACGCATGAATTCGGTGTCGACCGCCACGAATTCATCGCCTGACAGTTGTGTGCAGAGATCTGCCAAGCCCGCGGTGGTTGTAACAATTTCCATACTTGCTCCTGATCGTCCACACTCGTCCGAGTCCGGCGGTCCGTCAACGGGCAATATCCCAACGCCGGATAATTGCAATTCATCATTTGATTTCAAACGGTTTGGGAGGCAACTTGCCTTGGAGGGTGAAGCGGATTGCATCCACCCCTGGATTGATAAATCGCACCTCGATTGGATATAGTGTTGACTGCGGTGTTGAGCTATGGGTCAAATCGGGATTCCGAAGGGTGTTCGAGGTTGGAGATGGGAATGCGCTTTTCGTTGCTGTCAGTCATTGCAGGTTTCACGCTCATGCTGTTCGCCAGCGAGGCCTATGCCACGAAGGTTGAAATCACCATCAGCAAGAAGAGACAGGAAATGACGGTCACTGTCGACGGCGAGCAGGAATATGTCTGGCCGGTATCGACCGGGGCGAGCGGCTACGATACGCCAAGCGGCGAATACCGGCCGTTCCGCATGGAGGAGGAACATTTCTCCGAGGAATGGGATGATGCGCCGATGCCGCATTCGATTTTCTTCACCGGGGAAGGGCACGCCATTCATGGCAGCGCCTACGTCAAGAGCCTGGGCAGGCGAGCTTCGCATGGCTGCGTACGGCTTGCACCCGCCAATGCGGCAAAACTGTTCTCGCTGGTGCAGAAGGTCGGCATGAAGAATACCACTGTCGTGGTTGGTGGCGGCTTCGGTTTCGGTTTTTCCAGTTTCGACAAGCCATTCAAGCGCAAGGGCAAGGGGCGCTTCTCGCAACGCCTGCTGATCAACTAGACGGTTTCCGGAGGCATTCGCCAATTCGAGGCGTTGCCCGGCAGGGTCCGCGCCCAGCTTGACAAATCACGGTCGCCATGCGCTTTTCCGCGCAAATTCAGGCTGTTTTGCGAGGACTCATGCACGCTTATCGGAGCCATACCTGCGGCGCTCTGCGCAAGGAACACGCCGAAGGAACCGCGCGCATTTCCGGCTGGGTGCACCGGGTGCGCGATCATGGTGGCCTGCTGTTCATCGATCTCCGCGATCACTACGGCGTCACGCAGGTTGTCGCCGATCCCGATTCTCCGGCGTTCAAGGCAGCCGAGAAGCTGCGCTCGGAATGGGTTGTGCGCGTCGATGGCAAGGTGCGCATGCGTCCCGAAGGCACTGAAAACCATGATCTGCCGACCGGGCTGATCGAAGTTTTCGCCAGCGAAATCGAAGTGCTGGCGGAAGCCAAGGAACTGCCGCTGCCGGTTTTTGGCGATACCGAATATCCGGAGGATATCCGGCTCACCTACCGCTTTCTCGATCTCCGCCGCGACCGCATTCACCAGAACATCATGAAGCGCGGACAGATCATCGACTCACTCCGGCGCCGCATGAAGGACCAGGGTTTCTTCGAATTCCAAACGCCGATCCTCACCGCCTCGTCGCCCGAAGGTGCGCGCGACTATCTGGTGCCGAGCCGGGTTCATCCCGGCAAGTTCTATGCACTGCCGCAGGCGCCGCAGCAGTTCAAGCAGCTCATCATGATGTCGGGCTTCGACCGCTATTTCCAGATCGCAGCGTGTTTCCGCGACGAAGATGCGCGGGCCGACAGAAGCCCCGGCGAATTCTACCAGCTCGATATCGAAATGAGCTTTGTCACCCAGGAAGATGTGTTCAACGCGGTCGAGCCGGTGTTGCGCGGGGTGTTCGAGGAGTTCGGCAATGGTCTGCCGGTCACGCCGAAATTCCCGATGATCGCGTTTCGCGATGCCATCCGCACCTATGGTTCGGACAAGCCCGATCTCCGTAATCCGATCAAGATGCAGGCTGTGAACGAGCACTTCGCAGGCTCGGGCTTCAAGGTGTTTGCCGGCATGATTGCGGCCGATCCGAAGGTCGAAGTCTGGGCCATCCCCGCGCCTAAGGGCGGTTCACGCGCGTTCTGCGACCGGATGAACGCCTACGCGCAATCACAGGGACAGCCAGGGCTTGGCTACGTGTTCTGGCGCCAACTGAGTGCAGAAGAGATATTTGATGAAAAGCCCAAGGTGGGTGGAGCGGCGATGATTGATATCCGTCGCATGGAATCGCAGGGCGAAGCCAAGAATGGTCGAATTGAGGCAGCGGGCCCCATTGCTAAGAACATTGGTCCGGAGCGCACAGAAGCCATTCGCAAGCAGCTAGGACTCGAAGTGGGCGATGCCTGCTTCTTCGTCGCGGGTGTTCCTGCGAAATTCTACAAGTTTGCCGGCGATGCCCGAAACAGGATTGGCGAGGAGCTGAACCTCACCGCCAAGGACCGTTTCGAGTTCTGCTGGATCGTCGATTTCCCGATGTTCGAATGGAACGAGGACGAGAAGAAGGTCGACTTCTCGCACAATCCGTTTTCGATGCCGCAGGGCGGGCTTGAGGCGCTGGAGACCAGGGACCCGCTCGATATCCTGGCCTACCAGTATGACATTGTGTGCAACGGCATTGAACTGTCGTCCGGCGCCATCCGGAACCACCGGCCGGACATCATGAAGAAGGCCTTCGCGATCGCGGGCTATCCGGAGCAGGTGCTGCTTGACAAGTTTGGCGGCATGTACCGCGCTTTCCAATATGGCGCGCCACCGCACGGCGGCAGTGCGCCCGGCGTCGACCGCATCGTCATGCTGTTGTGCGGTGAACAGAACCTGCGCGAGGTCGTGCTGTTCCCGATGAACCAGCAGGCCGAGGACCTGCTGATGGGCGCACCCTCGGAAGCGACGCCAAAACAGCTGCGCGAACTTCATATCCGGCTGAACCTGCCGGAGAAGTGATCAGTCGTTCGCCTTGACCGAGATGCCGAGGAGGGTGATTGCGGCGCCAGGGTTGGCGGGGTCGAGGGCCATGAGTTCCTGGATTTCGACGGGTTTGGCCGGTGCGACAGAGAACGTGATCGAGCGCGGGTTCTTGAGGAATGAGGTCATCGCGCCAATTGCCGCTGCGGTGAACTCCGGCTGGCCCATCTGCGATATTCCGAGCTGGGTTATTGCGGCCAGATTGCTGATCAGGGTTGGCTCGTCGATGTCCTGCAGCTTCGCGGCATAGGCCAGGAGCCTGCGGGTGAGGGAGGCATCCTCGAAGCGCAGGGTGAAACTCTCCAGCGCAATCGGCCCAGCAGCATGCATCAGCAATGCGGGATTGGGTTCGCCGGATCCCGCCATGAAAATCGGTGTCAGCAGCGCCGTGAGACGCGCCGGCGTGAGGGCTGCAAGGGCATAGGCGATGTGAAGGGCACCGGCGTCATCGACGCCAAGCTTCGTGCCCGTCGCATAGCGGCCCGTGGCTTCGTCATAGGAGCCTGTGCCCTCGGCGTGCAGCACGAGCTTTTTGTAGCCCAGCGCATCGAACAGTTCGCGGCTCTCAGGCGTTGCAGCAAGCATACCATGGGGAATGGTGAGATTGCCGATGCGGGAATCGGTCTTCTCGGACAGCAGCGCATATTTGCCGGAAAGTGTTGCCTCGTAGCTGTCGAGCGTCAGCGGCTCGCCCCCGGGAACGCCCGCCGAAAGCCCGCTGAGTGCGATATGGCCGATCTTCGGAAAGATGGTCATGAAGGTTTCAGCGGCTTCTGCAGCGGCTTGTGGATCGAGGCTGCCGGCCTTCTTGCTCTCTTCCAGTCCGACAAACGGCCGGAAGGCTTTCAGGGACGGCCAGATAATGTCACCAATCTCAAAGGATTTGAGGTTGGCGGAAAATTCCGGCGCCGTGGCAGCGAAGCCCGAGATGTTCAGGCGCTTCAGGCCATCGGAAGAGATGTCCGCAATGCCCAAGTCATCGAGTGTGAAGGCACCAGCTTCGGGAGATGTACCCTTGAGGTTCCTGAAGTTCAGCGATGTAAGGCGCATCCACCCCAACAAATTGGAGGCATTGGCTTCAAGAAAATTCGACATCTCTGCTGGTGAAGGTTTTTCGCCTATGGAAACGGATTGGTCGAAGGCGAGTGCAAAAGGCTCAGGCGTCTGGCGAACCTCGATACTGCCGATGGTAATCGGCCCCATCGAAAAGTGTTCCCGGCCGCCTTCGCTGACAGTGATGCGGCCATAGGAGCCGCTTTCGAGAGCCTTGATCCACTGGCCGTCGCCCTTGCCCCCTGCATAGGCGGCGGGATCGAAAACCCGGGCCACGGCGGCGAGACTGACGCCACTCACCGCAATGTTTTCCATCGTGCTGGTAACCGACGTGCCGGCAATGGCGGTGTTCTGTTCGACACGGGCAACGGACTGGCCGGCGAGCACGCCCCCGGCGAGTGCGCCAAGGTGCATATCCTTATACGTTGCGGTTGTCTTCGAGGTGCCTGCTTTATCCGGCAGCGCAAGAGATTGGGCAAAGGCGGCGGACGGCATGTCGATTGCGGAAAACTCGGCCGTGGCAAGGATGGTGTAGAACCGCGCCAGCGAGGTGAACGGCGCCTTCGGCTCGAAGCTCCAGTCTGCAATGCCGGGCACGATCAGGTTCTTGCCGGTCACAGCGGGGCCGGTGAAGCTCCAGTTGGCGCCAGAGAGCCTGCTTCCTGTCAGGGTGAAGCCCCGCAGGCTGATGCCGCCGCCTTCGCGAAGCACCAAACTGTCGAGCGTGACGTTCGCGACTTCCGCATTGGCTGACCCGTCCTCGCGGTCGATCTTCAGGCCTTCCACAATGGTCAGGGATGCGGTGGAACCGATGCGTGTTGCGGACGCCTTCCAGCCGGGTGATTTGTCGAGGCGCTCGATGAAGCCGCGGACGAGCGATTCCTCCGCCTGTCCGCCCAGGGCAGGTGCGGCGAGGCTCAAAATCACAATGAGAATTGCCGCGAGCCTGCGCCGTAAAGCCATGGAGGTTCTCCTAGTCGTTGGCCCTCACGGTGACGCCAAGCTGCTGGATTGCAGCACCCGGGTTGCTCGGATCGAGCGCCATGAGCTGCGAGACCGGAACGGGCGCCGCCGGCTGCACCGAAATGGTAATCGAACGCGGGTCCTTGAGGAAGCTGCCAATGGCGGCCACGGCTTGCGCAGTGAATTCCGGACTCTTCAATTCGGCAAGCCCAAGCTGCGCCATGGCGCTGGCGTTGGCCACGAAGGTCGCTTCATCCATGCCCTGCATCTGGGCCACCAGCGGCAGGAGCTTCTTGGTAATCGAGGCGTCTTCGAAACGGAAGATGACGCGGCTTGCCTGCACACCCATGAACTGCGGCATCAATGCGTTCATGTCGGGCTCCTTGCCCGGTGCCGTCTTCTGCAACTCGGCCAGCGCTGTAATCGGCAGACCAGACAGGGCGGCGCCGATCTTGATCGTGGCCATGTCCTTGGCGGCAAAGTAGCTGTCAAAATCGAAGCCGAAATTTGTTCCGTCATTGGTCATGGTGCCTTCGCCGCCAAGATCAAACGAGAGCGACGCATAGCCCAGGCCCTTCAATGTGCCGGTCGGGTCCATCATGGCCAGTGCCGTTTCAGGCACGGCGATATTGCTCAGCTTCATGGTGGACTTGCCGGCACCCGTCACCGGGTCACCATCCCAGCTGGTCTCAAGGCCGTCGGCGGTCAAAGTCTGGCCCGCAGCGAGCACGGTGACCGGGCCTGAGGTCATTTTCCTTGCAACGCTCATCGATGAGCGGAAGCGCTCGGCGGGGGTCGGATCGTCGCCAATGACCTTTATATACCAGCTCTGGGCGTTCGATTGCGGAATGGATACATTGATCGCCTGGCCCTCGACGCCGATATCCATCTTGAGATCGCTGAACACGGCCTCACCGACTTCATAGAGGCCATCGCCCTTGTCGGCGATGTTCTTCAGTTCGATCTTGCCAATGCTCATCTTCATGGCATTGGAACCCTCGACCGGAACTGAGACTTCGAGCCCTTCCAGAGTGGCATTGGCCGCATCGCCGGTCACACTCTTGTAGGTCGGCTTGACCTTCAATTGCGCTTCCCAGCTCTTGAGGATGGCGCTCACCACCGGCGGGACATCCTGCGCGACCGCCCATGTCGGACATGTCAGTGCGGTGAAAAGCGCAAAGGCGGTTGCGGTACGCCGTAAGGTCATCAGGGTTAATCCTTTGTTAGTGTTGGTCCCCCACCACAGATCACACTACCGGAACAAGCAGCGGGCGTCAGCCATGTTTCTTGCTCATGGTAATTTGCCGGCCCGCCGGTTGCCGTGAATCGCTTGCACGGCTAGGCTCCGGGCGCGGCAAGACAGGACAAAATCGATCTATCGGGACGGTAAAATGCGCAGAATTGCACTGATATTCACTTCATTGGCGATGGCTGTCAGCGTGGGCGTGGTGAATACCGCCCCGGCGCAGGCGTCGAAGGTTGCGACCACGCAGGTGGAACCCACGAAGAAGAACAAGGCGAAGAAAGTGGCCCGGGTGAAGCCTGCCTCGCAAAAGGAATGCCGCTCGTTCCTCGAATGCCTGTTCGCAAAGAAGAGCGGCAAGGTTCGCAGCGGCGACAATATCTTCAGCGGATCGCAGCGCCAGACGGTGAACTGGAGCGAAAAGAAATACCAGCCCGGTTCGATCGTCGTCAAAACCCCGGAACGGGCGCTCTACTACGTGATGGCCGATGGCAAGGCGCTGCGCTACAAGGTCGGTGTCGGCCGCGACGGTTTCCAGTGGAGCGGTTCATCCAAGATCGTCAACAAGGCCGAATGGCCGGACTGGCGTCCGCCGCAGATCATGATCGAACGCGAGGCGGCCAAGGGCCATGTCATTCCGGCCTTCATGGAAGGCGGGCCAAGCAATCCACTAGGTGCGCGGGCGCTCTATATCGGCGGAACGATCTTCCGCATCCACGGCACCAACAATGCCGCGTCCATCGGCGGCGCCGTGTCTTCGGGATGCATCCGCATGATGAACCAGGATGTCATCGACCTCTATGACCGGGTCAAGGTCGGCGCCCGGGTCTACGTCTACCAGTAAGACTTGAGGCGCGTGCCGCATCGGAGGCGGCTCTCGTGTTCCCAAAATGAGTTGACCCCGGAGGCCAGGCCGTCCGGGGTCAATTTCAGAGCTATGAGAAGAAATTTACTTCTTCTTCTTAGCAGCCTTCTTAGCAGGCTTCTTCGCAGCCTTCTTCGCCGGCTTCTTGGCAGCTTTCTTAGCGGCCTTCTTGGCGGTCTTCTTGGTAGCTTTTTTAGCAGCAGCCATGTGCTTTTCTCCTAGATGGTTGAAGCCCCACAACGCGGGCAGCACTCACAATTGACGTTTCAGATGGTGATCGCAGATACGATTCGGTTCCATTCCGTGCCGTCATAAGGGCGTGTTCTCTACCCGTTTGTGTGATTCGGCAATATGCCGTCAACATCTTGTATATCGCTTGGGAAACCTAATAAGCCGTTAATCTCCTGTCGCTGGGAAATTCATCCGTTAACGGAGGAAAATGGGCTCATCGAAGGTAAAAAGCCCAATATCCGGGCTGGTTTTCCGGTAATCCGTATACGGAGCATAGGCGATTCCGGGGTGATAGAGGTCCATTGGGCAGGGAAGGGGAAGTGTTGCATTTTCGCAATGCTTTGAAAAAAATGTGAAAATATCTTGGCGAGAACAGGCAAGAGCCGTGAATCGAGACCTTGATTGCCCTGGCCAAGGGTCGAGAGCCGCGTACTTCGTCCCTCCAGATATTCGGCGCGCATTTGCTCGAGCAACCGATGCGCGATATCTCTCTCTTCTCATGGCAGGGCTTGGTCTGGCAACAAGCGCAAGGATAGCTTCCGGTTTATACCGGAGCGAAGTTCTCTCTGACGCCGATGCGCGGCACTCGCGATGACTAACTTTGCCGGCCCACTCCTTCGTTCGTCTTCAGGTGTTTTGCGCAGGCGAAAGCCTCGAAGCGCTGCGATTGCTACATCTTCCATTGCGACGATCGGCTTACAGCAGTTTCAGGTGCGCTGACCTATGATGAGCAGTTGATTCTGCTGCCAGATGTGTATAGAATGCAAAATTATACACATGGCCAAGGCATATGCGCACCAACATCGAAATCGACGACAAGCTGCTTAAACAAGCTATGAAAGCTGCCGGCACCACGACGAAACGGGAAACCGTGGAAAAGGCGTTGGAGCTCCTTGTGAGAATTGATGGCCAGAGGTCAATTCGCAAGCTGAAGGGTAAGCTTCACTGGGAAGGTGATCTCGATGCGATGCGGCGCAGCGAATGATTCTGGCTGATACGTCGGCCTGGATTGACTTTCTGAGAGATCGGGAAACATCTGCAGCTTCTGATCTGGATCGCGCCCTCGGAACGAACAGGGTGCTCATCGGCGATTTGATCTTGGTCGAGTTGCTGCAAGGGTATAGCGACGGTCGTCAGTTGGAAGACCTCAAGCGGGACTTGCAGTTGATTCCGGTTATGACGCTCTGCGGTCCTTCCATCGCCTTCTTGGCGGCAGACAATTACCGGCTGCTTCGGCGCAAGGGCATCACGGTCCGGGGAACGATAGACGTCATCATCGCGACATGGTGCGTCGAAAATGACGTACCGCTCATCCACGATGACCGGGACTATAACGGCATGGAGAAGTGGCTCGGACTCAAGCGGTGGGAAGGTTGAGCCGAGGCTCGAGCCTGTTCAGCGTAGCCATTTCCATCGTGGCGCCTACCCCCGAAGTCTCTCCCGAGTTTGGCTCTCATCGTTCACGAACAACCGCTCGTTCCGCCGCAGGTGTCGCACTTCAGGCAGGTGCCGTTCCGCACCATGGTGAAGTTGCCGCATTCCGAACAACTCTCGCCTTCGTAGCCCTTCATGCGGGCTTCGACGCGGCGGTCAAGGGCCGGCATATGGATATGCTGCTCATGATGCTCGTGCACGTGGACCTCGGCGATCGCAGTGTTGCCGATCGATTCGGCGGCGCGCATCTGGAGTGCGAGTGCGGGCGATGTTGCCATGGTCAGCGTCGTGCCGGGCTGGGGCATCACAACAACGTTGGTCAGGTTCTGGTTGCGAAGATAGCCTGACGACACAACGCGACTCGCCGGAACCTTCGGACCTTCGTCGACGCCCTTGCCAAGCGCATCAAAACCGATCTCGGAGGGCTCGACATGGGCCAGATCGTTGCGGCCGAGATAGGAGATGGCGAGTTCGCGGAACACGTAGTCGAGGATCGACGTAGCATTCTTGATCGAGTCGTTGCCCTGGACCATGCCGGCTGGCTCGAAGCGCGTGAAGGTGAAGGCTTCTACGAACTCGTCGAGCGGCACGCCATACTGGAGGCCGACCGATACGGCGATGGCGAAATTGTTCATCATGGCGCGAAGGGCGGCACCCTCCTTGTGCATGTCGATGAAGATTTCGCCGAGCTTGCCGTCTTCGTATTCGCCGGTATGGAGATAGACCTTGTGGCCGCCGACGATGGCCTTCTGAATATAGCCCTTGCGGCGCTCGGGCAGGCGCTGGCGGCCGCGGATCACCTCGACGATCTTCTCGACCACGCGCTCAACCCGCTGGGTCTGCGGCTTGGCCATAAGCGTCTCGACGGCATCGAAGTCTTCGTCCTCGTCATCGGCGATCAACTGGGCGGAGAGCGGCTGCGACAGCTTGGAGCCGTCGCGATAGAGGGCGTTGGCCTTGAGCGCCAGCTTCCATGAGAGCATGTAAGCGGCGTTGCAGTCCTCAACGGCGGCGTCGTTGGGCATGTTGATGGTCTTGGAGATGGCGCCCGAGATGAAGGGCTGGGCTGCCGCCATCATGCGGATATGGCTGTCAACCGAGAGATAACGCTTGCCGAGACGGCCGCAGGGGTTGGCGCAATCGAACACGGCGAGGTGCTCCGGCTTGAGGCCGGGTGCGCCTTCGAGCGTCATGGCGCCGCAGACATGGATATTGGCGCGATCAATATCGGCTTTTGAAAAGCCCAGAACGGCGAGCATGTCGAAGCCGAAGTCGTTGAGCTGGGCATCGCTCAGCTTGAGCACGCTCCGGCAGAAATCCTCGCCAAGATTCCACTTGTTGAAGACGAACTTGATGTCGAAGGCAGACGCAAGGCCGGCCTCGATCTTGCCGATCTGCTCGTCGCCAAAGCCCTTGGCGCGAAGCTGGGCATGGGAAATGGCGGGTGCGCCATCCAGCGTGCCGTTGCCGACCGCGTAGGAGACGATGGCTTCGATCTGCTCAGGCACATAGCCAAGGGTGCGGAGCGCTTCCGGCACCGCCTGGTTGATGATCTTGAAGTAGCCGCCGCCTGACAGCTTCTTGAACTTCACCAGCGCGAAGTCGGGCTCGATGCCGGTGGTATCGCAGTCCATGACGAGGCCGATGGTGCCGGTGGGTGCGATCACCGTTGCCTGGGCATTGCGATAGCCATGGGCTTCACCGAGGTTGACGGCGAGATCCCAGGCCTTGCGGGCATGCGTCACGAGGTCCTTGTCGGAGCAGCTTTCATCGTCAAGCGGAACCGGGGCGGTCCTCACACCTTCGTAACCAACGGCAGCGCCATAGGCGGCGCGGCGATGATTGCGCATGACGCGGAGCATGTGGTCGCGGTTCTTGGCAAATCCGGGGAAGGGCCCCAACTCCTTGGCCATTTCAGCGGAGGTCGCATAGGAGACACCGGTCATGATGGCCGAAAGTGCGCCGGCGATGGCGCGGCCTTCGTGGCAGTCATAGGGAATGCCAGCGGTCATTAACAAGCCGCCGATATTGGCGAAGCCCAGGCCCAACGTACGGAACTCGTAGGACAGGCGGGCAATCTCCTTGGAAGGAAACTGCGCCATGGTCACCGAAATTTCGAGAACGATGGTCCACAGGCGAACCGCATGCTCGTAAGCCTCGACGTCGAACTTGCCGGTTTCCACGTTGCGGAAGCGCAGCAGGTTGAGCGAAGCGAGGTTGCAGGCGGTATCGTCGAGAAACATGTATTCGGAGCAGGGGTTGGAGGCCCTGATCTCGCCCGATGCGGGGCAGGTGTGCCAGTCATTGATGGTGGTGTGGAACTGGATGCCGGGATCGGCGGAAGCCCAGGCGGCATGGCCGATTTTGTCCCAGAGTGCACTGGCCTTGGTGGTCTTGATGGTCTTGCCGGTCAGGCGGGCCTTGAGGTGCCAGTCGCCATTGAGTTCAACCGATTTGAGAAAGTCGTCGGTTACACGCACGGAATTGTTGGAGTTTTGGCCGGCGACAGTGCGGTAGGCTTCGCCATCCCAATCGGTGTCGTAGGTGTCGAACTCAAGTTCGGTGAAGCCCTGCCTGGCGAACTGGATGACCCGCTTGATATAATTGTCGGGCACCATGTTGCGGCGCGCGTCCTTGACGGCGCGCTTGAGGGCGGGATTTTTCTCGATCTCGAAGCAGTCATTGCCCGGTCCCTGGCAATTGACGCAGGCCTTCATGATCTGGGTCAGGTATTTCCTGACAATCTTGGAGCCGGTGACAAGTGCCGCCACCTTCTGCTCTTCCTTCACTTTCCAGTCGATATATTCCTCGACGTCGGGGTGATCGATGTCGACCACGACCATCTTGGCGGCGCGCCTGGTGGTTCCGCCGGATTTGATGGCGCCGGCGGCGCGGTCGCCGATCTTGAGGAAGCTCATCAGGCCGGAGGAACGTCCGCCGCCAGAGAGCTTTTCGTTCTCGCCGCGCAGATGCGAGAAATTGGAGCCAGTGCCCGAGCCATATTTGAACAGGCGGGCCTCGCGCACCCACAGGTCCATGATGCCGCCTTCGTTGACCAGGTCATCGCCAACCGACTGGATAAAGCAGGCATGGGGCTGGGGATGCTCGTAGGCCGATTTCGATTTCGTCAGTTTGCCGGTTTCGAAATCGACATAATAATGGCCCTGGCCGGGACCATCGATGCCATAGGCCCAGTGCAGGCCGGTATTGAACCATTGCGGGCTGTTGGGAGCGCACATCTGCATCGCCAGCATGTAGCAATGCTCGTCGTAGAAGGAGCGGGCGTCGTCCTCACCGTCAAAATAGCCGCCCTTCCAGCCCCAATAGGTCCAGGTGCCGGCAAGCCGGTTGAACACGTCCTTGGAGGAACGCTCGCCGGTGTTGCGATCTGCCTCGGGCAGGGACGAGAGGGCCTCGTCGTCGGCCACCGAGCGCCACAGCCAGGAGGGGATGGTTTCCTCCTCGAGGCGCTTCAATGCCGCCGGAACGCCGGCCTTGCGGAAATACTTCTGGGCGAGAATATCGGAGGCAACCTGGCTCCAATGGGCCGGCACCTCGATGTCCTCGAGGCGGAACACCACGGATCCATCCGGGTTCTTGATCTCGCTGACCGCCTTGCGGAAGTCGATCCCCTCATACGCATCCTGACCAGCCTTCGTAAATTGACGCTGAATGTGCATTCTCGATCCCTCTTTCAATCACTTCTCGACACCGTGAGCGCACGAAAACGCCCACGAGCTCGTTCCCACCCGTGTTTTGACGCCACAAATCCCCGTTCTGCGAAGCTACTGTTTCCGCAGATCAAAGTCGGCTTTTTTGGTCTTAATGTGCTTCCGTGCCGGGATATCACCCCCGGCCTCAGCGCCCCCGCCGTTGGTTTATAAGGTAGCCCCTGAGCCTAAAATGTCAATGCCTAGTGTGTTAACAAAACCTTACTACAACATATGGTGTCCACAGATGCCGGGCCCTTGTGGATAACCCAAATCCATCCGATTCTTGGCGAGAGCACAAGCAGTTTCACCGGGTTAGGCCAAGGCGTCCCCGCTATCCACAAGCGGGTGGCCGTGGTGAGGGAAAAGACGTCAATGAAAAAGCTGCATCCGGGCATGAATATTTTTGGTTAAGCGAAGGTTAACGCAAGCACGGTGTAATGGTGTTTTGACTCTAAATTTATTTAAAGTTGTAGATGATGCGTGCCTAAATCAGCCATCCCGGCAACCAGTCCGGCGAATCGCGGCAGAGTGTGATGACGTTCTGGTGAAGCCACGTACCGTCCGCCGCAATCGCGTGCTATGATTGCTCCCATGTCGAGATTTCCGCTGCTTCTGCTTGCATCCACGCTCCTCAGCCTGGAGGTGAAAGCGATGAACTGGGAAGGCCATGACGACGACTGGATGCTGGACTTTCCCTATGCCGTAGCCTTCGAGGCCCAGGTGCTGGGAAAACGGGCGCCGCGCGTGGAAAAGCCCTGCGTCAGTGCCGACCAGATCGGAAAAGTCTCGACAAATGTTTATGATCAGGTGCCGCTGCGCAAGCACGCCTGCAAGGCCGGAGAAGATATCCGCCACCCAAAAATGCCACAGAATTAGCCAGCATTTAGCAATTTAAGCGCATATCCTGACCTGTACAAAGTGGGCCCAAGGGGCCATTTGTGGCTGACCTACAGGTGGCAGGGACGACAGTCGAACGGCATGCAAACGATACAGCCCTATCTCGACTACTTTTCGCACAATCCCGAATGGGCCATCACGCTGGTATTCCTGATTGCGTTTGGCGAGGCGCTGCTGATCATCGGGCTGTTTGTCCCCTCTACCGCGGTTCTGGTGGGTGCGGGCATGCTGGTGGGGACCGGCCACCTCGGCTTCTGGCCGGTGTTCCTGGCAACGGCAATCGGTGCGATCGTCGGTGACCAGCTCTCCTACTGGGCAGGGCGGCTGTTCGGCGAGCGGCTCAAGACCTTCTGGCCGTTGAACCGTTACCCCGCGCTCGTTGCCAGGGGCGAAGAATTCGTGCGGCAGCATGGCGGAAAGTCGATCGCCATCGGCCGGTTCGTGCCGGGGGTGAAGGCGGTCGTGCCGGGGATCGTCGGCATGTTCGGCATGGGACAGGCGTTTTTTGCCTCGGTCAACGTTTCGTCCGGCCTGGTGTGGGCCGGGGCACATATTCTGCCGGGCGTTCTCGCCGGGCAGATGCTGGCGTTTGCCGGTGAGCTTTCCGACCGGCTGCTGGTCGTTCTCCTGGTGCTCATCGTCCTGATGTTCGTCACCGGCTGGGTCATCCGGCTGGTGGTCGGAAGCCTTGGACCCTATGTGGAGCGGCTGCAGGCCGTCATCTCGAACTGGGCCATGGTGCAGAAATGGTGGTGGTGGCGGCGATTTGGCCGTGCCGTTTCACCACGCAACCCGCGCTCGGTGGCGATCCTGGTGTTCGCCGCAATCGCAATTACCGCGCTGATCGCGCTCGTCCGCATCACCTTCAGCTTCCTTGCGCAATCAACCTTCATGAACATGGACGTTTCGGTTCACAACATGATGCAGGAATTGCGCAATGCGCCGGCCGACCAGATCATGGTGGTGATCACCATGCTGGGCGACGGCGTCGTAATGATTGCGCTGGCGCTGGCGATGATCGCCTGGCTGTGCTGGCGCCGGGCCTGGCGGGCGGCGATTTCCGTCGCGGTGACAGTGATCGCTGCCCGGCTGTTCGTTCCCGTCATCAAGCTGTGGCTGCAACGGACGCGGCCCGAAGAACTGATCGGTCTTTCGGAAACGTTCAGCTTTCCTTCCGGCCACACGACTTACGCCACCGTGACGTTTGGCATTCTCGCGGTGCTGGCCAGCCGGTCCATGGGGCGATGGGGGCAGGCGCTGGTCTATGCGGCCTGCGGCATCGCCATCATCGCGATTGCCTATTCACGGATCTATCTCGGGGCGCACTGGCTTTCGGATGTTCTCGCAGGCTTCCTGTTCGGCGCGGTCATGACGGCGGCCTTCGGCATTGCCATCGAAACGGTGCCGCCGCGGCGCATCATGCCGCTCGGCCTTACCGCTGCTTCGCTGCTCGCCTTTGTCGGGGTGGGCTTTGCCCATGTCGACCGCAGTTTCGATTTCAACCTCGATCGCTATGCCGTGCAGAGCCCGGTGATTCAGTATGATCTGGCGCAATGGCAGTCTGGCGGATGGGCCAGTGTTCCGCCACGGCGGATCGATCTCCGCGGACGGATCGAGGAGCCGTTTATCGCGCAATGGGCCGGCGATACTGCACAACTCTCATCGGCGCTGCAAAAAGATGGATGGACTCTGGTCGAACCCTGGAAGTGGCAACAGGCGATGCTCTATCTCGATCCGAGCAGGCCGCTTGACGAGATGCCGCCGCGCCCCGCTCTGCACGAGGGCCGCCAGGCCGACCTCACCTTCACCAAGGACGCGGCCGAGCCGACCGGGCAGCGCCAGGTGCTCAGGGTGTGGCGCACCGGCTTCCAGGTGGCGGATGGTGTCAGCAACCAGCGCATCCACACGGTGAGCCTCACCCGAGACAGGCTGCGCAAGGCCTGGAGCCTCTATGCCATTCCCTCGCCGGTTCCAGCCCAGCCGGATGAGGCGCAACATGTGCAGGCGCTGCTCCGGGCTGCCACCGGCATCCGCATCATCGCCGGGGTTGGTGCCGATAGCGAGCGGCAAACGCTGATCCTCGCCAGTCCGTGATCCATGCGGACTGGAAGGCGGAGACCTTCAGCAGGCTAGTCCGACACCGATTTACTTTGATTGGGCACTCAATCGAGTCGCCCTCGGGAACTGAAACCCGGTTCAATTAAATGACATGCTCCAAGTTGATTTGACAGTTGTGTGCTTGGAGTATGGATTGTTCACGCGCGCACTCGGCTCGCCAAACATGGGAGTATTCTGTGATGAACGACATTAATCGTAGGTCTGCGATGGCATTCGGTTTGACAGTCGCCGCAGCACCCTTGGTTACTTTGACAACGCCAGCGATGGCCGCAATGTATGGCCCGGATGAGGGCAAAGAATATCATCCAGGTGTGCGTGTCATAATGCTTGGCAAGCGAGAGTCCATGATACCCGCTTATAAACAAGTGCAACTGTCTGATACTGTGTTTCAGCCAGGTTCGACATGGCCAGACGAACCGATGCCCAATGACATGGTCTGCACTGTTATTGAAGGTGAGTTGGAGATCACCCAGGGAGACATGAAGTTTACGTGCAAGAGTGGCGACGTCTATGCTTGCGGGAAAGACACGCACGAGGAAGCGACCAACAAAGGTTCTGTCGCTGCAATCATGAGAGTGATCGACTTGCTGCCAGCGTAGCAGCGAAAACCAAAACGGGCCGCTACAAGTGCAGCGGGATAGAGGCCCCAATCCGGGAAATTGGGGCCTCGGTTATTGCGGAAACGAGGGGATGTGGGGATAAGGCAAATATGGACCTAATGCGCTCCACCCAGTCTTATCGACGCCACGAGGCCTGCGTGATCGGATGGCCAAAGTCCTGACGCTGTCCGATCACTGGCACGGTCGCCAATGACCTTGATGTTCTCAACCGAAACGGCGCCACGCGTCAGTATGAGGTCGATGCGGAGGTTCAGCGCCGAGACAGGATTCAGCAGATTCGAGGCCTGACAGCAGGTGTAACCGGGCAGGGAGGGATATTTCTGCTTCCACGCATCAACGAACCCGGCATCGACGAAGAGCTGGTAGGTGGGAAATGTCGGATGGTCAGGATCGCCTGCAACCGTGTTAAAATCTCCGGCGAAAACGATGGGCAGGTTGGTGTTTGCAACGGACTGGATGGCTTCCACCGCCTGCGCCCTTTGAATGGAGAATGGCGGTATGACCTCAAGGTGGGTGGTCGCGAAACGGAAGGCGCGGCCAAGGACAGAAACATCGACCGAAGCCCAGCCGGCCCTGCTGACCGACGGCGGACCGACTGGCAAAATGATCACGCTGTTCACGAGGTAATCCTGGACCTGCATGTTCGACGTCTGCACCCGAAGCCCGGCGAGACCGGCCCGCGCGATGATAACTGTGCGATCCGTCAGACGGACGTCAAAGCCTAACAGGGTTGGCGCCTCGGGGTCGGTGCCGGGCAATATGGCGATCGCTTCATAGTGTTGTCCCAAGCGGCGCAATTCGGCGAGAACGGTCTGAAGCTGATCCGACGCCACGTCGGTTGCAGGTGCCGCACCGGTGCGCAAAATGCCTGCCTCCAGCAAGGCGACAATATCGGGGCGCTCCCTGGCGATCGTGCGGGCGACAGCCTTCGCCCGTTCGGCAGGCTTGCTGGCGAGTGTTTCCTGATAGGTCTGAGTTACAGCGAGCACAAATTCCGCCAGGTCCGTGGCGGCCAGCACTTTCTCGAAATTGGTGCCCTGATACATGTTTTGCGTCATGACCCGCACGGTCACGTCGTCGGCAAGGCTGGTGACCGGCGCGCCAATTGCCAGCGCCACAAAACAGGCCATTGCTGCGGCAAGCGACTTTGCAAGCAGTTGTAGCCTGGAACCAAAGCCGGTGCCTGCACTGTTGTCCCTGCAATCACCAATTGCTGGCTTCATAATGCCCTTCCGCGTGCTTGTGTGGAATTCTGCGAATAATTGCTTTGTTAAATTGAATGCTTGCGCAGATAGGCCGTGTTGGCAAGCCCAGTCATTCAGGGCCGCGAGCGACCGGCTTGCCCGAGACGGACCACTTTCGCAGCGGAAACGAACCATCCGTCGACTTCGTTTCCTTGCAGCACGCCGTCTCTGCTCGCCCAGTTGCCGATTTGCTGGCGGGTGCCGGTCATCACATTGCAGGCCCGCCCATCCGCATCCGCCCATGACCAGCCTTCAGCGTCCCAGTGCATCCGGTAAATTGCTCCTGACGCCTTGCTTCTGAGCATGACCCACGTGCCATCGCGGGGCGCAGTCGCCATCGCATTGATCTTTACCATTTCCAATCTCTCGCAAACCCGGGCTTTGCGTAAAACGCCACCCCGGCGGCAAGGTTCCTTCAGGCATGGCTTGCGTGGGCAACCGGCTAGCTGGTATTGAGAGCGCAATGCGAGGGCGGGACGGGTAACCGATGTCATTTTTGAAACAGTTCTTCACCTGGTGGAGCGGACAAACGCTCGGTACGCGCTTCTTTACCTGGCGCAAGGGCGAACGCGTCGGTGAAGACGAGCTTGGCAATGTCTATTACCGCTCACCTTCGGCGCTGCCCGAATCGATCCCCGAGCGGCGCTGGGTCATCTACAATGGCTATGCCGAGGCATCTTCCATTCCGCCGGGCTGGTATGGCTGGATGCAGCATCGCACTGATACGCCGCCAACAAAGGATGATTACACACCGCACGAGTGGGAGAAGCCGCATCTTCCAAACCTCACCGGCACGGCACAGGCCTATCGTCCGCCCGGCAGCATCATGACGGCAAGGCCGGCACATGCTGCCCCCGACTACGAAGCCTGGAGACCGGAATAAACTGATTCCTTTTCCCGCCACATTTTCCGGGTTGTGTCGAAACTCGCTCGGCCTGTAGATGACGGAATGCGAGGCGACGGATACCCATGAACAACAGTACGGTTGAAACCATCATAGGCGCCGCGGTGGTGGCGGTTGCGGGGCTGTTCTTTGCCTATGCCTATAATGCGTCGGGTGCGGCGGAAGGGCGGGGCGGTTACAAGGTCATCGCCGAGTTCGACAATATCGAAGGCGTCAATACCGGAACCGATGTGCGCATGGCCGGCATCAAGATCGGAACGGTGGTCGAAGAAACGCTGAACCCGGAGAACTACCAGGCGGTAGTGACCATGTCGATCGATCCGAAGGTGCAGATCTCCGAAGATGCGACCGCCAAGATCACCTCGGAGGGATTGCTCGGGGCGAAGTTCGTGTCACTTGAACCGGGCGGATCGGACACCAAGCTCAAGGACGGCGACATGCTGTCCTACACGCAGGGCGCCATCGATATATGGACCCTGATCAGCAAGTCGATGTTCGACAAGCCAGCGGCGGAGGGACCAGCATCGCAGCCGCCTGGCGACGCACCACCTCCGCAAGACCCGCCACAATGACAAGGCAAAGTCCCGGCGGTATCAGAGCATGATCCGGACATGGCTGGTTGCCATCCCGCTGTTCTGGGCTGGACCGGCGTTTGCTGCGCAGATCGCAAATCCGATTGCGGTGTTTTCCGGACTCGACAAGATCACCGGCGAAACAACCACGTTTGAAATCAATATCGGCCAGGAAAAGCAGTTCGGCGGATTGCTGGTGAAACCCGATGTCTGCTATACCCGCGAAATCACCGAAGAGCCGCAGACGGCAACATTTGTCGAAGTCACCGAGGTGCAGCTCAACAACAGCCGCAAGCGCATCTTCTCGGGCTGGATGTTCGCCGAAAGCCCGGCGCTCAATGCAGTCGAGCATCCGGTCTATGACGTCTGGCTTGTCGGCTGCCGCGATCCCAATGCACCACCGGTCAGGGTTGAAGAACCGCAGGTTCCGGCCGCCGGAACCGGTGAAGAAGAACCGCTGCCCGAGGACTGAGGGCTTGGCGAAGCCAGCCCGCTGTGGATAGAGTATTTCATGTCTCCCGATCTTCTCGCCGCCTTCCTTGGCGCCTGTCTGCTGCTGTTTTTGAAGCCTGGTCCCGCCATGTCGGTGATCGTGGCGAATAGCGCAGGTTATGGTGTGCGTGGCGGACTGATTACGGTTTCCGGAAATGTCGCAGGCTTCGTCCTGCTTCTGGCCGTCGTGGCGCTCGGCCTCGCATGGATCGCCCAGGCGATGCACCAGTGGTTCGAGTGGATCAGGTTCGGCGGTGCGGTGTTTCTCATCTATCTCGGTGTCACGCGGATACGCAATGCCGGCCGGGTATCAGATTACGGCACCGATCCGACGGGCGAGCTTTTCCGCGATGGATTTCTGGTGGCGGTGGCCAACCCGGAAGTGATCCTGTTCCTCGCGGCGTTCCTTCCGCCGTTTGTCGATCCCTCGCGTGCGGTCGCCCCGCAGCTTGCCCTGCTGAGCGCCACGTTCATCCTGGTCAGCGCTGTTGTTGGCGCATTGCTCGCCTACCTCGCGGGCCAGGCGCGGACGTTTCTTTCCGGTCCGCGCCTCAGATGGATCGATCTTGCCAGCGGCGGCCTGCTGATCGTTGCCGGTCTGTGGCTTGGCTGGCCTTCCCGGTGAGTGCATGAGCATCGAGTCCTATCTTGCCTATTGCCTCGCCTGCGCGGCGCTGATCGTGGTTCCGGGACCGACGGTGACCGTGATCATCGCCAACAGCCTGCGCCACGGCGTGCGCGCCGGGCTTCTCAATGTTGCGGGAACGCAGGCTGGCCTCGTGGTGTGGCTGAGCATTGCGGTCTTCGGACTGGCGTCCGCCATTGCCATCATGGGATTCTGGTTCGATGTGCTCAAATATGCAGGGGCAGCCTATCTCGTGTGGCTTGGCCTCAAGCTGCTGATGTCGAAGGGTGAGCTGATGTCGCCGGAGCGGGTTGTGCCGCCGCCCGTAGGCGGGTTCTTCCTGCAAGGCTTCGTGGTGATTCTGTCCAACCCGAAGATGCTGCTGCTGTTTGGCGCGCTCATCCCGCAGTTCATCACACCAGGAGCTGATTTTGTGCGGCAACTGATTTTCCTGGGCCTCACCTTCATGGTGCTGGCGACGATCCTCGACGGGGCCTACGCGGTGGCGGCAGGGCGGCTCGGCGGCTGGCTGTCAAAGTCGCGGGTCCGGGCTGTTGAGATTGCCAGCGGCTCATTCCTGATCGCAGGCGGCATCTGGCTGGCGCTCAAGGCACGTTAGACGCCCTTGAATTTGGGCTTGCGCTTTTCAAGGAAGGCGGCGCGGCCCTCGGCATAGTCGGCGCTTTCGAAGCAGGCGGCCATCAATGCGGCGATTTTTTCGACAGATGCAGCACCCGGCCTTCGGGCGAGACGGTCAAGGGCGGCCTTGGAGGCCTTGATCGTCAAGGGCGCACCCGCTGCGATCTCGGCACAGAGTTCGGCCACTGCGTCGTCCAGCCTGTCGCCTGGCACGACGCGATTGACCAGACCGGCCGTCAACGCGTCCGCGGCGGCCATGCGCCTTGCTGTAAAGATCATCTCCTTGGCGGTCGCCAGCGGGACGGTGGCGAGGAGGTCGGCCAGGCCGTCGAGCGGATAGGCGAGGCCGAGGCGGGCAGGGGGCAGTGAAAACATGGCCTTGTCCGAGGCGATGCGCAGGTCGCAGGCGAGCGCCAATGCCAGTCCGCCGCCAAAGCAGAAGCCATGGATCATTGCGACCACCGGTTTTGACGCCGCGCGGATGGCCGCAAAGGCGGCACCATTGAGCGCCTCATAGGTGGTGGCCGCCGTGGCGTCCTGGCGGCTTTCGGCAAATTCGGTGATATCGGCTCCGGAAGCGAAAGCCTCTTCCCCCGCACCTCTCACGACGATCACCCGGGTTTCCGGCCGCGATTCGAGACCGGCAATGGTCCGCGGAATGGCGGCCCACATGTCACGGTTGAGCGCATTTCGGCGCTCCGGCCGGTTGAGGATCAGCCAGCCTGTGGCGCCGTCGCTATGGGTCTGGATGAAGGGCGAAACCGATGCTGTCTGGACCATGGAGGGCTCCTATCCCGGCCCCTTGCGGCGCGCAAGTCCGGGGCGGGCCGTCATTCACTTTTTCGTTGGGGCCCCTATATAAGGTGAAATTCCGGGTATACTGGTGCCTCAGGAGATCAGACATGTCGCGCACTTCGGCAAACATTCAATCCATCGAGAAGCTTGATCCGGTCTGGGACCGTATCCGGGACGAGGCCCAGGAACTGGCCCGCCAGGAACCGGCGCTCGGCGGCTTCATTTTCAGTTCCGTGCTCAACCATGACAGGTTCGAAGATGCGCTCGTACACCGCCTGGCGCAGCGGCTCGGTAATGCCGACCTCGGCTCCGACCTGGTGATGCAGGCCTTTGCCGACGCAATCGAGTCGGAACCCGAAATCGGCTTTGCCGCACGTGCCGACATCATCGCCACATTTGAACGCGATCCGGCCTGCCACCGCTATATCGATCCGCTGCTCTACTTCAAGGGATACCAGGCAATCCAGACGCACCGCATGGCGCACCGGCTGTGGCAGCTTGGCCGCACCGATTTTGCCTATTACCTGCAGAGCCGGTCATCGATGATCGCGAGCGTCGATATTCATCCGGCGGCGCGCTTTGGCAAGGGCATCTTCGTCGATCACGGCCATGACATCGTGGTGGGCGAGACGGCGGTGATCGAGGACAATGTGTCGATCATGCAAGGCGTCACGCTGGGCGGCACCGGCAAGGTTTCGGGCGACCGTCATCCCAAGATCAGGCACGGCGTGCTGGTAGGTGCAGGGGCCAAGATCCTCGGCAATATCGAGGTCGGGCATTGCTCGCGCGTCGCTGCCTGCTCGGTGGTGCTGCATGATGTTCCGCCGAACCGGACAGTCGCCGGGGTTCCCGCAAAGATCGTCGGCTTTGCCGGCTGCGAGGAACCGGCGCGCGCCATGGATCATCAAGTGGAGCCCGAACCGGCCCAGACACTGTAGGCTTGTGCCCCGGCGGTCCAAACGCTAGGAGGGGGCGCAATTGTTAACAGGAGTAAGCCGCCTTGCAGCCGGATGAAATCAAGAAGCTCACGCGTTTCCTGCGCACCAGGTTCCAGGCCGCCAATATCGAGGTGCGCCGCCGGCCGCAGAAGAATGATTCCTGCGAGGTCTATATCGGGGAAGAGTTCATCGGCGTGATCTTCAAGGACGAGGAAGACGGCGAGTTGTCCTACAATTTCTCCATGGCGATCCTGGATTTCGATCTCGAGTGATCATTCGGCCCGGCGCATGTAGCCGGCGGTCAGCTGGCGCGCGGTGGAGACGATGCCCTGCCATTCAGTGATGCGGCTCTTGGCAAAGCGTATCCTCGCGCGCAACGTGTCCGTCAGATTGATGATGCGTTCGCACAGCATCGGTCCCAAGGTCGAGCGCCTGAGGTCGCAGCGCATGATCATGGCGGGCGGGTTTTCCCCGGTGACATAAAGCTCTGAATCGGCATAGGGCGATTTGGGATCGAAGGGAAAGCGGGTCAGCCCGGCTTCGGCTGGCGAGCCCTGCAATAGATAGACCTTATAGATTTCATCGAAGCGTTCTTCCGGCAGCTTGTCATCGCTTTTTGGTTCGATCGACACGAAGACGCGGTCCTCGGGCGCCACATCGTCGGCGCGGGCTTCCGGCATGGCGCCTGGTTCATAGGGCCAGGGAAACCACAGGTCGACGTGCTGCAACCCGCCGAGGAACGACCGCTCGGTTCGGGCAATCAGGCGCTCGGGGAGGAAAAAGCGGGTGCCCTCCAGGTCCATCTCGACGTGCCGGTTGGGCGGCGGCGCTTCGGCGCTGCGGCGCCACAACAGGGAGGGATTGGGAATGAAATAGAAGGCCAGGATGCCGCCTGCGGCGAGCATGAACAGCATCGCCGCCAGCACCAGCACAGCCGCGGCGGAGCGCTCGCGGGTGCGGCGCAGGCGGTGGCTCTGGTGGTGCTGGCTCATGGGGCTTTCTACCATGGAACGGCCTTCAGCTTGCAGGGGCCTCCAAATGTTTAACAATTCATTCCGCGACTGTGCTGGAATGAGACGTTTGGAGGTTGGTCATGTTGATTTTCGCCTTCCTGCTGGCGGTATCGGCAGGAATTGTGAGTGGTGGCGTCACCGGCAGCATCTGGGCCATGGCGACGGGCGAGAAGCCCGATTTCTACCTGCTGACGGAGCGCAGCCTGGCAACCCCGCTCAAGGTCGCGGTCCTGGTCCTGCACGTGCCGCTGATCCTGGCGCAAAAGGCGGTTGAGCTCCGGTGGGAGCGGCCGGTTCTCAGCGTGACGGCACTTGGTGTTTGCGGTCTCTGGAGTTTCCTGCAGGGCGTGTTTATCCTGACCCAGGTTTTCGGCGTTACCTGACAGGATTTCGTTTGCCCATTCTGACTCTCGATGGCATTGCTCCCGACCTTCCGCCGCAAGGCCAGTACTGGGTTGCGCCCAATGCCACGCTGATCGGCAGGGTGCGGCTGCAACGCCATGCGAGTGTGTGGTTCAATGCGGTGCTGCGCGGCGACAATGAGCTCATCGATGTCGGCGAGGGTTCGAACATCCAGGATGCTTGCGTACTGCACACCGACATGGGCTCACCCTTGAGCATCGGCCAAAACTGCACCATCGGCCATCTTGCCATGCTGCACGGCTGCACGATCGGCGACAACACGCTGATCGGCATTGGCACCGTCATTCTCAACAATGCACGGATCGGAAAGAACTGCCTGATCGGCGCCAAGGCGCTGATTCCGGAAGGCAAGGACATCCCCGACAATTCGCTGGTGATGGGTGCGCCGGGGAGGGTGGTAAAGGAGATCACGCCGGAAGCAGCGGCGCGGCTCAGGAATGCGGCCGAACGCTACGTGCAGAACTGGCAGCGCTATGCGGCGGGGCTTACGGCTTATTTCCCCTCGCCCACTTTGGGGGAGAGGGCAGGGTGAGGGGTTTCTCCGCGCGTTCCAGCGATAGACCTCTCGCGCGAAAATCCCGGTCTGGACTCTCGCAAGCGCCGGGCTAATCTCATGGCAAGGCACCCGGATCGGAAGTCAGAATGAACCGTCTCATCGACTATGTCATTGTCGGAGGTGGGTCGGCGGGTTGTGTGCTGGCCTCGCGATTAAGCGAGGACCCGGAGTGCCGGGTCGTTCTGTTAGAAGCGGGAAGCGAAGCGGATGGCCGTCTTGCGGCAGTGCCAGGTGCCGCACCCCGCCTGCAGAACACCAGGGCCGACTGGGCCTTTACGACCGTTCCGCAAAAGCAATTGTTTGACCGCCGCATTGCCTATCCGCGGGGCCGGGTGATCGGCGGAAGCAGCGTCCTGAACTACATGATCTATATCAGGGGCAACGCGGGCGACTATGACCGCTGGGCGCAGATGGGCAATAAAGGCTGGTCCTATGCCGACGTCCTGCCCTATTTCCAGAAGGCCGAAACCAACGCCGATTTCCATGACGGCTACCATGGCCAATCGGGTCCATTGGGCGTCGAGAGCAACCGGCACCGCCATCCGCTCTGCGCACTTTTCATCGAGGCGGCAAGGGGTATGGGCTTGCCGTTCAATGGCGATTTCAATGGCCGGTCCCAGGCAGGCTGCGGATATTATCAGGCGACCCAGCGCAATGGCCGGCGGTCGAGCACCGCCGAGGCCTATCTCAATCCGGTTCTCGGCCGCGCCAACCTGACCGTCATCAGGAATTCCCATGTGACCCGCATTGTCATCGAAAAGGGCCGCGCCGTGGGAGTCGAGTATCTGGCCGGGGGCCGTCACCAGGAGACGGTACGGGCGGAGGCCGAAGTCATCCTCGCCGCAGGCTCAATTGGTTCGCCCCATATCATGATGCTTTCCGGCCTTGGACCCGCGCCGAAACTTTCCGAACATGGCATCGAGGTGATTGCGGATATCGCCGGTGTCGGCCAGAACCTCGAAGATCATCTGGGCGTCGGCTCGTTGTCGGTCTTTATCAAAGACCCGGATGCCGTCTATGGCAAGGTGCCCGCTACCTTTGACGAGGCGCTGGATGAATTTGACAAGACCGGCGGCGGCCTGCTGGCATCGCTCTTTCTCGATGCCGGTGCATTCTTCTCGGTCGACCCCGGCACCGAATATCCGCAGTGCCAAAGCGTCCTGACACCCGGGATCACCGAATTTTATCGCACGGACGGTGCCCCTGACCGCAGCCGGTTCCGTGTGGTTGGCTGGCCCTGCCAGTCGAAGAGCCGGGGCAGCGTGACACTTGCTTCGGGGAACCCGCTCGATCCGCCACTGATCGATCCAAATTACCTGTCGGACCCGGACGATTTGCGTCTCAGCATCGGCCAGGTGAAATGGACCCGGGACGTGCTGAACTCAAAAACCTTTGACGGCATTCGCGCTGGTCCGGCGCAGCCCGAGTTTGCCAGCGACTCCGACATTGCAAACCATGTCCGGCGCAATGCTTCAACCATCTGGCATCCCACCAGCACATGCCGCATGGGGAGCAATGCCGAAGCTGTCGTCGGCCCGGACCTCCGCGTTCATGGCATCGCGGGCCTCAGCATCTGCGACGCTTCGGTCATGCCCTCCATGGTCAGAGGCAACACCAACGCCGCCACGATCATGATCGCGGAAAAAGGCGCCGACCTGATCCGGAGCCGTTCGTGATAATTCGTATGGCTTTATCCGTTGCATCGGGATAGCTGGATGCCGCTGGCAATATCATCCATCATTTTGGCAAGCTGAGATAGATCGCGCGGTCGCTTGGGATGCTTACTTATCATTCTTCGTTTTGCCTTTGTGGCCGTCAATCTTTGCAAACTCACGTCCAGCCTTCTTGAGGCCACTCTTAACAACGCGAATATCACCATCCAACGGCAAGTTTTCTGGCGTTGTCCCGCTAATTCTCCGCATCGTGTCTCTGATCTCCTTGCCCACGGTCTCATGGGCCTTCTCTAGGCCTCGCTGCCCTTTAACATTTTCCTTGGAAATTTTTTCTTCGGTTTGCGTTATCCGAAACAGGTTAGCCGCCAATTCGGTCTTACCCATGAAATCCAATATCGAGCGGCCATCTGGGGAGCCTTTGAATCTCTGAAGCTCGCTGAAATTCATGTTGTACATTCCGCGATAGCCCGCGTTCTGAAAGAACGCATAATTCTGCACACCACGACCATAGACCGACGCGCTGAGGGACTTTTCACGCTCGGATACTTCCCCGCGAATTAGTACGCGCTCGACACCCTCTGCGTTCTGCACATATTGTCGAAATGCCTCTGCCGTAGTGATAAAATATGCCTGCGCGGCGGCAACCCTCTTATTCCTGGGGTCGCAGTTCATAACGGTTAGGTAGCAGGCAAACCGGGACAAGCACCAATCGTCCCCAATTCCCTCGGTCTGAATTTCCTTGAAATTGTCTTTGATGGCAACGCCAAGATTCGCGCAAGCAGCCATCGCCCTATTGATGGCTTTCTTGATAGCCAGCATACTAGGGTATTCAAGCATCCTGACGAGGTCCGACGCTAGCCAATGCCGGAATCCATTATTCCGTGCAAATGCTTCAAAATTGGGTCGATCGTCGTCAAAGTGGAAAACTTCAAGTTCAGACATAGCAACGCTCCACCGGTTTGCCATGTCATCATATATGGCAATCGGGCGGGCTTCACCCAGTTCCTTCGTCATGTCAATCCCGTTCGATTTCAGACTGACCCACTTCCGCGCGTTCCTGCGATAGACCCTTTGCACGGAGAGACCCCCTCATCTGGCGCTCCGCGCCATCTTCTCCCCGGCGGGGAGAAGGGAAGGAACCCTATTTCGCACTTTCCCACTGGCCGGTTCTGGCTGACTTGAGCACGGCATCGGTCACGAGATCGGTGGCAAGAGCATCGCGGAAGGTGGGGCTGGCTGGCTTGCCGCTGCCGACACCTTCGAGGAAATCCGCCACCTGGTGGATGAAGGTGTGCTCGTAGCCGATCTGCAGGCCCGGCACCCACCACTTGCCCATGTAGGGATGATCGCCATCGGTGATGTGCACCGAGCGCCAGCCGCGCGTTTTGCCCTCGTCGCGGTGATCGAAATATTGCAGGCGGTGCAGGTCGTGCAGGTCCCAGGCAATCGAGGCATGCTCGCCATTGATCTCAAGCGTATAGAGCGCTTTGTGGCCGCGGGCGTAACGGGTGGCCTCGAAGCTTGCGAGCGAACCGTTGTCGAAGCGGGCGAGGAACAGGCTGGCGTCGTCGATGCCGACCTTTTCAGTCTTGCCGGTAATTGTATGCATGCGCTCCTTGATGAAGGTCTCGGTCATGCCGGAGACTTTGGCGATGCCGCCATTGAGCCACATGGCGGTGTCGATGCAGTGGGCGAGGAGATCGCCGGTGACGCCTGAGCCTGCCACGCCAACATCGAGCCGCCACAGGCCCTGTCCGCCCTGCGGCAGGTTGGCTGAAATGGTCCAGTCCTGCAGGAACTTGGCGCGGTAATGGAAGATCTTGCCGAGCTTGCCTTCATCGATCAACTGCTTGGCAAGGGTCACGGCCGGCACGCGGCGGTAATTGTACCAGACCATGTTGGCGACCTTGGCTTTCTCCACGGCGTCCACCATCTGTGAGGATTCGCCGGCATTGCGGCCCAATGGCTTCTCGCACATCACCATCTTGCCGGCACTTGCTGCGGCGAGGGCGATTTCAAGATGCGTGTCGTTGGGGCTCGCGATATCGATCACGTCGATATCCTTGCGCGCGACCAGCTTGCGCCAGTCGGTCTCGGTCGATTCGTAGCCCCACTGTTCGGCGAAGGCCTTGAGCTTTCCGGCGTCGCGGGCACAGGCCGCCTTCAGCACAGGCTGGAATGGCACGTCGAAGAAATGGCCGACCTGCGAAAAGGCATTGGAATGGGTGCGGCCCATGAAGCCATAGCCCACCATGCCGATGTTGAGTTTTTTCCTGGTCATTGCCTTGCTCCTTGGTCTTGCACTTGAATTGTTCTTCTCTCTGCCTTTAGCAAGAAGCCCTTATCCCCGCTTCGCGGACCTTCTCCCATCTTTCAGACGGGAGAAGGCGAAAGATTGCGAGATTGCCGCCTTCTCCCGCGCGTCTTGCGTGGGAGAAGGTCCCGAAGGGGGATGAGGGACCTTTCCGTCCACCAGCGGTGGCGCGAAAGGATCATCCCATCTCAAGCCACCCAGCCGTGTTTCTCGCGCACCTTGATCATGGCGGCGAGGATGTTGGTCCAGGTCTTGGGGTTCATCATCACTTCGGGCGGGAACATGCAGCCGTCCCAGCAGATGTGGCGGAAGGCCTTCATCAGTCCGCCCTCGCGGTCGCGCAACCAAAATCCGGCGTGCTTGGTGATGCTGAGCTTGCCGTTCCGGTCATCAACTTCGCAGTGGTGGCCGGTCTTGTCGTGATAGCCCAGTCCTTTCACGGTACCGTCGTTCTGGGCGACATGCATGTCGATGGTCCAGGGCCTCAACGCATCGGTCATCTTCTTCAGCGCCTCATCGAGAACGTTCTTGTCCTTCCAGTCATATTTTCCCGGAAGCAGGCGCGACTTCGGCGCGTTGTAGCCCATCGTATAGAGCAGGGTATGGGCCATGTCGGCCTGGAAGCCGATAGTTTGCGGGCGGCCGGTTTCCTCGAGCGTGTCGAGCATGTCCTTCCATGAGTTCATGCCGCCCCAGCAGATTTCGCCCTCGCAGGCGAGCCGCTCGCCATAGTCCGCCGCAACGCTGCAGGCCTCGCGGAAGGTCCTGGCGATCTTCCTGGTATTGGCGGCCGGGTCCTTGGCCCATTCCGCCGTGCTGGTGGCTGAGTCGATCCGGATGACGCCATAGGGCCTGACGCCAAGCTCGCGCAGGCGCTTGCCCAGCTTGCAGGACTTCTCGACATTGGCGACGAACTTCTTGCGGTCGGATGCCGATCCCATGGCCGAGCCGCCGCCCACCGGCGGCCACACGGGCGCCACGATCGAGCCGATCACCAGGTTGTGCTTCTTCACCTTGGCGCCAAGTTTCTTCACCTCGTCATCGGTTAAATCGATGTTGGTGTGAGGGGCGGCATGGAAGATGTCGATGCCATCGAACTTCACGCCGTTGACCTCCGCCTTGACGGTGTGGGCGATCATCGTGTCGAGATCGATCGCCGGGATTTCCTTCGATCCCCTGCCGACCAGTCCCGGCCACATGGCGTTGTGAAGTTTCGGATAGTTGTTGGCTGGCATGGTTCCTCCCACAGGCACGCTTGATCTGCCCCGCATGTTATGCGTGGGCTGTCGGTGCTGTCCATTGTCTCGAGACGGCAATGCAATGGAATTATTCGGAAATCTGGCCGACCAGATTAGCGATGGTTGCTGCAGAATGAACTTCCCGTCGATCCGCAGAAGTCCAGCATCCGGCTGCGGCAGTGACCGGCCAAGAGATCGGCCAATTACGTCTTGGTAATAATAATATGCGTCTATATACAGGACCTTGCTAGGAAGGAAGATCGGCCAAATCGTGATATTGGAAACACCGCAGAGAATCGAACCGGCGCGTCTGGAAGATGTTCCCGAAATTGTATCGGATGTGCTGTCCGAATTGTCGGCAGCTACCGCCAAACTGGACAGTGCCCTCAATCAACGAACAGCCGCCAGCCTGGCAAGTCTGGTCCGTATCATGAACACCTACTACAGCAACCTGATCGAAGGGAACAACACGCGTCCCGCCGACATAGAGAAGGCACTTGCCGGCAAACTTGATGCGGACGAGGGGCGGCGCAATCTTCAGATCGAAGCAGCTGCGCATGTCCGCGTTCAAAGCGAAATTGATCGCATGGCTCTCGGGCAGCAATTACCCGAACCTGCCTCACCGGAATTTATCCTGTGGCTTCACCGTGCCTTTTATGAAGATGCTTCGGATGAAATGCTCACTATCGGCGGTACCGGCCGTCAATTCCGCATGGAGCCCGGCCAATGGCGTTCCAGAGAAGCGCATAATGTTGCAGTCGGCAGGCACCAGCCACCATCGAGTGAACATGTTGCGCGATTCATGGACTATTTTTCCGAGCGCTACCGGTTTGATCGCCTAGGCAAGGCAGGGCGCATTCTGGCAATTCCCGCTGCGCATCACCGGTTCAATTTCATTCATCCATTTCCTGATGGAAATGGACGCGTCAGCCGATTGATGAGTCACGCCATGGCGCAATCGGCAGGCATAGGTGCCCATGGTCTTTGGTCCATTTCGCGCGGACTTGCACGCGGCCTCGACAGCCGCGGTGACTACAAGCGGATGATGGATCATGCCGATACGCCAAGACAGGGAGACCTTGATGGGCGAGGCAATCTTTCGCAAGCGGCACTTGTTCAATTCGTCATTTGGTTTTTGCGGGTTTGCCTGGATCAGGTGACTTTCATGGCAAGCCTGTTTGAGCTGGACACTTTGGCGAAGCGCTTCAAAAATTACGTGGAGCGCAGCGATAGCCTGAAACCGGAAGCGTACCGCCTTATGGAAGAAGCTCTCATTCGCGGCGCGTTTGAAAGAGGTGAAGTCCCGCGCATAACCGGCTTGCCGGAACGAACGGCGCGGCGCGTTTTCAATGATGTCATCGCCGACGGGCTGCTGGCTTCGGAAACGCCCAAAGGGCCAGTCTCACTCCGCTTCCCCGTCGCCTCACTTGACGTGCTCTTTCCGCGCCTCTTTGCCGAAGCGTGAGAGGAAGGAGCCGCACGATGACCATCACCATCACTGCCTTTGAACGGTCGCCCGATGGCGGCTCGGGGCTGGCGCGGGATACGCGGGTGCGCTGGGCGCTTGAGGAAGTGGGCCAGCCTTACGCGGTCCGCCTCGTCCCGTTCCGGGCGATGAAGGAACCGGCGCATCTGGCGCTGCATCCGTTCGGCCTGATTCCAACCTACGAGGAGGGCGGCCTCACCCTGTTCGAGACGGGGTCGATCGTCTTCCATATCGCGGAGCGTCATCAGGGCCTGCTGCCAGACGAAGCGCATGCGCGGGCGCGAGCGATCACGTGGATGTTCGCCGCGCTCAACTCGGTGGAGCCGCCGATCCTTGAGCTCGCCAATGCCCGGCTTCTGGAGAGCGACAAGCCATGGAGCAAGGAGCGGCTGCCGCTGGTCATGGGCCGGGTCCGCGACCGGCTGCAGCAGCTTTCGGCGCGGCTCGGCCGTGCGCACTGGCTGGATCAAGGGTTCAGTGCCGGCGACCTGATGATGGTGTCGGTGCTGCTCAGGCTGAAACCATCTGGCATCCTGGACGAATATCCGAAGCTTGCCGCCTATGCCGCTCGCGGCGAAGCGCGGCCCGCCTACAAGCGGGCCTTCGCGGCGCAACAGGCGGTCAACACCCGCTAACCACCGGCGGGCTGATTGAAATCCGTCTTGTGTGCGAATGGTGGTTTGGCCTGGTGCCGGTGATGCACGGACGCTTTGTTGCGGCATACGCCTTTTTGATGTATTTTCTTGCGAAGCTTAATCGGCAAAAGCCATGGATCACGCGCTGAACATTCGCTCAGTTACGAGATCGGACAAGGATCGATTTGAAGCCGCCATGACAATGGCGTTCAGCGCCGATCCGGCGGCGCGCTGGGCCTGGCCTGACCCGCTGCAATACATAAAAACATTCATGCCACTGGTGACCCTCTTTGGCGGCAAGTCCTTTGACCACGGTTCGGCCTATGTCATCGGTGATTTTTCTGGAGTCGCCCAGTGGCTGCCGCCGGGGGTGCAACCGGACGACGGACCGATCGGCGAACTCTTCACGCAAAACATGTCCGAGCCGAGGCTTGGCGAAGTGCTGTTCTTGTTTGAGCAGATGGCCGGTTTTCATCCGCACGAACCCCACTGGTACATTCCCCTGATCGGGGTCGATCCGGTATTTCAGGGGCGGGGATACGGAACGGAATTGATGCGGCATGGGCTGGCTATCTGCGATCGCGATCACCAGCCCGCTTATCTCGAAGCAACCAGTCCCGTCAGCAAGTCATTGTATGAGCGCCATGGTTTCCGGGTACTGGGGGAGATTCGATCAGGCGATTCACCGCCCCTGTTCCCGATGCTGCGCGAAGCCCGGTAATCCGGTCCGCCGCGATGGTAGACGACCCGTTGTTCATCCCGGCAAACGATGACTCAGAGTGCAAATCCAGTTCGTGACCGGATGGCGCCGGGATTTCCGTGATTGGCCTACTTCCGCCAGAAATCCCGGTGCGGGGCGAGGAGTTCTTCCTCGATCTCGGGGAAGGGGCCATGAACAGCGATCTGCTTCTGGCCAGAGCCGAGCACGGTGCGGCAGGAGAGGCTCATCGTCGGGTTTTCGGGATGGTCGCCCGTCAGCGCCAGAAGCTTGGCCTCCTCGAAGCCGTAGATCAGCCGGCCGATATTCGCCCAATAGAGCGTTCCGGCGCACATGGCACAGGGTTCGCCGGGTGAGACCAGCGTGCAGGCCCAGAGAAAATCCCGCGGATAGGCATCCGCCGCGCGGCGCGCAAGTTCGGTTTCGGCGTGGCGCACGGTGTTGATATTGGCCTGGCGCATGAGGACCGCACCATCGGGGCCGACCAGCACTGCGCCGAAGGGATGATGGCCATGCGCGACCGCGTCGCGGGCGACGGCGTTGGCTGATCGGAGGTGGGCGAACATCTGGTCGCGGGTCATGGCACAATCCTGTCAAGATGGGAGACTGCTCGAAAAGCAAGGCGGCCGCAAGAGCGGCCCATTTATCACCATTTCATTTATCACATTTTATTACGGTGACAGTGCATTCTATTGACGCGAGGCGCCGTTCAGCGTAATGTTCCCGCCCATGGCACGCATGGCACGGCTGATTGTTCCGGGACTTCCCCATCACATCACCCAGCGCGGCAATGGCCGCCAGCGGGTGTTTTTCACCGACGCCGATTACCGGCTCTACAAAGACCTGCTGCTGGAGAACTGCAAGCTGGCGGGGGTGGAGTGCTGGGCCTTCTGCCTGATGCCGAACCACATTCACGCCATTCTCGTGCCTTCCGACGAGGATGGCATCCGCGCCGCACTGGCGCCCACGCACCGCCGCTATGCCGGCATCGTCAATGCGCGGCGGAGGAAAACGGGGCATTTCTGGCAGGGGCGCTATGGCGCTGCCGTGATGGACGAGGCCCATCTGGCCGCGGCCTTCCGCTACATCCTGCGCAATCCGGTGACCGCCAGGATGGTGGCGAAGCCAGAGCAATGGGCCTGGTCCAGCGCCAGAGCTTATCTCAAGGGCGGCGAAGACGGGCTCACCGTGAAAAAGCCGATGCTCGGCCGCTTCCCCGCCATGCGGGCGCTGCTCGGAGATGATGCGGAGGGCGGCGAGGATCTTATTGTCCGTGAGGACGAAACCATCGGGCGGCCGCGTGGCAGCGCTGCCTTTGTGACGGCTTTGGAGAAGAAAACCGGGCGGGCACTCAAGCCTGAAAAACGCGGGCCAAAGCCGGGAAAGCCAATGGCAAAAAAGCCGGCCAGGCGGGCGGTGCGCAAGGGGAAAGAATAGAATGCACTGGCACCGAAATACTGGGGGTACGGTCATGTCTTCGGCCTATGATGCGGCTTCGATTGATGGCCGCTAGCCCTGATGTTGTTCGCTGATCAGCAGTCCCAATCACCGTATCGCGATTGGAGGGGCTACTGGCGCATCCCCTTCACCCGCATCTTGAGGCCGTAAACACTCCTGGTCGCGGTGATGAAGAGCATGTCGTTATCTTTGCCGCCAAAGGTCACGTTTGTCGGCGTTTCAGGTACTTCGATACGTTCGATCCTCTTGCCCGTCTTATCGAATACAGTCACCCAGACCATGGTGAGATAGACATTGCCCTCGGAATCGATGGTCATGCCGTCTGAACCAATGTTGCAGAACTGGCGTTTGTTCGCGAGCTCGCCGCCGGGATTTATGTCGTAGGCGTAGGTCTTGCCCGCGACATAGTCCGCCACGTAGAGCACTTTGCCGTCGGGCGTACCAATGATGCCGTTGGGCTTCAAGAGGTCGGTCGTGACACGCGTGACGGTCTTGTGGTCGGGCGTGACAAAGTAGACGTCTTGGCCGTCTACCCGCGTGTTGCTGTCGTGATCCGAATAGAAATCAGGGTCGGTAAAATAGATGCCGCCGTCTGGACGAACCCACAAGTCATTCGGGCCGTTGAACACCTTGCCGCCGAAGTTCGTCACCAGCACCGTGACCTTCTTGTCGGGCGCGATGGACCATAGTTCGCCCTTCTCAGCGGCAGCGGTGATGAGGTTGCCGGCCTTGTCGAAGTAAGTACCGTTCGCCCGTCCCGCTGGCTTGAGCCAGTCGGAAAATTTCCCGTCTTCAGCGTTCCACTTAACGATCCGGTTGTTTGGGTCGTCGGTGAAGAACACATTGCCATCACTGTCGGCCGCGGGTCCTTCGGTGAATGAATATCCCCCACCCAACTTTTTCAGTTGCGCGCCAGGCGCGATGACAGAGGAATCCGTTGCGAAGGTAAAACCAGTTGAAAGCAACAGAACGGCGAGGATTGCCCAGGTGCAGCCGAATGCTTTCATAAGCGGTAGATTGGGCCAAACCTGAAAGTTGTCCGCAGCGTCAGCAATCAGAAATCTTGTCATGTGACGATTTCCTCCAGTCAGCCGGCGTTCGCATGCCTGACGGCGTCTGCGGCGATTCAATGAAATACAGGAATTAACTGGCGTTCTCAAGTGTGCGACAGGTCGGTCATTTCCAGTTGGCCGTGATCAGGTCCACGACCTTTTTCTTGATGGTGATGGGCGGGGCGTAGACGCGGGGGCTGGGGTGATTGTTGTAGAGCAGGATCTTGTCGTCCTGCGGGCTGTTGAAATTGCCGGCCGAAATGGACGGCCCGAAGGTGAAGACATCGGCATCGGGGCCTTCCTTGTTGTGTTCGGCGTTGGAAAGGCCGGTCGCATGGATGAACTCGTGGACGGCGATATAGAGCCGGATGCCATCGCCAACCGGGCGGTCGACATATTTGTAGTCGTTGGGGCCGGGGCCGGTTTTCATGAAGGCCTGGACCTTCGGCGTGGCGGGAACATAAATAAAAGCCCTGGTCATGAACGACGGATTGCTGCCATAGCGTTTCTTCACGCGGCCGGTGAAGCCATGGGTCTCGAAGGGCGAGAAGTTGATGGGATTGCCTTCGTCGTCTTCGGCGACAAATTTCTGGCTTTCGGCTGCCCATTCCAGCCGGCCATTGCCAAGATCGAACTGGATGTGCGCGCCGCCCGGGCCCGTGGGATCGGGGGCGGTGGCGTTGGGCGGCGCCGCCAGGGTCACGCCGAGGCTGTTGTTGCGCGAGAGCTCGTTGAACTTGGCGATCGCATCGTTGAATGTCCGCAGCCACACGCCCTGGACCTTCGGCGTGGCGAAAACATTGAGGACCTTGCCGTTCTTGATGGTGTCTTCCCAGGGGGTGACAGTCATGGATCGTACCTCGCGATCATGGCCCAAATGGCGCCACGCATTCAGGCCCGGCGCGGTCCGTGGTGCCGCCGGTTATGGGATTGGTCATAGCTGCAGTAATCGTGCTCGCATTCGACGCTTGTTGCGTTCTCCAGCGCCACCAGTTCGGCGTCCATCACTGCAACGGTCATCTTGCCGACGACGCTGTCGGCCTGGGTCTGGTACGTGCGGTTGACGATATCGCGCGCGGTTTTGAACTTGAGCACGGCAGCGGCCGTCATGGGACCGAAAGCGCCGTCGGCCGTGATGGCAGCACCATCGAGCAGGATCAGTGCCGTCTGGATCCTGGCGACGTGATCGCCCCTTGCACCTTGCATGATGCGGGCAGGATCGGAAACGGCTGCCGCCTCGATCTTGAGGTCGCCAGAAAAGAGTTGGGACATCAGCGCCACGCGTGCCTCCCGTCTTGCCCCCTTGGCGTTGTAGGACGGATTGACGGCGTGTTCAATGACCTCGGGTCACGACGCGGCGGGAATGACGGACATTCACTTGCATTCGGCAGCGCCGCGCATGGCGCATCTGGCTGCCTTGTCCTGGGCTTTTGTGGTCATCCAGTCCTGTGCGAATTTTTCTGCCTGTACCACCTGTGCCGGGCTCATTCTCCTGGCAAAGGCGTCATGATTTTTCCGGGCGTCGTCATTGCCTCCATTTGCAGCGAGGCTGAACCAGACCAGGGCCTGGACATCGTCCTTTGCCACGACATCGTAGCCACCGGCATAAATGAGCCCGAGATTGTATTGCGCCAGGGCATCGCCTCGCTCGGCTGCGAGCCGGAACCACTTTAGCGCCTGAAAGTAATTCTGCGGAACGCCACGGCCCGTTCCATAGATGAGCCCAAGCGAGATCTGGGCAGGAAGGTCTCCCTGCTGGGCGGCTTTCCGGTACCATTTCATCGCCTTCGACAGGTTCTGTGGAACGCCCCGGCCTTCGTCATACATTGCGCCAAGGCGGGATTGGGCGGCGACATGGCCGCTCCCGGCAGCCATTCCATACCATTTAGCCGCCTGCCGATCATCTTGGGGCACGCCCTGGCCCAGGAAATACAACTCACCAAGACCATACTGGGCCGACTGGCTGCCTTGATTGGCCAGGCTCTTCCAGATCTCGAATGCCGCAGCATAGTCACCCCGGCCATAAGCGGCGTAGCCGTCCTCGGAAGATTCTGCCATCGCTGGTACGGTCAGCAACAGCAGGGCCAGTCCGAATACCGGCAACAAGGATTTGGGAGTCATTCCAGACGGATCTCCAGTGGACGACCAATAGAACAACCTGGGACGCAAGCCAATCTGCGGGCAACGGCTTATTTGGCGCGTGACCGGGCGACAGGAAAATACATCTAAAAATTGAAAATCGCGCCGGGCGGCTACCTAGGCTGACAATGCTGGCATATGCCGATGAATAGTTGCATATGCCACTAAATTTTCGAGCCAAAATCGTCGAAAATGCACGCTCATGTGAAGCAAGTATGCGTGTTTTGACGCGTCAAAGTGCAGTTTTTTGCGCGAAAACGGCGTCAAAATGCAGTCATTTGACGCGCTGTTTAGACGTTTCGAGGGCGGTTTCCGCCATCTGGATCATCCATTGCCAAGACGCTATATAGGGGAAAACCGCGACCAGCTGCATGAGTTCGAACCATGACCGGCGCACCGAAAGGTCGATCAGAACCGGACCGCTGCCGGATGCCGGACGCGCCTCTATTTCGTCTCTAACTTCTTGTTTTTCCTCATGAACCCAGTCGTCAAAATTCCTGGCAATATCCTCGAGGGCTTGATGCGGCGTGCGTGCGGCAGGCAGGGTGAAGGCAATGATTTTCTTGCTCATGCGGCCATTCTCTTTTCGTCCCTGGTGATCATGCCGGCGAGCCTCGCCAGTTCCATGGCGGCTTCGCTCGCGGGCGCTACTTCGGAAACGCTCAAGCCCTGTGCAGCACTTTCGGCGAAGATCACGCGCTGGCCCAATGATGTTTCGAGCACCGGGATGTCCTCAAATTGTTCAAGCGCACCAGTGACATCGCGGCCGATCGCCGTCTTGGCGATGCGGCGGTTGATGACGAATGCAGCGCGGATATCACTGCGGAACTGCTGGGCTTCGCGAATGAGCCGCACGGTTTCAGCACTGGCCCACACATCGAGCGGCGATGGCTGCACCGGGATCAGCACGAGATCGCTCGCCATGATCGCAGCACGGCCAAGTTCGTTGACGCGCGGCGCGCCATCAATCACCACGATATCGTAGTCGCGCGCGAGGCCTGGCAATTCGCGATGCAGTGTCGGCTTGGCCATGCCGATCACCGGAAACAAGGGCGCAGCCTTGCGCAGCGACGACCAGGCGAGCGCGCTGCCTTGCGGATCGGCATCGACGAGCAGCACGCGGCGGCCCTGTTGCGCCAGCGTGGCCGCGAGATTGATCGACACCGTCGTCTTGCCAACGCCGCCCTTCTGATTCAGTAGACCAATAATCATCTGACAGTCCTTCCCTGTTCGGTGCGGAGAACATGCACTGCGGACATGACGATATTTTACGGGAATGACGAGTGATTCGGGCAAATCAATATGCCGGGCGAATGACTAAGTTTTTTGCAGTTTTTGACCTCTTTAGTGGTCGGAAAGCTCATGCGCCGCATCGACCAGACGGTTGAGGAGTTCAGCCTTGCGTGCGGGCGCTGAGTCGATGGGTATGATGAAGCAGACCGTCGCGATGGCCGTGCCATGGCGGTCACGCACGGGTGCCGCGAGGCAGCAGGTAAACCGGTCGGACAGGCCATTCGTCATGCAGCGCCCTTCGCTTCTGGCGCGGGCAATGTCGGATACGAATGATGCAAATGTAATGACACGATCATCGGGCAGCAGATAGTCTTCGGGCGGAACAAACTCGCGAATTTCATCGTCCGGCATGTGGTCGAGGAGCAGCCGCCCGGAAGCGGTCCAGGGCAGGGGCACTTCAACGCCGATATCCGTGGTGATCCTGAAAACACCGGTTCCATCGCGGGCATCGACAACGACGTATTTGTTGCCACGCATTGCACAAAGCTGGGCTGTGGCGCTGGCCTGGCTGGCGAGGCGCTCCAGCATTTCACGGCAGCGCCGATGCAGGGGATTGGCATCGGCATAGGCACGGCCATAGAGATGCAGCGATTGGCCGAAATATATGGCGCCATCTTCGCCCACGGTTTCGAGAATACCGGCATCGATCAGACGGTTGACCACCGAATAAAGCGTTGAACGCGGTGCGCCAAGCTGGCGTGCAAGATCGCCGACTTTCACCGGTGCTCTCAGGCGCAGCAATGCGTCAAGCAGCTCGATGGCGCGGTCGATGCCGTTCTGCCGTTCGCGGATGGCGCTCGTGACCGCCTTCGATTTTGCAAGAGTCATCAAAATTCTCCAGGCCTGCACAGCATTTCCCTTGCGGGCCAATGTTGTCTCGTATAGCGTTTGAATGTCCATTATAAGAGAACTTTGTCTCTTACAATGGATAAAAAAATCAATTCACCTTGGGAGGGTGGTCATGGACAAACGAAAATTTGCATTGCTTGCGGGCATTGCTGCGATGGTGATGGCTTCCGGATTCGGCAACACCGCATTGGCGGAGGGAAGGCTCGAGCAAATCCTTCAACGCGGCAAACTGATTGTCGGTACCGGTACAGGCAATCCGCCGTGGCACTTCCGCGATGAAGCCGGAGACATGAAGGGTTTCGACGTTGACGTGGCGAAAATCGTCGCCAAAGGGCTTTTCGGCGATGACACCAAGATCGAATTTGTAAACCAGGCATCGGACGCGCGTATCCCCAATATTGTCACCGACAAGGTCGACATGACGTGCCAGTTCATGACGGTTACGGCAGAGCGGGCGCAGCAGGTGAACTTCACCATTCCCTACTATCGCGAAGGTGTCGGCCTGATGCTGGGCGCCGGCGGCAAATACAAGACGCATGAAGAGATGAAGACAGCCGGATCGGCAGTGACTGTCTCGGTATTGCAGAACGTCTATGCCGAAGACATGGTGCACTACGCGCTACCGGGCGCGAAGGTCGATCAGTATGAAAGCATCGATCTTGCGTACCAGGCGCTGAACTCCGGCCGCGCCGATGCGGTCGCCACCGACATGTCGTCGCTGCAATGGTTCATGAAGCAGAACCCGGGCAAGTATGTGGACGCCGGTTACGGCTGGGGACCGCAGACCTATTCCTGCGCCATCAAGCGCGGCGATCAGGACTTCCTGAACTTCGTCAATACGGCGCTGCATGAGGCGCTGACTGGCGTCGAATTCGCAACATATGCAGCCTCGTTTGAAAACTGGTTCGGCGTGAAGCCGCCTGAACCGAAGATCGGCTTCCCGTCGGAACTCCGCTAGACAAAAGCGGCGAGGCACTGGGGCGTGTACTCCTTCAACTTCGGGGTCATCGAGGCGAACGCTGACAAGTTTCTCTACGGGCTCGCATTGGGGCTCGGACTGGCGCTGGCGGCAATCGTCGTCGGCACGCTCATTGGACTGGCTTGCGCCTTTGCCACGAGGGCAAGGGCGCGGTTGCCCCGCATGCTGGTCAGCGGCTATGTCTCGGCCATCCGGAACACGCCGTTGCTCGTCATCGTCTTGTTCGCGTATTTCGCCCTGCCGCAGATTGGTATCAAGCTCGGCAAGTACGAGACATTCATCGTCTCGCTCGCGATCTATTCCGGTGCTTACCTGACTGAAGTGTTCCGGGCGGGGCTGCTCGGTGTCCCGAAAGGCGTTGTCGATGCCGGGCGGGCCATCGGCCTCACGGGACTTCAGGTGGCGTTGCATGTGATCTCGCCGATCATGCTGCGCAATTCGCTGCCTGCATTGGGTTCGACATTCATCTCACTGTTCAAGGACACGTCGCTGGCCGCGGTCATTGCCATTCCCGAACTCACCTATCAGGCGCGCAAGCTCAATACCGAGACGTTCCGCGTTGCGGAAGCATGGGCTACAGCGAGTGTGCTCTATCTCTCGACATGCCTCATCATAGCGGCCGGACTTCGGCAGCTTGAACGCCGCTTTCCGAAGTTCTGAAAGACAAAGTGCGATGGAAGGTTTTCTCCATGAACTCTGGGTCGCCCGCTGGGCCATCGGACAAGGCACGCTGCTCACCATTCAAGTGTCGGCGTTCTCGATCCTGCTTGGAAGTGCTTTGGGCATGCTTGGCGGAGTGGGGCTTGCTTACGGTCCCTGGCCGCTACGGTGGCTGATCCGCATCCTGGTGGACTGCATACGCGGCACGCCGGTCCTCGTGCTCATCCTTGCCTCGTTCTATCTCCTGTCATTTGCCGGCATCAACTTCACTGCAATCGAGTCGGGGTTGTTCTCCCTCACGATATTCTGTGCCGCACATATGGCGGAGGTCATACGCGGTGCCCTGCAATCCATACCCGGTGCGCAGATCGATGCAGGGCGCGCGATCGGGCTGACGTTCCTGAAAATTCTCACTTATGTCTTGCTGCCGCAGGTGGCGCGACAGATCTTGCCGGTGTGGGTCAATACGGGCGCAGAATTGGTCAAGGCCTCGACGCTCTTGTCAGTCATCGGTGCCGGCGAATTGCTGTTCCGCACACAGGAAATCATCGGGCGCAATTTCATGACCCTGGAGTTCTACGGGTTTTGCGGCGTGATCTACTTTCTCATCAACTTCGCCATCGAGCGCCTCGGCAAGGTCGCCGCGCGGCGCTTTGCGCTCCAGTAAGGCCATCATGTCCCTGCTTTCCATTCACGGCCTGACCAAGCGCTTCGGCGCCAATGAAATTCTCAAAGGCGTCGATCTCGATGTCGATCAGGGCGAAGTCGTTTCGGTCATCGGTTCGAGTGGCTCGGGCAAGACAACGCTGCTGCGATGCGTCAACCTTCTGGAAGACTTTGACGGAGGCGAAATCATACTTGATGGGGTTTCCATCGGCTATGCCACGGAGAATGGCCGCCGGCGCCGCGTTGGCGAAAGGGAGCTGGCCCGCCAACGTTCCATGACCGGCATGGTGTTTCAAAGCTTCAACCTGTTTCCGCATCTGACGGCCATCGGAAATGTCATGCTGGGGCTGGTGAAGGTGCGCCGCATGAACCGGGCAGATGCCACGGTGCATGCTATGTCGTGGCTCAACCGCGTCGGCCTTTCAGACCGTGCGCATCATCTTCCCGGCCAGCTTTCTGGCGGCCAGCAGCAGCGTGTTGCAATCGCCAGGGCCTTTGCCATGAATCCCAAACTTGTGCTTCTCGACGAAATCACGTCTGCGCTTGATCCCGAATTGGTTGGCGAAGTGCTTGGAACCATCAAATCGCTGGCAGTTGAAGGTACGACGATGCTTATCGTGACGCACGAGATGCGCTTTGCCCGCGATGTCTCACAGCGCGTCGTCTTCATGGATGGCGGGCGCATCGCCGAGCAGGGGCCGCCTGCTGAAATCTTCAATGCGCCGCGCGTAGCACGGCTCAGGGAGTTCCTGGGCAAAGCCAATATGTAGGATTTTCCAATTCGGTGTAATCAGCGGCCGCCACTCAATTTTCAGACTGGCCCGCTATCCCCAACAGTCTCAATTTGCCTGCGGCTGCCGTTTGTGACAATCTTATCTCCGGCAAGCTTGTCATTCAGTTGATGCTGGGTACAGGTATGGCGAGAACGGTCGATGCGAGGGGGATTGTCCCATGGTCCTGTTCCGTTGGTTGTGCTTGACGATTGTGCTCTTTGCCGTTGCTCCCTGCCTGGCGCTCGCTGCGGGCGAGGAACAGCCATTGAGCGCCCTCTCAGTCGAGGCCAGAATCCCCTATCTCAAACGTCCTGCTTCAGATGTTGACCGATTCCTGAGTTTTGGATTCGGCGCATTGTGGTTTGTCGTTCCGCCCAATCTCATGCGTCTCGATCCTGCCGACCACACTCTTACGGAAATCGAACTGGAAGAGGCGATGACCCCGGGTTTCGCCGGAATTGGCGAGGGAGCAATCTGGATTACCGACATCGCCTCCGATCTGATCTTCAAAGTGGACCCGGTGCAGATGCGGGTCGTTCAGCGAATTGAGGCCACGGGACTGTACAGAGACAGTATGGTTGGCCTTGGCGCCGGGTCTCTGTGGGTAGTGACAGGAAACTCCGCGAAGGTTCTGACTCGATTCGATGCGGGTTCAGGAAAGGTCATGGCCAGGATCGATCTTCCCGGGATGAGCGGGCCGGGTGCGTTCTATGCCTTTAACTCAGTGTGGGTCGTTGGCGAAAGAAAACGCGAACTCTACCGGATCAATCCTGCGAACAACTCGATCATAGGGACGACGCCGCTTCATCACGAGCCATTTGCGGCAAGCGTCGACGCATCCGATATCTGGATCAACAATCGAAACCCCAGTATTGTGGATCGCATTGATGGGAAGACCGGCACCGTGACCGCCAGTGTCGCGACGGGCCTCAGAGGGCCCGAGAACATCACGACCGGCGCGGGTTATGTCTGGATGTCGTTCGAAGGATCACCGCTCGTCCAGATCGATCCTCAAACCGCCTCTGTGCGCCGGCGCTATCTTAAATCCGGCTTCACGGCCATGACGTTTGGCGCAGACTCGCTCTGGCTGGACGATGGCGAGGCGATCCTGCGGATCAGACCTCCAAACTAGAAATTGCCGTCATGTGGAAATTGCACTTTCGGTCCGAAGGTAGGCGGTGCCGGCACTGGGTGGGACAGTGCCGGCACCTGGACCCGGTCTGGTGGGGGATGGGGAGGGGGACGCCGACCGGGCCTTAGCTTGAAACTCTCTTACTTGTTGCTGGCACTGCCGCCACCGAAGGCGCCAGGCTGATTGCTGCCCTGCTTGGTCAAGGAAACCCATTCGCGCGGATCGCGATTGGACTGACGCTTCAGGAATTTGTAACTCGTGTCGCTCCAGCGCAGGATCTCGTTGCGGCGGTTGTCGAGGACATAGTCGCCGTCCGCCGAAGTGATGGTGAGGATTGCGTGGCCCTCCGATTTCTCATCGAGAACAACCGTGATCAGCAGGTTGGCCGAGGGAAATCCCAAACCTTCGAGATATTTCTTCTTGAGCAGCAGATAGTCCTCGCAGTCTCCGGCATCGGTCGGCAAGGCCCAGTGTTCGGGTTCGCCGTAGAGTTCCATGTCGGTGACCGGCGCGATCTTGCCGTTCACGAAGTTATTGACCTGGTAGAGCAGGTTCCAGCGTTCCGGCGTCAAATCGAGACGCGCTGAACGGGAAACTGTGGCCTTGCACTCACTGGGCTGACGGGCGCAGAAATCCACGTAGCCTATGGGTGGCGAAGCCTTGCCAAACGTCGATGCGAATTCCTCCTTCGCGGTTTTGGACATCGCCCCCGCCGGCGCTGCCCAACAGAGAAGAGCGCACAAGGCTGCTCCCGCTGTTTTGTTCAGTTTCATCGTCTAACGCCCCATTCCCTTATCGTTACGGCCACCATAGCAGGCAGTCTTTTAGGGCGCGTTCAGAGGGGAGGTCTAAGTCTATGAAACTTATAGATAATTCATCAACTAATCAGTGAGGTGGTGTTAACCACGCCGGGCGCGAAGTGGGCTCAAATGCGCCAAATCGGAGCGTTTCCGCTCCGATTTCAAGGTTCTGTCAGGGTTTGGGAGGAAATGACCCGCGGCGTGCGCAGGGTTAACAGGTTAACGGATTTGCTCGGTCAACTGCGGGCCGTCGAGCGGCCGGACGAACTCGATGCCGACGCCTGCCTCGATGTAGCGGACGATGCGCCCGCGCATCTTGCCAAGCATGATGTAGGTGCCGAGGCTGGGTATGACTTCAACCTTCACGGCGGCTCCGGAGAGCGAAATGTCGAGGACTTCGCAGGTATAAACCCGGCCGTCGGGCAGCGTGATATGAGACTTGTTGTCCTTGGGCTCGTAACGGATATGGCGGCGAAGATTGGCGTCAGGATCGGCACCCCGGCTGGAGTACCAGCGCAGGCGGGCGGCAAAGCGCTCGCGGCGCGCACCCGTCTGCGGGAAAATGACGTGAAATCCGCCTGGGACAGGATCGGCGCTGATGGCCTCCACGCGGCCGATTTCGTCGAGATAGGCCACAATGTTCTGGCCGCCGGACGGTATGCTTTCAGTGATGAACGTGGCGCCATCAATCGTCAGATTTGCGACCTGGCAGGGATGCTCGGTCATATCGGGCAACATGAACCGGCCGAACAGTATGCCCTGCGGCCCTTCGACGGGTCCCGGCTGGAGAGCTGCAGCACCGCTCACGTTGTAATCCCCAAATTTTCTGTCACCGGCGGACGATATTCCCGCGTGGATGAGTTGCGTTACATCGAAGACTGCAACGCTATCAGCGCCAGCTAAATGGGCAGTTAATGAAGTGAAGTTCAATTAACGCGTGTGGCCGGACTTGCCGCCTTCAATGACGCGAAAGTTGGCGAAGGGCCGCGCCGATGCGTGGCCGGACTTCGGGCTGAGGGGATCGCCGGGAAGCGGCTCGGTCCAGATGGCCCGGGCGCTGAGCAGTTCAATCCGCGAGATACTGTCATAACCCATTGTATTTGTGTCTGAAAATGGCATTATGGCGCCAAGAACGTGAATCGCATCGCCGCTGTGGGCGCGGATGGGCAAGCACAGCATTTCGGTCGGGATGGTATGGTTGAGCGAGGTTTGCAGGCGGAAACGCATGACGCAAGGCTGCATCGAACCTACAACCCCGTCGAGCAATCGCACGGCCATGTCACGTTCAAACGCATGCCAGTTCTGGAAAACATCCTTACCGGTCAGTTCCTGACGCCACATCGCACACAGCCTGGTGCCGGCCAGACGCCATTTGTAAGACTGGCGGGCGGGATTGCGTTCCATGATGAAAAGATTTGGCATCTGATCGCGGATCTTGAACAGGTCGAGTTCGGCGCGGTCGGGAGCAGCGCGTTCGCCGCGCAGGCCTTCCCAATAGCGAAACAGCGTGCGACTCCCCGGATGAAGAATCTCATCTGGCGTTGTCGGCTTGTCGAGCGTGTCGTTGTTCATATTTCTTCCACGATCCGGTTTTGCCGGGACAGGCTGTCCCATTGCTGTACAGATGCGCAGGAGAGGTGCAGAGGCCGTGCCATGCCCCGGTTTGCCGTCCAGGCCATTGGCCGTTAGAAGGTACTGATGCTCGACGCTTCGCCCGAAATTCCCCCTCCGCCTGCGAAAGTTCCTTTGATCAATGCTCCACGGGTCGTGCTGGTGCTTATCGGCGCAATCATCGCAGTGCATCTGGCGCGGGTCCTCGCGGGGGAGGATATTTCCACCTGGGCGCTGCGCATGTTTGCCTTCATCCCGGCCCAGACCACCGGTGCTGCTGGCGAGGTGTGGCCGCTACAGCGTTATTGGACACTCATCAGTTACGCGTTTCTTCATTCAAACGGCATGCACCTCATCTTCAATAGCCTGTGGATGCTGATTTTCGGGAGTTTTGTGGCCAGGCGGCTATCGACGCCGCGATTCCTGCTACTGGCTCTGATAGCTACTGTCGCGGGTGCGGCGGCGATGCTGGTCAATCACGCGGATGAGTTTGTGCCGGTCATTGGTGCTTCGGGCGCCGTTTCGGGCTTCATGGCGGCAGCGGTGCCGCTGATGTATGGCGGCAACTATTCACTTGGCTACGCCATCAGGGGCGACGTCCGCACCACGCGGCCACTGCGTTTTCTGGAACTTCTGCAAAACCGGGGTGCCCTTATTTTCATGGCCGTCTGGCTGGTCATCACGCTCATCACCGGGGCCGCGGGATTTGATGACGGCGTGCTGGGCGTCGGACAGCAAATCCAGGTTGCCTGGGAAGCTCACATCGGAGGGTTCATCGCAGGTCTCGCCGCGTTTTACTTGCTCGACCGAAGGGGATGAAATCACCCAGGAAATGATATATGCTCCCCCTTACCTGAGGCTGGTGGAGGAGACACACCATGGCAGTTGCCCAAATACTCAAGGTTAAAGGCCGTTCGATCCTGACCGCAGTGGCCGGGGACACGGTCCATTCCATCGTCAAGACGTTGGCAGAAAAACGTATTGGCGCGGTGGTTATCGTTTCCGGCACTGGTGCGATCGCGGGCATCGTGTCCGAGCGCGACGTGGTCAGGGCAATGGCGGCACATGGAGCAAAGGCGCTCGATCTCACAGCCAAGGACATCATGACGGCGAAGGTGCGCACCTGCACTCCTGCCGATTCCGAGGCTGAACTGATGTCTCTGATGACAGTCAACCGGATCCGTCACTTGCCCGTGCTCGAAAATGACAAGCTCGCCGGGATGATATCCATCGGGGACGTGGTCAAATTCCGGATGGAAGCGATCGAGCACGAGGCCGAAGAAATGAAGCTTTATATCGCGCAGGCGGGCTGAGGTCAGGTGTTGTAGACGTCGCCGGGATTGAAGAGGCGGACGTCATTCGTGAAAGCAAGCCGGTCGCCATCGAGCTTGCGGTAAAAACACGATTTCCGGCCGGTGTGGCAAACAGCGCCGCGGCCTTCGATCGTGACGTCAATCAACAGAACATCCTGATCGCAATCGGTGCGGATTGCCTCAACCCGAAGCGTTTCCCCCGACGTTTCGCCCTTCTTCCACAAGCGCCCGCGAGAGCGGCTCCAGAAATGCACCAGGCCAGATTTTTGTGTAAGTGACAATGCTTCGGCATTCATGTGGGCAAACATCAGCACCCCGCCGGGACCGGAAACGATGACGGGGATAAGGCCGGATGCGTCAAATTTCGGCGTGAAAGACGTCGATTCCTCGACGCTCTCCGGCATCAGAGCGAAAAGCCAGCTGACGGGGCTCGCACCAGTTCCATGAAACGCGCCTGCAGGACCGGGTTCGACTTGAATTCACCGGTGAACTGCGTGGTAATGGTCGCCACGTTGCGCTTGCCGACGCCACGCATCGACATGCAGGTGTGCACCGCCTCAAGCATGACGGCAACACCCCGGGGAGCGAGGGCATGGTCGATAGATTTGGCGACCTGCGCGGTCATCGTTTCCTGAGTCTGGAGCCTGCGGGCAAAGATTTCCACGACACGGGCCAGCTTGGAAATTCCGACAACCGCATGGGTCGGCAAATAGGCAACGTGGGCCCGGCCGACGAATGGCGCGATGTGGTGTTCGCAATGCGAATTAAACTCGATGTCGCGGAGCATGACGATGTCGTCATAGCCGCCCACATCTTCGAAAGTGCGGGAAAGGGCCTCAGCCGGATCCTCTTCGTACCCGGAAAAGTATTCCCGGAAAGCCTTGACCACACGCTTGGGCGTGTCGAGGAGGCCTTCGCGCGTGGGGTCGTCGCCAGCCCATGCAAGCAGGGTGCGCACAGCGGCTTCGGCTTCATCCTGCGTCGGCCGCTCGAATGTCCGGTTACGGATCACCGGCGATCCGTCGCGGTGCAGTTTCTTCACGCTTGCGTCCATAATCATCTTCCCTGTTAAGCACGAACAGTTACGCACCGCTTTCCTTCCGGGATCACCGGCGGAAAAGGGGTGACGCTTGCCTGCCTGAACGGCCGACCCCATATCACGGGTGACCTTGCTCCTGCAACGCGATACAATGTGGCCATGATCAACGAAATCTACAATCAAAAGATTCTGGCATTCGCGGCCGATATTCCGCGATTGCAACGGTTGCCGGACGCCGATGCAACCGCCGTGGCCCATTCCCGGCTTTGCGGCTCGAAAGTGACCGTCGACCTGAAGATGGATGACGGCGTGATTAAGGATTTTGGACACGACGTGAAAGCCTGTGCCCTTGGCCAAGCTTCCTCCTCGATCATGGCGCGGCATGTGGTTGGATCGACGGCGGCTGAAATGCGCGATATCCGCGATAAGATGTATGCCATGCTCAAGGCGGACGGTCCGCCGCCCACTGGTAAATGGGCTGATCTCGAAGCACTTTTGCCGGTGCGCGACTTCAAGGCCAGGCATGCCTCGACGCTGCTGACCTTTGACGCGGTGGCCGATGCGGTTGGCCAGATCGAGGCCAGGCAGAAGGAGCACGCATGAGCGCGGATAAGCCGCCGGCGGCCATTGCGGCTTTGGAAATGGCGCCGCGGACGACATCCATCTACCCGGCAGAGTTTGCCAAGGCTCTCGAAGGACGGAAGAAGCGGGTTCTCGGCGACTCGTTCGGCCTGAGCCAATTCGGGGTGAATCTGACAAAGCTGACACCGGGCACCTGGTCATCACAGCGTCATTGGCACGAAAAAGAAGATGAGTTCATCTACGTGCTCGATGGCGAGATCACTCTCGTCGATGACGCGGGCGAGCATCGCCTGACGCCAGGCATGTGCGCAGGATTCAAGGCTGGCGTGGCGAACGGCCATCACCTGATCAACAGATCGTCTGGCGAATGCACTTATCTTGAGGTCGGAACGCGTTCGCCAGACGAACGCTCACATTACCCAGAGGCCGACATGCAGGGACTCAAGGTCGATGGCAAATGGCTGATGACGCGGAAGAATGGCGATCCGTTCTGACTCTCGTCGATAGCCGCAATTTGATTCAAATTGAAACTCAATTGCGCCCTTATTTTTCAGATAGTGGCAAGCGGGACGGCATTAGTGACTTCGGAAGGGAGTTACGATGGCCGAACCCAGTGCATACGAGCAGCTATTTCTTGAACTCATCAATCGGGCGCGGCTCGATCCCACCGCCGAAGCGCAGCGGACCGGTGTTTCACTCGGCACGATAACGGCGGCGCAGAAGCAGCCGCTCGCCTTCAATCTCAGCATCAATGACGCGGCCGATGCACACAGCGCATGGATGCTTTCGTCGGGGACATTCAGTCACACTGGGTCTGGTGGAAGTTCAGCCGGACAACGCATGGAATCCGCGGGCTTCACCGGCATAAGCACGTGGGGCGAGAACATCGCCTGGAACGGCACGACAGGCACGCTCAACACTCTCTCGTCGGTGCTGGGGCAGCATGACGGCTTGTTCCGGAGTTCCGGGCATCGCGCCAACATTCTGAACGACAGTTTCAAGGAAATAGGGATCGGCAGCCAGAGCGGTTCATATTCTGGCTACAACGCGCTGATGACGACGCAGGATTTCTGCAGATCGGGCGCGGGGTCACTGATCACTGGCGTCGTCTACAATGACTCGGACAGCAATGCGTTCTATTCCGTTGGTGAAGGGCGCGATGGCATCCAGATGCAATTGTTGTCTGGTGCGTCCCTTATCGGTGCGACGGCAACCTGGAGCTCTGGCGGATATTCGATGAAGACGACAGCGACAGGCGATCTCACCGTCCGGTTTTCAGGGGGAGGGCTGGCGCAGACAATCGGCGCGATAATCGACTTCGCGGCGTATAATGCGAAGATCGATCTGGTCAATGGCAATACGATCCAGTCATCGGTCTCGGCGGACCTCGCATTCGCCACGCGCAATCTGCGACTGCTCGGCATCGACGACACCGATGGCACCGGCACCGCAGGACCCAATCAGCTCATTGGCAACAAGGGATCGAACCAACTGGACGGGCTTGGCGGTTACGATGCGATTCGTGGCGGAATCGGCAATGACAGGCTGGATGGCGGCAGCGGTCTCGACAAGCTGTTTGGCAACCAGGGCAATGACACGCTCAACGGCGGGAGCGGCAACGATACACTGACAGGAGGATCGAACGCCGACACGTTTGTATTCTCCGGGGCTTTCGGCAAGGACAAGATCACCGACTTTCAGGATGGCCTCGACGGCATCAGATTTTTGAATGCCGGGTCATCCGATTTCTCGGACCTTACGATCAGCGGCAATGGCTCGACGTCAGTGCACGTCGCCTTCGGCAGCAATGCCATCGACGTCGATGGGGTGAATCCGATCACCCTTTCGGCAGCCGATTTCCAGTTTCTCGCCTGAGTTTTTGAAATGGAAGATAAGAACAAATTGATAAAAACTGTATCAAATTGAGACGCAAAATTGCCCTATTCCCCGGTGAAGAGGGGTTGGGACGGTATGATCATCGCAGAGGGGAATTCTGATGGCCGAGCCGACAGCATATGAGCAATTGTTTCTGGAACTGATCAATCGTGCCCGGCTTGATCCAGCCGCGGAGGCAGCGCGGCTTGGCGTATCGCTGGGGACCATTACTACGACGCAGAAACAGCCACTGGCCTTCAACACCAAGCTCAACGATGCGGCGGACGCCCATAGCGCCTGGATGCTCGCCGCCGATGTCTTCAGTCACACCGGATCAGGCGGGAGTTCGCCATATGCGCGGATGCAGGCTGCCGGATACACTTTCAGCGGTAGCTGGAGCTGGGGAGAAAACATTGCGTGGAACGGCACCACGGGAACGCTGAACCTCCTGTCTTCAACTCTTAGCCAATACAGCAACCTGTTCAAAAGCTCGGGGCATCGCGCCAACATGCTCAACGACGGCTTTAAGGAAGCCGGCATCGGGAGCGTGACCGGACAGTATGGCAGCTACAATGCATTGATGACGACGCAGGATTTTGCCCGCTCGGGAACGGGTTCGTTTGTGACGGGCGTTGCCTTCAACGACAGCAACGCAGACGCATTCTACTCGGTTGGAGAAGGGCGTGGCGCAATCCAGACGCAGCTCATGTCCGGAGCGTCGACACTGGGCACGACGGCTACCTGGGCATCCGGAGGCTATGCCCTGAAAACGACGGCGGCTGGGCAATTGACCGTGAAGTTCTCTGGCGGCGGCCTGGCGCAGACAGTTGGCGCGACAGTCGCCGTGGGCGCCTCGAATGTTAAGGTTGATCTCGTCAATGGCGACACGATCCAATCGTCGGCGACTGCGACGCTATTCGGTTCGACTGCCAATCTTACCCTGCTGGGAATCAATGCGATGGATGGAACCGGCAACGCAGCAGCCAATACGCTGACTGGAAACAAGGGCGTCAATCTCTTGCAGGGCCTCGATGGCAATGACGCATTGCGCGGCGGCGACAGCGCGGACCTGCTCATCGGCGGAAGCGGAAACGACTCGCTAACGGGCGGTGCTCACAACGATACCTTCGTCTTTCAGGGTCTAACCGGCACTGACCACATTATGGATTTTCAGGATGGCATCGACCGGATCCGTTTTACCCAGGCGGGGGGCGACGATTTCTTCGATCTGAAGATCAGCAACAATGGCAGCACATCCGTGTCGGTCGTCCATGACGGGGGAACCATCATCGTGGCCGGCACTGCTCCGATCACGCTGTCGGCCAGTGATTTCGATTTTCTGGCCTGATCGACCGCAAGGCCGAATCCGCGACAATGAAGCCGCTGGCTTGGGGCAAGGACATATTCACATGTAGCGCGTTGCGCTAGCTTGTGACGCAGAGGTTTGACCTTGCAGACTGTGCTCCTTGCCATGATCCGGTTTTATCAGCTGACGCTCTCGTCGCTGATGGGACGGCAATGCCGGTTCCTGCCGACTTGTTCGGACTATGCGTCGGAGGCGATCCACAAGCATGGCGCCTGGCGCGGCTTCTGGTTTTCGCTCAAGCGCATTTCGCGGTGTCATCCATGGGGCGGCAGCGGTTTCGATCCGGTGCCCGAAGAAATTTCAAAAAAATGAAGGCCCCGGGGAGATGCCGGGGCCTTCAAGTCGGCACTTGGCCTGCGGGAGATTACAGGCTGAAATTATAGGTCAGTGCTGCGCGAATCATGTGGATACCGTCGAAATGCTGGGTGACATCGCCGCCGAAGCCGTTGGGATCTTCAAGCCGGAAATCTTCATCCGGCAAGCCGATGAAAAGGTACTCCAGGCGTCCGTGCAGGTTATCCGTATAAGCGTGTTCGATGCCGCCGCCGACGGTCCAGCCGGTGACCCACTTGCTGTCCTTGTCGCTGGCAGTAGCGCCAACAGGCCCCACTTCGCCGCCAAACGTCACATCAACGAAGGCCACACCACCGGTCAGGTAGACCAATGTGCGGTCGAACGCCTTGCCGCCGCGAGCGCGGATCGTCGCGATGTTGTCGAATGAGGTGTAAGTTTGCTCGGCCGGGTCACGGTTTTGGCCAATATGGCCGAATGTCGTCGCCCAGTCGGCTTCGATACCGGCGACCATGCCGCCAAAATCATAGTTGTAGCCCACGAGACCGCCCACCATGAAGGCGGTGCCGCTCATTTCCGGATCGACGGGCAAGCATCCGGCAGGGGGCGCACCGGGCGCGCAATCCGGGGTCTTGTCGTAGTGGCCGTCGAGCGAAACGAGACCGCCAAATCCGCCTACGTATGGCCCGGTCCAATCATAGGATGCGGGACGCAAATCCTCGATCGGCGGCGGGGGCGGATCGACATCCGCAGCCATGGCTGTGGCGGAAACCGAACCCAGGGCGGCCACGGCCAAAGTGATGCGGATCAAAAACTGTGTCATGAATTCTACCCAACTAGAGTTGTGCTGCGATCGAGCCTGATCATGGCTTGTTAAGGTTAATGGATGGTTATGCACAAAGGTTAACGACCGGTTAACGGCACGGTCGGTGCCGTCATCGCCTTGACGTTCAGCGGGCATATCGGGCAAAAGGCGGGCCGAGGCGCCGGAGAACGGCGTTACCGCTTACCTGCGCGGGTTTGCAGGAGTGAGCAGGAGGCTTCACGATGGTCATGTTGACCTTTCCCGATGGCGCGCAACGCGAAATCCAGGCGGGGATGACCGGCAAGGATCTTGCCGCTTCGATCTCGAAATCCCTTGAGAAGAAGGCCGTTGCGATCTCGCTGGATGGTAATCTTGCCGATCTTGCGGACCCGATCACGGCGGATGCGCGGGTGAAAATCGTCACCCGCGAAGACGACGATGCGCTCGAGCTTATCCGTCATGATTGCGCGCACGTTTTGGCCGAGGCAGTTCAGGAGCTTTTCCCAGGCACGCAGGTGACAATCGGACCGGTAATCGAGAACGGATTTTACTACGATTTTTTCCGCAACGAACCATTCACGCCGGACGATTTTCCAGCCATCGAGAAGAAGATGCGGGAGATCATCGGGCGCGACAAGCCGTTCACCAAATCGACGAAGTCGCGCGAAGATGCCAAGGCGTTCTTCCGTGCCAAGGGCGAATTGTTCAAGGTCGAACTCGTGGACGCGATCCCTGGCGACCAGGACATCAAGTTCTACGATCAGGGCGGCTGGATCGACTTGTGCCGTGGTCCGCACATGACGTCCACCGGCAAGATCGGCAACGCCTTCAAACTGATGAAAGTGGCTGGCGCCTACTGGCGGGGCGATTCCAAAAATCCCATGCTGACGCGGATTTATGGAACGGCCTGGGCATCGGATAAGGACTTGCAAGCCTACATCACGGCACTCGAGGAAGCCGAAAAGCGCGATCACCGCAAGCTTGGCCGCGAGATGGACCTGTTCCATTTCCAGGAGGAGGGGCCCGGTGTGGTGTTCTGGCATGCCAAAGGCTGGACGATGTTCCAGCAGCTTATCTCCTACATGCGCCGGCGGCTTTCTACACTCGATTACCAGGAGGTGAATGCGCCGCAACTCCTCGACAAGTCACTGTGGGAAACGTCAGGCCACTGGGGCTGGTATCGCGAAGCCATGTTCATGGCGCGCTCGGCGGGCAATGAAACGGAAGACGACCAGATTTTTGCGATCAAACCGATGAACTGCCCCGGCCACGTGCAGATTTTCAAGCATGGCTTGCGTTCTTACCGGGAACTGCCGCTCAGGCTTGCGGAATTTGGTTCGGTTCATCGCTATGAGCCGAGCGGAGCGTTGCATGGACTGATGCGGGTGCGCGGCTTCACTCAGGACGACGCACATATCTTCTGCACTGAAGATCAGATGGCTGATGAATGTCTCAAGATCAACGAGCTCATTCTGTCGACCTATCGCGATTTCGGTTTCGAGCAATTTGTGGTGAAGCTTTCGACGCGGCCGGAGAAGCGCGTCGGTTCGGATGCGGCATGGGACCGCGCTGAAGACATCATGACCAAAGTGCTTGAACAGATCGCCAGCCAGTCCGGCGGCAAGATCAAAACCTCTGTCAATCCTGGCGAGGGCGCGTTTTACGGACCGAAATTCGAGTATGTCCTGCGTGACGCCATCGGCCGCGACTGGCAATGCGGCACGACGCAGGTTGATTTCAACCTGCCGGAGCGGTTCGGCGCCTTCTACATCGGTGCTGACGGGGAAAAGAAGGTTCCGGTGATGATCCACCGCGCCATATGCGGTTCGATGGAACGGTTTCTCGGCATCCTGATCGAGCATTTCGCGGGGCATTTCCCGCTGTGGTTCGCGCCACAACAGGTGCTGGTCGCGACGATTACATCTGAGGCCGACACCTATGCCATCCAGGTGCGTGACCAACTGCGCCGCGCCGGCCTTCGCGCCGAAGCCGACCTCCGTAACGAGAAGATCAATTACAAGGTGCGTGAGCATTCCCTGCAGAAAATCCCGGTCATCCTCGTGGTCGGCAAACGCGAGGTGGAGGAGGGCGCTGTCAACATTCGCCGTCTCGGCAGCCAGGATCAGAAAGCGATGAAGCTTGAGGACGCCATCGCGGCGCTCCGTGCGGAGGCGACGCCGCCGGATATGAGGTGAGACTTAGTCTTCCGGTAATGTGGTGTTCAACGCCGAACGCAGAATTTCTATGACTTTGCCGCCTTCTCCAACACTTCCTCCGCCCACTGATTAAGGCTCTTGCCGCTCAATTCGGCTGCAAGGGCGGCACGGGCATGGATTTCGGGAGCGAGGCGGAACATGACTTTTCTGGAGTATGGACGCTCCGGTGTCTTGCCGGCTTTACGGCAGGTCTCGATGTAGTCTTCGACAGCTTCGTGAAATGCGGTCTTGATCTCTTCAATTGACGACCCGTGAAAGCCGACTACGTCATTGATTCCGGCGAGGCGTCCTACGAAGCATTCGTCTTCGGGATCAAGCTCGACGCGGGCGCTGTAGCCTTTGTATTCGAGAACATTCATCATGGTCTAACTCCAAGCTTGGTAAGATATTCACGGGCGTCGCGGACGTGGTAACGTTTCGCCTCCTTCGAGGGGTGAGGCCGATGAAAGGCGGCAATGATGCCCTTGCATTCGAACCTTACCCTTGAGCCCGAACCCTCGATCAAACGAGCGCCGCTGGTGATCATAAATCGATAGCATAAATTGAAAGCCACAACTTGAAATGTAATATTAACTGATACATATGTGCCGTGAAAGCGAGGACCGTCTTGGAAATTGGAGTTTACACGTTCGCCGACATTGCGCCGGGTACGCCAGCGGCGCAGCGGCTGCGGGACCTTGTCGAGGAAATCAGACTCGCCGATGAGGTTGGGCTCGACGTGTTCGGCGTCGGCGAGCATCACCGGCCGGATTATGCGGCATCGGCACCGGCCGTGGTGCTGGCGGCAGGTGCTGCGGTGAGCAAGCGCATCCGGCTGACCAGCGCGGTTACAGTCCTCAGTTCGGATGATCCGGTGCGTGTGTTCCAGCAGTATGCCACGCTCGATGGCCTCTCGGGTGGCCGTGCCGAAATCATGGCGGGCAGGGGTTCTTTCACCGAGTCGTTTCCGCTCTTTGGTTATCAACTTGAGGACTACGACGAGCTTTTCACCGAGAGGCTCGACTTGCTGCTGCATATTAGGGAACAGGAACGGATCACATGGTCCGGCCGGCTGCGCGCCCCGCTCCAGAATGCCGGCGTTTTTCCCCGGCCAATCCAGAACCCGTTGCCCATCTGGATCGCCGTTGGCGGAACACCGCAGTCGGTGGTGCGGGCCGCCGTCAACGGGCTGCCGCTGGCGCTGGCGATCATTGGCGGAGAGCCGGCGAAGTTCGCGCCGTTGTTCGATCTCTATCGCCGGGCGGGACGGGAGATGAATGTTGAAACCGCCCTGTTGCGCACCGGGCTTAACATGCATGGCTTCGTTGCGGAGGACTCGCAGGAAGCGCGCGACACGTTCTTCCCCGGCTATGCGGAAGTCATGACGCGGATTGGGTCGGAGCGCGGCTGGCCGCCACTGACGCGCGCGCAATTTGATCACTCATGCGGCCCGCGCGGGCATCTTCTGGTCGGAACAGTAGAAGAAGTAGCGGAAAAGATCGTTGCCCTTCATGGCATATTCCAGAATGACCGGTTTCTGATCCAGATGGGCCTCGGCAGCCTGCCGCATGACAGGATGCTGCGCGCCATTGAATTGCTGGGGACAAAGGTTGCGCCACTGGTGCGGCGTGCGACGCAGTCAAAACTGCCGGCGGCCTGAATCAGGTGAACGTGATTTGCCTTCACTGCCGCTGCGTTATAGTCTCGGCCGGTTACGCTATTGGTGCATATTGCGGATGAGCGTGCCTCCTACTTTTCGCCGAACAATTCATGACAGGAGAGTTACATGATCGCGTTGCGAAAATTCCTTGCCCGGTCCGCCGTTGCCGCTGCAACCGTGGCCGCATCGTCTGGACTTGCGAGCGCGGACAGCCGCCTGTTCGTTGCATACCTTTATGGTGGCAATGAAACACCTGTCGCAGGCGACACCAATGCATTCGGCATTGCCACGGTATCGATCAGTGCCGCCGGTTCCATTTGTTACTCTATCCTGCTGCACAATGCTGTCGCGGCAACTGCCGCACACATTCATGCCGGCGTTGCGGGTGTAGCGGGTGGCGTATCGGTCACTCTGCCAGTCACCGCTGGAACGCCGACGCGAAACAGCGGCTGTGTTGCGGCTGCCGCGGCGACGGTCACAGCCATCAAGAACAACCCGCAAAATTTCTATGTCAACGTCCACAATGCAGCATTTTCCGGAGGTGCCGCGCGAGGCCAGTTACAGTAGGCAATCGACGCCTAACCGATCGCCAAAACCACGCGGCCGTTGATTTCCCCCTTTTTCATGCGGGCGAAGACGTCGTTGATTGCTTCAAGTGGCTGTTTTTCGATTTGCGCCCGCACAACGCCGCGCGTTGCGAAATCAACAGCCTCCTGGAGGTCCTGACGCGTGCCGACATTCGATCCGCGGATCGTAGCCTCCATGCTGACGACTGAAGAGATGGACATTCTCACCGCATCGGAATTGCCGCCCGGCAAGCCGATCCACGAAACCGTACCGGCATTGCGCAATACGCCTACGGATTGTTCAAACGCCTTGGACGAAACCGCTGTCACCACTGCCGCATGAGCACCGCCGATTTGCGCTTGAATTGCCGCGCATGGATCGGTGTCGAGCGCGTTGACCATGATTTCCGCACCAAGTGCCTTTGCCAGCGCGAGCTTGTCATTTGCTACATCAATGGCAACAACACGCAATCCCATGGCCCTTGCGTATTGTACAGCGATATGGCCGAGGCCGCCAATACCGAACACCGCCAGCCATTGGCCCGGCCTTGCGCCGGTGCGCTTTATGCCGCGATAGGTCGTCACACCGGCACACAGTATTGGCGCGATCTCGTAGAGGTCAGCCGTTGCAGCAATGTGGCCGCAGAATGCTGCGTCGGCAATCATGTATTCGGCGTAACCGCCAGGCTTGGTGTGCCTGTCGCTTCCCCGGATTTGCAGATAGTCTCCATGCCAGCGAGGCAGAATTCGCATTGACCACATGCAGAATACATCCATGGCACGCCGATGCGATCCCCACGCTTGAAGGCCGATACACCGTCCCCAACACCATCTACGTGGCCCGTGACTTCGTGACCGGGAATGAGGGGCAGATCGGGAAGCGGAGTCCAGTCGCCTTCGACCGCATGCAGGTCGCTGTGACACACGCCGCAGGCCGTGACCTTGATGAGGACTTCTCCGGGTCTGGGGACCGGCAAAGCAAGATCTTCGATGACCAGGGGTGTCCCAATCTTCCGCAACACCGCGGCCTTCATTGTTTGTGTCATTCCCGAAACCTCAAGTTTCGGGAATGATATCGCCGGTTTGATCAGACGCCATGTAAATCTTGAGTATGTGTACCTGCGATTTACACCGTAATCTGGCTGCCGACTTCCACCACCCGGTCGGTTGGCAGCCGGAAGTAGTGGCTGGCATCGTCAGCGTTGCGGGCAAGCGCAATGAAGATCTTGTCCTGCCACACCGGCATGCCGACCTGGGCCGAAGCACGGATGTTGCGTCGCGACAGGAAGAACGACGTACTCATGATGTCGAATTTCCAGCCAAGCTTGCGGGCCAGGCCCAGCACCGCGGGCACATTGGGTGTCTCCATGTAGCCGAACGTGGCAATCAATCTGCTGAATTGATCCGAGAGTTTCTCCAGCTGGAGTTTCTCCCCGCTTGGCACGGTCGGCGAGTCGCTGGTCCGGATGGTGAGAACGACGTTGTTCTCGTGCAGCACCTTGTAGTGTTTCAGGCTGTGGAGAAGTGCAGTCGGCGCACTTTCCGGATCGGAGGTAAAAAATACTGCAGTTCCGGGAACCGTATGCGGCATTTTCCGCGACAGGCTCTTAACCAGACCGTCAAGAGGCACCTCGGACCGCCTGGTCTTCTCGAACAGCACCCGCGAGCCATGGCGCCATATCCACATGAGCAGCATCAGTGCTCCGCCCAGCGCCAGCGGAACCCAGCCGCCCTCATGTATCTTGAGGGAGTTTGCTCCAAGGAAGATGACGTCGATGGCCAGCAGTGGCAGCATCATTGCGAGGGCAACCCACAATGGCCAGTTCCATGATTTCCAGATGACATAGATAGCCATGATCGCGGTGACCACCATGGTGCCGGTCACGGCGATGCCATAGGCTGACGCGAGGCTGGAAGAGGTCTGGAATGCGAAGACAAGGATCAACACGCCAATCAGCAGCAGCCAATTGATCTGCGGCATGTAAATCTGCCCGGCATGGGCTTCGGACGTGAAGCGGATTTCCATGCGCGGCAGCAGGCCAAGTTGGATCGCCTGACGGGTCAGCGAGTAGGCGCCGGTAATTACTGCCTGGCTGGCAATGATTGTTGCCGCGGTGGCGAGTCCCACCATCGGCAGCAGCGCCCATTTTGGCGTCATCAGGAAGAAGGGGTTTTCCAGCGCCGAGGCATCCTTGAGCAGGAGCGCACCCTGGCCAAGATAATTGAGTGCGAGACAGGGCAGCACAATGGCGAGCCAGGCAAACTGGATCGGCCTTTTGCCGAAATGACCGAGATCGGCGTAAAGAGCTTCGGCGCCAGTTACGGCAAGAAAAACCGCACCGAGTGTCACTAGGCCGATGACGCCATGGTTGGCCAGAAACTGAATCGCATAGACCGGATTGAAGGAAAGCAGGATTGCCGGGTGATCACCGATGTGGAGAAGGCCTGTCGCCGCCATGGCGATGAACCACACAACGGTGATCGGCCCAAAATACCGGGCAACGCTCGCGGTGCCGCGAGACTGGATGAGGAACAGGCCAATGATGATGACAATTGTTATTGGCAGGACATAAGGATCGAAGGCGGGGGTTACGATTTTCAGGCCTTCGACAGCCGAGAGCACCGAGATTGCTGGCGTGATGATGGCGTCGCCGTAGAACAGCGCCGCACCGATCATCCCCAACACTGGAATAAAGACGAGGTTGGTTCCCATGGCGCGCTGCGCCAGTGCCATCAATGACAGGGTTCCGCCTTCGCCCTTGTTGTCGGCATTCATCAGAATGAGCACATATTTGACAGTGACGACAAGAATGAGGGCCCATAGGATCAGCGATACGACACCATAGATGAGCGGTTCATTGATCGTTGCGTCCTGGTGCAGTGCTGCATTCACCGCTTCCCTTAGGGCGTAGAGCGGACTGGTGCCGATATCGCCGTAGACCACGCCGATGGACCCTAGCGTAAGGATCCAAAAGCTCGGCGGACTATGGCTCTGGGCATGAATTGAGGCTTCGTCGGAGGCCTCCGCGGCTGTTTCAGATTTGACCATTGCGATCTCCTGATCTCCATGTTGCAGTGCAACAAGGCCGGGCGGTATGCGCTCTTCAGAAGGCGAGCGTATATGCAAATATGGACAATCTGCATTGTGCATTGCGAAGGGTCAACTTGACAGACCTTTTTCGCAGTTCAATCGCGGGGCGTTACGGTTGGAGGAGAATGTCCTTGGATTCGCCGCTGCCAATGGTGAAGGCGGCGGTTTTTTCGGCGCCATCAATTCTGGCGCGGGCCGTGTAGTTTCCGGGCGTCAGCACGATATCCGCGCTGCTGCTCTGGATGGGCGGAAGGGCTCGTCCCGACGCCGGCTCAATGATCCAGGTCACTTCCCTGGCGTTTTCTGGTGCTGCAAGGCGGACAATTCCGGCAGGAAGTTGCATTTCCAGCGCAGACAGGCGGCCTGGTTTGACCTCAATATTGGTTATCTCGATGGCATTGCCCGGCGTAAACCGGCTTTCGATGCGGTAGGAACCGGCGCCAAGCCGCACAATTTCACCGGGAATGGTGCTTACCGCAACCATCTGGCCATTTGCCTTGCCTGAAATAGCGAAAACCCTGGTTTCGGCGCGCGCGGACGGCAGACGGAGGTGACCGACCTTGGGGAGGACCCTCAGTCCGCCGACATTAAGGACGAAGCTGATGCCGAGCCGCTGGCGCTCGAGAAGCGTTACGGTATTGGACACGGTCACCGTGCCGTAGCGCGCAGTGACTTCATATTCGCCCGGATCAGCCGACAAGTCAGCGACAGGCTGTTCGCCCTGATAGATCGTTTCGCCGGCGCGGCCGCTTACTGTCCAGAGAACAGGGAGCTCGATCAGGCCGCCTTCTTCGGTCAAACGTGCTGACAATTCAAGGCCTTCGCGGCCACTCTTGACAAACTCGATGCGGATGTCGCTGGCCGGGCCGCGGTCGATCGAAGAGGTGCTTGCCGGCTCATCGGCTTCAGCCGTGGCGGCGGGCGAAGGATAGCTGTTTGCAAGGAACACCGCCAGCGATGCTGCGAGCGTGATGGCGCATCCCTGGCGGCTTATCAGCGATGCACGGGTGCTTAGGTCGTGCACGCGTTTGTCCTTTTCCCTGTTGCCGCGCCATATCCGGCCGACAGCGCCAGACAAGCACGCAGGCGCTGGCCGCCTCAATCAAATGCTTAATTTTGGGTTAACAGGTGAGGGATAATTCAAACTGTTGTTTAGGTATTGCCGGTCCTCTATGGCTTTGCCTCCGCCAGACAAAGGGTCTTTCTTTAACGTGCTCAACGATCAATCCTCGGTTCTCGCCTTCCTCGCCAGCCGCAAGTCTGCCTCCGCCAAGGCCATGGGTGCGCCCGGGCCAGGCGCTGAACAACTCTCGCAAATCCTGGAGATCGCCGTGCGTGTGCCCGACCACGGCAAGCTGACGCCCTGGCGGCTCGTCGTGTTTGAGGGCGCGGCCCGGGCCAGCATCGGCGAAGAGTTTGCCAGGCGCTGGAAGGTGCTGCATCCGGAACATGGCGAAGATTCGCTGGCATTTCAGCGCGGATTGTTTCAGCGCGCGCCCACGGTCATCGCCGTGGTGTCCCGCGCCGGATCGCACGCGAAGATCCCGGAGTGGGAGCAACTGCTGTCGTCGGCGGCCGTCTGTTACAACATCGTTCTGGCGGCGACTGCCATGGGCTTTGGCGTGCAGTGGCAGACCGATTGGGTTGCCTATGATCCGGGTGCTGCAAAGGCCATGGGTCTTGATGCCAACGAACGCATCGCGGGCTTCGTCTATATCGGCACGCCTACAGCGCCATTGGAAGACAGGCCGCGTCCGGATGCCGGCAAGCTTGTCACGTGGTGGAGCGCATAGTGGCGATCAAGGGAATCCTGTTCGACAAGGACGGCACGCTTATCGACGTCAACGGCACATGGGTGGCGGTCTATCGGCATATGCTGAGCGAACTGTTCGGCACCGATCATGAGGGCGCCGAAGCGCTGATGGAAAAAGCGGGTTACGATCGCATTACCCAGCAGTTCACGGCCGGATCGACACTTGCCGGCGGCACCACGCGCCAGCTGATCGATATCTGGTGGCCAGGCCTCGACGATGCGGGTGTTGCGGAACGCCAGCGTATTCTCGATGTGGACTATGCCCCTGTCGTGAAACACTACCTGCAGCCCTTGATGCCGCTCGGGCCCATTCTCGACGAATTGAGAGCGATGGGTTACCGGCTCGGCGTGGCCACCAATGACAGTATCCTCTCGGCGCAGAACCATCTGGCGCATCTTGCGGTATCGCACTACTTCGATGCAGTGATTGCAGCAGACACAGTGAAGGTGCCAAAGCCGTCGGGCGACATGATCCGCAAGTTTGCGGAGATGGCAGGCCTCGACGTGTCGGAGATTGCCATGGTGGGCGACAACACCCATGATATGGAGGAAGCCCGCAATGGCGGAGCAGGGCTCGCCATCGCGGTTCTCTCCGGCAACGCCCTGCACGAAGACATTGCCCATCTCGCCGATCACACGCTGGCGAGCGTTGCTGAACTTCCCGCTTTCCTGAGGAGTGCCTGAGTGTTTTACGATGCCATCAAGAACCAGCACGGCCTGCCAAACGATCCTTTCAAGTCAATCGTGGTGCCACGTCCCATCGGCTGGATTTCAACACTGTCGGTAGATGGCAAGGCCAATCTTGGGCCGTACAGCTTTTTCAATGCATTTTCGGAACGGCCGCATTACGTCGCTTTCGGATCGGGTTCATCACGTGGCGGCGGGCGCAAGGATTCGCTGGTCAATGCCGAGGCGACCGGCGAATTCGTGGTCAACCTGGCAACATGGGACCTGCATGAGGCGATGAACGCAAGTTCGGCAAACCTGCCTTATGGGGCCGACGAGTTTGAGGTCGCAGGGCTCAGCAAGGCGCCATCGCGGATGGTCAAGCCGCCGCGCGTGGCCGAAAGCCCGGTGGCGCTCGAATGCCGCTGGTTCAAGTCGGTCGAATTGCCCGACGATGCCGGCCTCGTCCGCGACTGGCTGGTGATCGGCCGGGTGATCGGCATTCATATCGACGACCGCTTCATCGAAGACGGGCGCGTCAATACAGCGGCGCTGCGCCCGATCGCGCGGCTCGGCTATTCGGAGTATGCGACGGTCACGGAAGCCTGGCGGATGCGGCGCCCCGATTAAATCTTTGTGCGCTTGAGCAGGGATTCGGCCGCCTTGAGATGCGGTGCATCGAGCATTTCGCCATTCATGGCCAGAACACCGGGTCTGCCGGCTGCTGTGAAAGCTTCTACGATTGTTCTGGCGCGGGCAATTTCAGCCGCCGACGGCGTGAACGCTTCGTTGATGGGGCCGACCTGATCGGGGTGGATGCACATCTTGGCGGTGAAACCGTCACGGGCAGCTTCGCGGCATTGTATCGCCAGCCCAGCGGCATCGCGGAAATTGGCATAAACGGCATCGACAGGTTCAACGCCTGCCGCCCGTGCACCTGCAAGACAAAGCGTGCGCGCCAGTTGATAGGGTGCAGTGGGCTGACCCGCGCCGTCACGATTGGTCCGCGCACCCAATGCGGTTGCGAGGTCCTCCATGCCCCAGGCAAGGCCCTGAAGGCATGGATGCGCCCTGTCATAGCTCCCCAGATGAAACAGCGAAGCGGCGGTTTCTGTGGCAATTGCGATGACCGGCGGCGCCGCCAATCCCGGCGCTACGGCCATCATCAGGCTGTGCAATTGGTTGACCGAGCCTGCGGATTCAGATTTCGGCAGGACAAGGCCGTCGGGCCCCGCCGGCATGATGGCGGCCACGTCATCCAGCGCCAGGCCCGAGGTCAGCGCATTGATGCGGACATAGATGCGGCAAGGCCTGCTGCTTGCGAGCACATCCCTGGTCACCTGCCTCGCCCGGACCTTGGCGGCTGGAGCAACTGCATCTTCCAGATCGAGAATGGCAACGTCGGCGCCGGCAGCCAGAGCCTTCGGGATCATGCGTTCGGAATCACCGGGGACGAAAAGCAGCGAGCGCATGTTCAGGTGTTTCCCACTTTTTTCCGCATGAGCGCGGTTCGCCGGCACTCCGCCACGAGGGCTCCATCCTGTTTGTAGGCGCGATGGGCGAACTCCACGATGCCGGCATCATTGCGCGAGCGGCTTTCGCGGCGGCTGATGATTTCGGTTTCGACCCGCACCGAATCTCCCTGAAACAGGGGCGAGGGGAACTTGACGTCAGTGAGCCCCAGTTGGGCCACCAGGGTGCCAAGTGTCGTGTCATTGACCGAGATGCCGACAACAAGGGCGAGGGTGAACATCGAGTTCATCAAGGGTTGGCCGAATTCGGTGGCCGCGGCAAAGTGGCGATCGATGTGCAGCGGCTGTGTGTTCATGGTCAGGCAGGAGAACAGCATGTTGTCCATTTCGGTGACGGTGCGGGTGACGGCATGCGCGATGCGTTTTCCCGGCTCGCATTCTTCCAGCCATAGTCCCGTCATGCGGTGTTCTCCCCAACAAATTGAGAGCCTAGACCGGAATGCGTTTAGACGAAACCAGCACGTCCGCCCGGCACCCTGAAGGAGTTTTTCTTGATCTCAAACAGCCCATTCAGCGCCGGTCAGAATTTCCGCGATGGCGATGGGTCTTGACATATGTTCCTATTATGTTCTATTTGTCCTATAGGAGGAATTTCAGAACATATGGACTGGGACAAGGTCATCGAGCGCAACCAGGCAGCACTCATCCGCATCGTGGCGATGCTCATCGCCATGGTGGAAAGGGGAACAGGCGGCATGGTGGCGTTGCTTCCGCCGGCTCTCTACCACGCGGTGTCGCGCATGTTGCTTCCTGTAGAATCGGCGGTGCGCCGCCTGATTGCCATCGCGGCGCGCGGGCTCAAGGTGAAATTGGCTCCCATCCGTCCGATGCCTAAGGGTCTCGCATTTGCCGGAAAGGGCGGCGGACAGATCGCGTTTCAGCTGTTCGATACGCGCCAGCGGTTCAGCCGCAACAGCCAAAGGCGTGCTTCTGCCACGGCCATTCCTCGCATTCACGTCTTTGCCGACAGTCCGCTCATCCCCTTGTTCCAGCCCCGGCCGGTTGAGACTCCCATCCCGGAGCCAGATGACACCATCGACGCGACGCGTCTCGGCCGCCGTCTCGCCGCGGTGAAGATGGCGCTCGACAACCTGCCGCGGCAGGCCAGGCGTCTGGCGCGCTGGAAAGCCCGGCGCGACAGGATGCAAAAACCCGCCTTCTGGTCGCCATTCCGCCCCGGTCCCCCGCCCGGCCATCGCAAGGAGCCTCAAGAGGAAATCGACTTTGTGCTGCGTGAGTGCCATGGGCTGGCGAGGGACGCACTCTATGAAGACACATCCTGAGCACATCCATACCTGGAAACGGGATCAATTTGAGGGCGCAACTCCTGCGTGCATTGCGACTCGCATGAGTCGTAAAGCGAGTCCTCGAATTTTGCCCAAAAGGGCTGCGGACAAGCTGTTGAAAACCTGTGCAGAAACAAATTCAACTCGCTGATATAACTGATAAAATTCGAATGCGTTAAGGATTTGGCCTGGCTGTTAACGGGTCATTAACCAGGCAAGCGCAGGACTCGTTTGGTGTGCAGATATGGCCTTGGGCCGGGCGTCATTTCAGGGAAACTTCCGCATGACCCAGTGCCTGGTGGTCGATGAAAATGGACAGGAGCGCCGCGCGGTTTTCGACATGCTTTCAGGCTACGGATTTGACCTCATCGAGTCCGAGAATGCCGACAGTGCCTTGAAGTTTTGCCGGGCCAATTCCCCCGATGTCATCGTCATGGCCGACAAGGTGGGAATGCCGCGCCAGGACTTCATCCGGCGGGCGCGCAAGGGGGGCCGGGGCAAGCGTCCGATTGTCCTGGTGGTCACGGGTGATGCCAATGCCGACGCTATCGGCAGGGCGATCCTCGATGGCGCCGCCGAGTGCCTGGTCAAGCCGTTTGACCGTGACCTTCTCGAATTCAAGCTCCGGCAGGTCGGGCTGATCGGGTAATCCTTCACATCCGCACCGCAATCAACGCATAGTCACAAGCCAGAGTAAGGGAGCAACCTGTGGCGGGGCCAGGGATAAAATCGATTGTTGTCTTGCTGTTCGGCGTCGCCGTGCTGTCCATCGGCCATGGCCTCCATGGCACGCTGGTTTCCGTCCGTTCCAGTGCCGAAGGTTTCACCGCCACCACGACCGGCATGATCATGTCGGGCTATTTTCTCGGGCTTTTGATCAGTTCGTCGGTGACCCCGCGTATCGTGCAGTCGGTGGGTCATATCCGGGTTTTCGCGGCGTTTGCCTCGGTTGTCTCATCGGCGGTGCTGCTGGTGCCGTTGTTGGTCGATCCCACCTGGTGGTTCCTGATGCGTTTCGTCTCGGGCATGTGCATGTCGGGACTGTTCATCGTTTGCGAAAGCTGGCTCAACTCCGCATCAAGCAACACCAATCGCGGCCGCCTGCTGTCGCTTTACATGATCGTCAGCTACGGAGCCAACGGCCTTGGCCAGTTGTTGCTCAATGTGTCCGACGCGAACGGGTTTACCCGGTTCATCCTTGTATCGGCCCTTCTGTCCCTTGCTCTAGTGCCGCTCACGCTGGTGCCAACCGAATCGCCATCGCTCGTGGGCGCGCGCCCGGTGGCGATCCGCCAGATCTACAAGGCTTCGCCGCTTGCGGTTATCGGGGCGTTTGCCAATGGCCTGGGGCAGAGTGCGTTTTTTTCGATGGGTGCGGTTTTCGGCCTGATGCAGGGGATGCCGCTCTCCTATGTGTCGCTGATGATGGCGCTGCCTCCCATCGGCGTCATTCTCTCGCAATATCCGGCAGGGCTTCTGTCGGACCGTTATGACCGGCGCTCGATCATCATGGTGATGAGCGCGCTTGCCGTCATGATTGCCGCCATCTGCATGATTGTGGCGCTCAACTCGCCTGTCCTGCTGATCATCGGCATCACAGCCTTCGGCACTCTCGCGCTTCCGGTCTACTCGCTGGTTCTGGCGCATGCCAATGATCATATCGCCAGTGACCAGGTTTTGGGGGCCAGCGCCAAGCTGATCCTGCTCTATGGCCTTGGCGCCATGGCCGGCCCATTCATCGTTGGTCAACTGATGGATGACCTAGGTCCGCGCGGATACCTGCTGCATCTGATGTGCGTTTACGGCGCCATTGCCGCATTTGCCCTTTGGCGACGGCGGAAAAAGCCCGAGGATATCAAGGCAAGGGCGGACGAAGCCTTTATTGCCGGGCCCAACACCACGCCGGTGGCGGCGCAAACCATCGCCGAAGCCAGCGAGCCTGCCTAAGTCCCAAAACAATCGACATGGTGAACGAATTGTTAAGTGTTCGCTGGCACTTTTCAACCGTTAACCTTTGATGCAGGAGCTTGCGTTCCGTGACTGCCGACGTTTCTTCCGGGCTGGATGTTTCGATTTTCGATGATGTCATCGAAAAATGCGGGACCGATGCGCGACGGCAGTTGGCGAATCAACTGGGCATGCTGCTGGCCAATCCGGATACGCCCAAGGGCGAGCGCGTTGCCGTTGTCCCCAGCGTACTCAAGCTCGCCGTCGACTCCGTCTCCGAGGTCCGCCGCACACTGGTGGCTGGACTGAAACGGGCGCCAGAACTGCATCCCGACGTGTTTTTCTCGGTTGTCGCGGATCAGGACGATATTGCATTGCCGTTTCTTGCCGCGACTCCGGCACTCGATAGCTGGCGGATGCTGACCATCCTGAAGGTGGGCGATGTGCCACGTCAGGTTCAGATCGCCTTGCGGCATGACCTGACGGCGCAGTGCATCGACTGGATTTGCGAACGCGGCGATGTCACGGCTTGCCTGGCACTCTTCCAGAACGAGCAACTGTCGCTAACCGATCGCAACTGCCATGGGCTTTATCAGCGCTTCGGACAGGTTGCGGAGATTGTCGAATTCCTGCTGGTGCGGCCCGACCTGCCGCTTGACATCCGGATCACGCAAACCAAGCGGGCTTCAAACCGCATCCATCAATTGATGGCGGAGCGGGGGTGGGTTGCGGCAAACGACGCGGCAGAGCTGGTTGTCGACGCGGAAGAAACCGCAGTGCTCAAGGTGCTGGTCAATGCCAGTGTGAGCTAACTGCAACAGGTCATCGCCTTCCTGACGCAAAAAAACATGCTCACGCCCTCGCTGATTGTTCGCGCAGCCTGTCTGGGTGAAATTCTCATCGTCGAGCGCGCGCTGGCGCACCTGGCAGACATGCCGCCGCAACGTGCCCAGCTGCTGATGTACCGCAATGGCTTCAAATCACTGTTCGGAAAGTCAGGATTGCCCGGTACCTGCTACTGGATTCTCAAGGCCGCGGCGGATGTCGAACGCGACGTGCGCGAGGAGCAGGTTCATATCGGGCGCGAGACATTCGGGCGGCGCCTCATCGAAGTCCTGATGACGCGCTATGAAAATCTCGGGCCCTCCGAATGTGCCAAAAACCTCGAACTCATGGGGCGCTATGGCGAAGAGCGCGTGAAGGCCATCGCCCGGCGGCTCAAGGCCGACATGCTGCGGGCTGCCTGAGCCTTAAAACCTGAATTGTTCCACCAGAACGCGTTCCGCGAGTGCCTGACCCTTGTCGAAAAGGATGCGGGCGGAGCGCTTACGGTCTTCAGCTATGTCGACACGCTGTACGTTGCGCACTTCGATATGATCGGCGACGGCGGCCACGGGACGTTTGTCGGCCTCGAGAATTTCGATGGTGACGCGGGCCTCGCGGGGCAGGATGGCGCCACGCCAGCGGCGCGGGCGAAAGGCGCTGATCGGCGTCAGTGCCAACAAGGGCGCATTGATCGGCAGGATCGGTCCGTGGGCCGAGAGATTATAGGCGGTGGAGCCTGCGGGCGTTGACAGGAGAATACCGTCGCAGATGAGCTCGTCGAGCCTGGGTTTGCCATCAATCGAGATTTTGAGCTTGGCCGCCTGATGGCGCTGGCGCAGGAAAGATACTTCGTTGAAGGCAATGCCCTTGGTCTTCTGGCCAGTGCCGTCGAGAGCTTCCATGCGAAGCGGATGGATCATGGTAAGTTCAGCAGCGTTGATCCGTTCGAGCAGGTCCTTCTCGCTGAAGTCGTTCATCAGGAAACCAACGGAGCCCCGGTTCATGCCGTAGATTGGCTTGCCGGTGGACAGATACCGGTGCAACGCCTGCAGCATCAAACCATCGCCGCCCAGGGCAATGATGGCATCCGCTTCGGCTGGATCGGCGTTGCCAAACTTCCTGACCAGGCTGCGAAAGGCTTTTTGGGCGTCAGTGGCTTCGGAAGCGACGAAGGCGAGTTTCTTGAATATCATGATGTGATGCGTTGACAGACCGGAACGTCTCTTCCATTGAAGTGCCGCGAGACTAGCAATCATCAGAGTGACACTCAAAGCCAAATGCGCAGCATGGTTTTTTGCACGACTTGCCGCTTTTCGGCGGCGGAGAAATTCGGCACCGATGGACGCACCGGTGGCGAGGTGCTGATCGCCCATATGGAAGCGCTGCTCGCCGAGCAAAACCGCAATGACGTGGTGATCGAGAAGCAGGCCTGTCTGTGGAACTGCAAGCGCCATTGCAGCGTGGTGCTCCGCGATGATGCGCGGTTCACCTATTTTACCGGAGACCATGTTCCGGAGCGCGAGCAGGCCGAGGCGATCCTGGCCTGGTTTGACAGTCATGGGGCCACCGAAACCGGCGAGGTGGCTTTTCGACTGTGGCCTGACCGCATGCGCGGGCATTTCATTGCGCGCATTCCCAGGAGCCAATCATGAGCCGCACCATTCTGGTGCTCGGGGGGGCGCGGTCCGGCAAGAGCCGCTTCGCCGAGGGTATTGCTGCTGGCCATCAAGGCGAGAAAACCTATCTGGCAACTTCCGAAATCTTCGATGATGAGACGCGGCTGCGGATTGACCGGCATGTGGCGCAGCGGGGTGCTGGCTGGCAAACGGTGGAAGAACCGCTCGACCTGTCCGGCGCTCTTGAGCGGCTTGCGGGGACAAACAGCTTTGTGCTGGTCGAGTGCGTGACCATCTGGATCAACAATCTGATGCATCATGACAGGGACGTGGCCGCACACGTCACGCGCCTTTGTGAAGTGTTGGCTAAAATGCAGGGGACGCTCGTGCTGGTGTCCAATGAGGTGGGACTCGGCATTGTGCCCGACAACGCACTGGCGCGGCGGTTTCGGGATGAAGCGGGCAGGGCCAACCAGCTTATCGCCGAGGCCGCTGGTGAGGTTTATTTCGTTGCCGCTGGGCTCCCGATGGCACTCAAAAAATGAGTGCGAGTACTATTGTCAACCCTGCGAGAAGCAAAAGGCTGCGGTCATAGAGCTGCAGGCTCTTCCTGATATCGTCATTGGCGAGCGTGCTGCGGCCATCGCCCATGGTTGCCAGATCGACGTTGCGGCCTTGATAGGAGCGCGGGCCGCCGAGCTGGATTCCGAGGGCGCCTGCCAGTGCAGCCTCAGGCCAGCCGGCGTTGGGCGATACATGCTGAGAGGCATCGCGCCACATGGCATCAAGGGCCCTTCGGGCGCGGCCGCGATCGGAAAGCCAGGCCGCTCCGGCGAAAAGCAGTCCGGTGAGGCGCGAACAGGGCAGGTTCACCAGATCGTCGAGTCTTGCAGCAGCCCAGCCAAAATGCAGATAGCGCGGCGATTTGTGGCCGATCATCGAATCGGCGGTGTTGATCGCCTTGTAAAGTGCGATGCCCGGTAGCCCGCCAACGGCCAGCCAAAAGGCCGGGGCGACAATGCCATCCGAGGTGTTTTCAGCCAGGCTCTCGAGTGCCGCGCGGGACACGCCCGATTCGTCGAGGCTCGCCGGGTCGCGGCCGACGATCATTGAGACGGCGGTCCTCGCCTGATCGATGGAATTGTCGAGTGCCGTGACAACTGCCATCACGTGTTCGCGCATGGATTTCTGGGCGAGGAAGGGAACGGCGAGCAGCGCCTCAATCAGCCAGCCGAAGGGCAGGGCTCGCGCCAGTTGAGCGACAATCCAGCTCGCGATGAGTGTTATCCCCAGCAACAGCGCCAGACCGGCAACGCCCCGCAGCCGGCTCTCGAACTGCGGTGCAGAAGGCTGGTTCAGCAGCCGTTCAATCAAGCCCGTCAGATTGCCGATCCATTCCACCGGATGGCCGATGGCGCGATGAAGTGCTGCCGGATAGCCGAAGACACGCTCGATCAGGAGAGCGGCGGCGGTGGCGGCAAAGTTCATGGCATGACGTCGCTGGCAAAGGACAGCAGCCGGTCAATATCGACATGGCAGGCGAGATGGTCCGCCAGATCGTCAAGTGTCTGTTCGATCACGTCATCATAGGCGAGATGGCTCGGTGTAGTTCCAAGGCTGCCCAGGAATGCCGAACGGAACCGGTCGGATGCAAAACAGCCGTGCAGGTAAGTGCCCATGATGCGGCCGCTGGTAGAAATGGCTCCATCCGGGCTGTCGCCGATGCGGGAAAACGGCCGGGTGCAATCGGGGCCTGCCGTTGTGCCCAGATGAATTTCATATCCCGTCAGGGCTTGACCGGTCGGGACGTGCGTCGCGTCAACTCTGGTGAGGGTCTTGTCCTTCAAAAGCGTGGTACTGACGTTGAGAAGCTCTAATCCCGGAACCGAACCTGCCGGTCCCTCGATACCTTGCGGATCATCGATTTGCCGGCCGAGCATCTGATACCCGCCGCACAATCCCAGAACTGCGCCACCGTGTCTGGCGTGAGCGAGAATGTCGGTATCCCAGCCCTCTGCACGAAGTGCCGACAGGTCAGATACAGTCGATTTGGAGCCGGGAATGATAATGAGATCACATGGGGGGATTGGTGTGCCGGGCGCCACCATGGTGAGGGTGACGCCGGGTTCCAGCCTGAGGGGATCAAGATCATCGAAATTGGCGATGCGTGGCAGGCGCGGCACGGCGATGCGGAAGTCCCCCTTGCCATCGGTGCGGGCATTCGCAAGGGCAACAGAGTCCTCGGCGGGCAATTTCGCGGCAGCTGGGAAATGTGGAACAATTCCAAGGCAGGGTACGCCAGAGAGTTTTTCGGACAAGGTCATGCCCTCAGAAAAGAGTCGAGGATCGCCATGGAAGTTGTTGATCAGGAATCCTTTTAGACGCTCGCGGTCTTCGTCCGAGATGATCTGGAAGGTCCCGGCAATCGAGGCAATGACGCCGCCGCGATGAATATCGCCGATCAGGATGGCATTGACCCGGGCTGCATGTGCAAATCCCATATTGGCCAGATCGCCTTCCCGCAGATTGATTTCAGCGGGGCTTCCGGCACCCTCGACGATGACGAGATCGGCATCGCGGCTGAGTTCGCGGTAGCTTTCAAGGATGGCAGGGAGATATTCGGGGCGTTTGCGAAAATAGTCACGGGCCGAAAGTGTTTCTGCCAGGCGGCCCTGCACGATGACCTGCGCTCCGGTGCCCGATTCCGGCTTGAGAAGGACGGGGTTCATATGAATGGTGGTATCGGTGCGGGCGGCGCGGGCCTGAAGCGCCTGGGCGCGGCCGATTTCGCCGCCATCTATGGTAACTGCGGCATTGTTGGACATGTTTTGCGGCTTGAAGGGCCTGACGCGCAGTCCGCGATTGGCAAAGAGCCGGCAAAGCCCCGCTGCAATAAGGGATTTTCCGACATCGGAGCCGGTTCCCATGAGCATGATGGCGCGCGTTCTCATGCGATCACGTGAGCGTAGGAGCCCATGATCCGGTTGCGGCAGAGGCCCATCGGCGTGAGATCCCGGCCAGCGGCGTCACTCGCTTGAAACAGCGGTTCGGCCGCGCCCTGCCAGTCGATGTTGGAGTAGTGAAACTCGTGACAACGCAGTTTTCCCGGGAACGGCAGCCGGTTCTGGTGGGTTAGCTGGCGGTAGCCGAGATGCAATTTTCGCGTGGCGAAAGTCGTGCCCAGAGGCAGCAGGCCCGCCATGTGGTGCCGCTCGCCTGCCGCATCGATGAGATATTCGCCCAGCACCATGAAGCCGCCGCACTCGCCATAGATCAGCGCTGAGGCATTGCGCAATCCGCGGTGAAACTTTGCTGCCTGGGCCAGCCTTCCTGCATGAAGCTCCGGGTAGCCTCCTGGCAGGTAAATCGCATCGACACCTGATGGGGGCGCCTCATTGGCAAGGGGAGAGAACAAGGTGATGGCAGCGCCCGCAGCACGCCAGGCATCGAGAACATGCGGATAGGCAAAGGCGAAGGCATCGTCCTTGGCCACGGCGATGGTCTGGCCCAGCGGCGGCAGGCCGAACTTGGCGTCGGGATGCGGAATATCGCGGGCGAGATCGGCCAGCAGGTGGATATTGATTGTTTCGGTGACTTTTCGTGCGGCAATTTCGATAAATTCTTCCAGGCCCTCATTCTCGGAGGCCTGCACCAGACCCAGATGCCGCGATGGCAAGACCAGCACTTCGTCGCGCATGACAATGCCCACGACAGGGACGCCGCTTGCGTCAAGAGACGTGGTCAGCATGTCGCGGTGGCGCGGACTGGCAACGCGGTTGAGAATTACTCCCGCAATGCTCACGCCCGGCCGAAAAGTCGCAAAACCATGCACAAGTGCGGCCACCGATTGCGCCTGATGGCTGGCATCAACAACCAGCAATACCGGAAGGCCCAGATCCTGGGCGACGTCAGCCGATGAGCCCCGGCCATTTTCGGGACCGTCGAACAGGCCCATGACACCTTCAATAACGACGAGGCTTTTGCCAAGATTGCGTAGCAGCCCGCGCATTTCATTTGGTGTCATCGCCCAGCCATCGAGGTTGTAGCATTTGGTGCCCGTGGCAGCCTCATGGAAGCGGGGATCGATATAATCGGGGCCAACCTTCGCCGAGCCAACATCGATGCGATGGTTGCGCAGCGCCCGCAGCAGGCCGAGGGTCACCACCGTCTTGCCGCTGCCGGAGCTGGCTGCGGCAATGATCAGGCCTTTAGCCAATGGCGTTGTTCCGCAGGCCGTCCTTGTACCAGTCGAGCAGGGGGCGCCAATCGGAGATTCGGCCAACGACGACGATGGCGGGCGTGGGCGGTTCGTTTGACTTGAGAAACGCGTCCGTCTGCCCAAGCGTGGTTTCCAGCACCGATTGATGCGGCATGGTGGCGTTGGAAACGATCGTCACCGGGTCATCGGGACTGCGGCCAGCTTCACGCAAGGCTTCAGAGATTTCGTTCAAGTGCTTGACTGCCATATACATTACGATCACCGGCGAGGCCATCGCGACGGCCTTCCAGTTGACGCTGGCCGGCATTTTTCCACTTGCATCGTGGCCGGTCAGGAAGATCACCGAATGATTGGTGTCGCGGTGAGTGGCGGGCATGCCGGCATAGGCGAGACCGCCGACGCCCGAGGTAATGCCGGGCACAATGCGAAACGGGATGCCGGCTTCGGCCAGTTGCTGGCTTTCTTCGCCTCCCCGGCCGAACATGAAAGGATCGCCGCCCTTGAGCCGCAGGACCCGCTTTCCGGACTTGGCTAGGTCGATCAACCGGTAGGAGATATCCTTCTGGGTCGGCGAGGGCTTGCCGCCGCGTTTGCCGGCATATTCGAGTTCTGCGCCAAGTCTGGTCCAGCGGAGAATGTCAGGATTGACGAGCGCGTCATACACAATGACATCGCAGTTCTGCATGGCGTGGTAGCAGAGCAAGGACATCAGGCCGGGCGCTCCGGGGCCCGCGCCCACAAGCCATACCCAACCCGGCTCGAAAACCGGAAACGGTTCGGCGTCGAGGCGTGAAAAGCCTGTGGCAGACACTGCCCTATCTGCCCAGTCTTCCACCGATTTCATTGGTCCGCGGCCCATGGCTCTATATACAATGGCTTGATGCGAATGGAGAAGCCCGAAGGACAGTTAAGACGCGGCTGGACCACTGGCGCATGTGCAACTGCGGCAACGAAGGCCGCTTATGCGGCATTGCTCACCGGCGCATTTCGCGACCCCGTCAGCATTGTCCTGCCGAAGGGCGAAACACCGTCATTTGTGCTGGCATTGCGGGAGCGTGGCGATGGCTGGGCGCGGGCAGGGATCATCAAGGACGCCGGCGATGATCCAGACGTCACCCATGGCTGCATGGTCATTTCCACGGTGCGCCGACAAGGCACAGGTATCAGTTTCAAGGCAGGCGATGGCGTCGGAATTGTTACAAAGGCAGGACTTCCCGTGGCCGTGGGGGAACCGGCGATCAATCCGGTGCCGCGCGAAATGATGCGACAGGTGATCGCCGAACTTGGCGGGCCGCAGGACGTGGAGATCGAAATTTCCATTCCCGGCGGGGAGGAGATCGCCCTCAAGACGTGGAATCCGCGCCTGGGCATCGCCGGGGGACTTTCGATTCTGGGCACGACGGGGATCGTCAATCCATTTTCCTGTGCGGCGTGGATCGCTTCAATCCACCGCGGGGTGGATGTGGCACGCGCCATGGGCCTTGGTCATATCGCGGGATGCACCGGTTCAACGTCAGAGGACGCGGTGAGGGCGCATCTGGGCCTGCCACTCGAAGCGATGATCGATATGGGCGACTTTGCCGGCGGACTTCTCAAATACCTGCGTGGGCACCCGGTGGCGCATGTAACGATCGGTGGCGGCTTCGGCAAAATGGTCAAGCTGGCGCAGGGTGCTCTTGATCTCCATTCGGGACGAAGCCAGGTCGATTTTAGCTGGCTTTCCGGAATGCTGCCGCAGGCGCTTTCTGACGAAGTGCGCTCAGCAAACACGGCCCAGCAGGTTTTCGACATTTGCGCCAGTCGCGGCATTGCCATCGCGCCAGATATTGCGGCGCGCGCGCGATACCATGCGTGGCGTGTTGCGTGGCGTACCCATCGCCTGTCGGGCGGTGATTGTCGACCGGCAGGGGCGGATTGTTGCCGATGCGCAGTAGGACCGTGCTGGTTCTCGGCGGCACGGCCGAGGCACGCGAACTGGCCGGACTACTGCTAGAACGCGGTTTTGATCCGATGACATCGCTGGCCGGAGTCACGACGGCGCCAATCCTGCCACCCGGGCGCATTCGCAAGGGCGGCTTTGGCGGTGCACGGGAAATGGCGCGCTTCCTGGTAGAAAATGAGATTTTGGCCGTGGCAGACGCCACCCATCCTTACGCCGTGAAAATATCACAGAATGCCTTTGAAGCATCGCTGACTTCAGGCGTGCCATACTTGCGGCTGGAGCGGCCGGAATGGATGGCAAAGCCGGATGATCTTTGGCAGCCAGCCGACGACGTCAGTCATGCCGCGCGTCTTTTGCCCGTTGGCGCGCGCGCCCTGGTGACAACGGGCCGCAAGGATATCGAACCGTTCCTTGCCCTTACCGATGTGAGCGGGCTTATCCGCCTGATTGAGCCAGTCCCGCTGACGCTGCCCGGCAACTGGAAGTTCCTGCTGGATCGTCCGCCCTACACGCTCGCGCGTGAAAGGCTCCTGATGGAAGAGGAGCGTGTTACCATTGTCGTGACCAAGAATGCCGGGGGTCATGCAACCAGGGCGAAGCTTGATGCAGCGCGTGAAAAAAAGATTCCGGTGATTATCGTAATGCGACCGCTCAAGCCTGAAGCGAAGAAATTCTGGCCAGCGGATTCCCTTGCCGATCACCTCGAGAAATCCTTAATTGCTTGACCCGCCCGCCGATCTCGGCTTGTCTAGCTGCGGGGTGTTCGCCTTGCGGGCATTCACGGGAGTAACAAATAAACAAGCGGTCTGCCCGGCCGGGCATTCGATGCGCAAAAAGAAAAACAGCATCGAGAACACGCGACAGGGGCCGACGCCAAGGATGAGAGAAGGAATTGGAATGAAGAGCAAACTGCTTTCATGTGTTTTTGGCCTGGGCCTGACCCTTGCCGCAGCAGCGACGGCTTCCGCCGGTACGCTCGATGATGTGAAGACCAAGGGATTCCTGCAATGCGGTGTGAGCCAGGGTCTCGCCGGATTTTCGAACCCCGACAGCAGTAACAATTGGACCGGCATGGACGTGGACTTCTGCCGTGCCGTTGCGGCCGCTATTTTCAACGATCCGCAGAAGGTGAAGTTCACGCCTCTGTCGGCCAAGGAGCGCTTTACAGCGCTGCAATCGGGTGAAGTTGACATCCTGTCACGCAACTCGACCTGGACGATGAGCCGCGATACATCGCTTGGGCTGAAGTTCGCCGGCGTCATGTATTATGACGGTCAGGGCTTCATGGTGAAGAAGTCACTCGGCATCGATTCGGCGCTTAAACTGGATGGCGCCACGGTTTGCACCAACACCGGCACCACGACAGAACTGAACCTCGCCGACTACTTCAAGGCCAACAACATGAAGTATCAAGTTGTCGCCATTGAAGATGCGAACCAGGTGCGCCAGGCTTATGATGAAGGCCGCTGCGACATCTTCACGACGGACCAGTCCGGCCTTTACGCCGAACGCCTGTCGCTGAAGACCCCCGAAGAACATATCGTGCTTCCGGAAATCATTTCCAAGGAACCGCTTGGACCGGTTGTGCGCCAGGGCGATGACGCATGGTTCAACGTGGTCAAGTGGACCTATTACGCACTGCTGACGGCGGAAGAATTCGGCATTACCCAGGCGAATGTCGACGAGATGGCAAAGACCGCCACAAACCCGGAGATCAAGCGCATCCTCGGTGTGAAGAACGAGGATGGTTCGGCCGCGGGCTTCGGCACCGGCATCGGGCTTGACGAAGAGTGGATCGTGCACATTGTCAAGGCAGTGGGCAACTATGCCGAAGTGTTCGAGCGCAATGTCGGCGCCAACACGCCGTTGAAGATCTCGCGTGGCAAGAACGCGCTGTGGAGCCAGGGCGGCTTGCAATACGCCCCGCCAATCCGCTGATCCTAAAATTGGGAGAGCCCGGCCTCGCGCCGGGCTTTCCACTACGTCCGACACCGACAAGACCGGATAGCCGGCAGATACCATGAGTGGGAGAGACGAGGCTCTAGAGGGGTTGGGAACGCATGACCATTGCGGTCGAGTCGCGCGATAGTGCGAAAGTATCGGTCTGGAACGATCCGAAATTCCGGGCAATTTTCTTTCAGGCAGTACTGGTCGCCGTCCTGCTTTTCCTGCTCTACGAAATAATCCAGAACACTCTCGCCAACCTGCAACGGCTGAACAAGGATTTAGGCTTCGCCTTCCTTTCAAAGTCAGCGGGCTTCGACATCATCCAGACGCTGATTCCCTATACCAGCGCGTCGGGCTACGGTACGGCGCTGAAGGTCGGCTTCTACAATACCATCGTGATTTCGGTTCTCAGCATCATTGCGGCGACGATCATCGGCTTCATCGTCGGCATCATGCGCCTTTCCAAAAACTGGCTGGTGGCGCGCATAGCCACCGTTTACATTGAGTTCTTCCGGAACATCCCGCTGCTGCTCCAAATCTTCATCTGGTACTCGCTGGTCGTGGTGCAATCGCTGCCGGCGCCCAAGGACGCGTGGAATCCGCTGGGTATCTTCTACCTGTCAAATCGCGGATTCATGATGCCGATGCCCGAGTTCGGGGATGGCGCCTGGCTCGGACTGGCGGGGTTTGCCGCAGCAATTGCCGGCATCTGGGGCCTGCGCCGCTGGGCGAAACAGCGCCTGTTCGCCACCGGCCAGCCGTTTCCGGTGTTCTGGACATCGGTTGCAATGCTTGTCGGGTTGCCGCTACTTGGACTGGTAATCGCAGGCTTTCCGGTTACCTTTGAAGTGCCGAAGAAAACTACATTCAGCTTCTCCGGCGGACTGGCGATCATTCCGGAGTTCATGGCCTTGTTCATGGCGCTGTCGGTCTATACCGCCACTTACATTGCAGAGGCGGTGCGGGCCGGCGTGCAGGCCGTCAGCCACGGCCAAACGGAAGCGGCAGGGGCACTTGGGCTGCGTTCAGGCGCTACATTGCGCCTCGTTGTCGTGCCGCAGGCGATGCGTGTCATTATCCCGCCGCTCGCTTCAACCTATCTGAGCCTCACCAAGAACTCGTCGCTGGCCGTGGCGATCGGGTATCCCGACCTGGTGGCGGTCGGCGGCACCGTGCTGAACCAGACGGGCAAGGCCATCGAAATCGTCAGCATCTGGATGATTGTCTATCTGACACTCAGCCTTCTGACCTCGCTCCTGATGAACTGGTTCAATGCGCGCATGAAACTGGTGGAGAGGTGAGGCCATGGGTATGACCGATGCAGCCATCGCCTATGTCCGCGGCGAAGATGCGCCGAAGCTGCCGCCGCCCGCCAGCACCGTTGGCCTCCAGGGCTGGCTCAGGGCCAATCTGTTTTCGTCTCCGCTCAACAGCCTGCTGACCATCGTCTTTGGCGTCCTGTCATTCATGATCCTTTGGCGGGTGTTCAACTTTGCCATCGTCAATGCGGTTTGGACCGGAGCCGACCGGGAAGCCTGTGCGGCGCAAATCAATGGCGCCTGCTGGCCGATGATCGCCGACAAGTTGCCGCAGTGGGTCTATGGCTTCTATCCGATCGACCAGCGCTGGCGCGTTAACCTGTGTTTCCTGGCGTTCGCTGCCGGTGTCATCCCGATGCTCATTCCGTCCGCACCCCACAAGAAATGGAATGCGCTCTACTTGTTCCTGATCTTTCCGCTGCTGACACTGGTGCTGCTTACGGGCGGCAACCTGAACTTCGGCGCTTCGTCTTATGTTTCGCTGGTGGGATTCATGCTGCTGGTTTCGGCCATTCTGCCTCTGGCATCTTTCGGCATCGAAGAAGGTATCGCCCGCAACAAGATTGGCATTGTCCTGGCCGCCCTGGCGCTTGTGGTGTGGCTTGCATCCTTCGCCACCGGACCGATGCCGGTGTCCATCGGCGGTTCCACTTACTCCGGAGTTGGACTGCTGCTGTCGTTGCTATGCGTTAGCGCGGGTGTGATGTCGCTGATTGTTACGGCTAGTGACGGGGATGGCCTTGGACGTCCGGCACTTACCGCCTTTGCTATCGCATTGGCAGGATTGATCGCCGCGATGCTCATTCTCGATGTGGATTTTGGTCTGGTTACGGTCGAGACGTCGCAATGGGGCGGACTTCTGGTGACGCTGGTGGTTTCCATCTCCGGCATCGTCGCATCGCTGCCCATCGGCATCCTGCTGGCACTTGGGCGGCGGTCGCAAATGCCGGTGGTGAAAACATTGTCGGTGATCTTCATCGAGGTTATCCGCGGCGTGCCGCTCATTACAGTGCTGTTCATGTCGAGCGTCATGCTGCCGCTGTTCCTGCCGCCCGGTGTCTCCTTCGACAAGCTGCTTCGCGCATTGATTGGTGTGGCGCTGTTTTCTTCGGCCTACATGGCGGAGGTGGTGCGCGGCGGCCTGCAAGCAATCCCCAAGGGGCAGTACGAGGGCGCCATGGCGCTGGGCCTCTCCTATTCGCAGATGATGGTCCAGATCGTGCTGCCGCAGGCGTTGAAAATTTCCATCCCCAATATCGTCGGCAACTTCATCAGCCTGTTCAAGGATACGACGCTGGTGCTGATCGTCGGACTTTTCGACCTCCTGGGCATGGTGCAGGCGGGCCTTCGCGATCCGGTCTGGGCTTCGGCCAGTTCGGCGCCAACCGGATATCTGACGGTTGCGCTGATCTTCTGGGTCTTCTGCTTCGGCATGTCGCGCTATTCGATTTTCACGGAGCGCAGGCTCCAGACCGGACACAAGAGGTGAGTTGCCATGGCTGAACCGGCTAAAGCAATGAAGGTGAGCGACGAGGTCGCAATCCAGATTTCGGACATGAACAAGTGGTATGGCGAGTTCCATGTTCTGCGCGACATCAACCTTACGGTCTACAAGGGCGAGCGCATCGTCATTTGCGGGCCTTCCGGTTCTGGCAAATCGACGTTGATCCGCTGCATCAACCGACTGGAAGAGCACCAGAAGGGGGATATCCTGGTCGATGGCATTCCACTCACCAACGATCTCAAGAAAATTGACGAGATCCGCCGCGAGGTCGGGATGGTGTTCCAGCATTTCAACCTGTTTCCGCATCTGACCGTGCTTGAGAATTGCACCCTCGCGCCGATCTGGGTGCGCAAGATGCCGAAGAAGGACGCCGAGGATGTCGCTATGAAATTCCTCAAGCGGGTCAAGATTCCCGAACAGGCGCTCAAATATCCGGGACAGCTTTCGGGCGGCCAGCAACAGCGCGTGGCCATCGCGCGCTCGTTGTGCATGAATCCAAAGATCATGCTGTTCGACGAACCCACCTCGGCGCTCGATCCTGAAATGGTGAAGGAGGTTCTCGATACCATGGTCGGCCTTGCCGAAGAGGGCATGACCATGCTGTGCGTGACCCACGAGATGGGCTTTGCCCGCCAGGTCGCCAACCGGGTGATCTTCATGGACCAGGGCCAGATCGTGGAACAGAATTCGCCCAACGAGTTCTTCAGCAATCCGAAGAGCGAGCGGACCAGATTGTTCCTCAGCCAGATTTTACACTGAGGCGACCGCACACGTTGCCGTTGCCGGTTATCTGCTTTCGCCGACAGTCCTCTCACGCCTGTCATAGGGCACGAAACCCATGCGCTGGTAGAGAGGCAGGGCAGCTGGCCCGTCGAGCGTGCAGGTGTTGACGATCACACGGGTTGGCCGATGGGCCCAGCAGGCGCGAATCGCCTCGGCCATGAACCACTTGCCGAGACCGATGCGCTGACACTCGGGCACAAGGCCGAAGTACTTCAATTCAACTTCTTCCCTGGCGTGTGCGTCGATTTCGAAATAGCCAGCCGGGCAACCCGCCAGATAAAGCACCCAGATCTCCACACCTTCGGCGCGGATCAACGCTTCCAGCCCGGCGTCAGAAAAGGACTTGCGGTCGATCCACGCGTAGTTGCTGCCTACCGCGTCATAAAGAAAGCGATAGAAGTCCGCCGTTGGATTCTCGGCGCGCATCAGCATGATCTTCAGATTGCCTGGTGGCGCATAATGCAGCACAGGCTCGCTCAGCATTTCGAGATAGGTAACGGTGGTCGTGACGGGCGGCATCACGCTCCGGTGGCAACAGGTGTATCCGGGGCCGAGCCCCATTCGATCCACGATCCATCATAGAGGGCGTGATCGCCGGCATTGAGAATAGTGAGGCCGAGGGTGAGAATGGCAGCCGTCACGCCCGAGCCGCAGCTTGTGATGACAGGCTTTGCAATGTCGATGCCCGCCGCGGCGAAGACCTTGGCAAGTTCGGTCTTCGGCTTCAGCGTCCCCTCGGAATTGAGCAGGGTGGCATAGTGAACATTGCCTGCACCCGGCATGTGGCCGCCGCGCACGCCAGGGCGAGGCTCCGGTTCCTCGGCGCGGAAGCGTCCGGGTGAGCGGGCATCGGCAACCTGTGCGGCGCCGGTTTTCACAGCTGCCAGCACGTCGGCCTTGTCGCGTACCATCATCGATTGATAGCGCGCGGTGAAGTGGCGCTCCTGCGGCTTCAGCGGCGGACCCTCGTCCAAAGAGCGGCCCTCGGCGATCCATTTTGGCAACCCGCCATCGAGAACGGCGACGTCCTCATGACCGAAAACGCGAAACATCCACCAGGCGCGCGCGGCCGAAAACAAGCCGACTGAATCGTAGCAGATGACCCGCTTGCCATCGCCAATCCCCATCTTCCGCATGCGCGATGCAAACTTCTCGGCGCTTGGCAGCATGTGGGGAAGGGTGGTTTCGGTATCGGCAATTTCATCTATGTCAAAAAACTGCGCGCCGGGAATGCGGGCCTGATTGAACTCGGCCCTGGCATTGCGCCCGGCTGCAGGCATATGCCAGGACGCATCGACAATCGCGATATCCGGAGATGTGAGGTGTTCGGCCAGCCAGGCGGTGGAGGCGATGTAAGGAGACATGCGCCAATAATGGGATGGCTTCAGAAAGAAGGCAAGCGCTCGGGATCAGGCGCTCATAATCTCAAACAAAAACCAGCCGGATGCGGCGGTTCATCCTGCCCTTGTTTTCGATCCTGGCGACGGTGATGGGACCGATCTCGCCGGTCGAGGCCACGTGGGTTCCCCCGCAGGGCTGGAGATCGATCTTGCCGTCCTCGCCGATCAGCACCAGACGCACCTGGCCCGTACCCATGGGCGGTTTCACCGACATTGTGCGGATCAGCTGCGGGCTGGCTGCCATTTCCTCGTCGCTGATCCAGCGATAGGACGTGTGATGATCGGCAGTGATGAGCGCATTGATCTTTTCCGCGAGTTCGTCCTTCTTCGGAATCTCGCCATCGGGAATATCGAAATCGATGCGGCCGCCGTCTTCGGTTATGGCGCCGCCCGTCACGGGATGAGGGACCGTGGCGCAGAGAAGGTGCATCAAAGTGTGGGCCCGCATATTGCGATAGCGGTTGTCCCAGTCGAGGGTCAGCGTCGCAGGCGTCCCCTCGGCCACGCTCTCGACGGGCGAATCTGGCACATGCACGATATTCCTGGCTTCATCATATACTGTGGTGGCGATGGCAATCTGCCGGTCACCAACCTGCAGGGTTCCCCGGTCACCTGGCTGGCCACCGGCGGCCGCATAGAACACGGTGCGGTCGAGCACGATCCCACCGCGTTCATTCATGCCGGTGACTGTTGCAGCGCAGGATTTCAGCAGTGCGTCCTGCCGGAACAGCAGTTCCGTCACGCCGGCACGTCCTCAAAGACCTCCGGCACGCGGGGTTTGGCTTCCAGCCAGTGTGGGACCGGCAAGCCCTTCTCACGCAGGAAGGCGGGATTGTAGAGTTTCGAGGCATATCGTGTGCCATAGTCGCAAAGGATAGTCACAATGGTGTGGCCGGGGCCCAGCCGCTTTGCCAGCCTGATGGCTCCCGCCACGTTGACACCTGTGGAGCCGCCCATGCACAGGCCTTCGTGCTCGAGCAGGTCAAATGCAATCGGGATCGACTCCGTGTCCGGTATGAGGAAGGCATCGTCGATCTCGGCGCCTTCGAGGTTGGCCGTGACGCGGCCCTGACCGATGCCTTCGGTGATCGATGAGCCCTCGGCTTTCAACTCGCCGTTCTTGTAAAAATTGTAGAGTGCCGCACCCGGCGGATCGGCCAGAGCGATCATCACCTTCCTGTTGCGCTGCTTGAGCGCCATGCCGACACCAGCCAGCGTCCCGCCGGAGCCAACCGCCGACACAAAACCATCGACCTTGCCATCGGTTTGTTCCCAGATCTCGGGACCGGTGGTTTCGATGTGGGCGCGGCGGTTCGCAACATTGTCAAACTGGTTGGCCCAGACGGCCCCCATGGCCTTGGCGAGGCGGCCCGAATACTTCACGTAGTTGTTGGGATTTTTGTAGGGAACCGCCGGTACTTCAACGAGTTCGGCTCCCAGCTGGCGGAGCGCGTCCTTCTTCTCCTGAGACTGGGTCACCGGAATGACGATCACCGATTTGATACCAAGCGCGTTGGCGACCACGGCGAGACCGATACCCGTGTTGCCGGCTGTGCCTTCGACAATGGTGCCGCCCGGCGCCAGTTCGCCCCGCTCCATGGCGTCCATGATGATGAACTGCGCCGCCCGGTCCTTCACCGACTGGCCGGGATTCATGAATTCCGCCTTGCCAAGAATGGTGCAGCCGGTCATCTCCGACGCCTTGCGGAGCTTGATCAGAGGCGTGTTGCCGATGGCGGCGATAACGTCTTCTTTGATGTGCATGATGTGATGATCAGGAATGCCCGGACACAAGTCAACCCGCAGACCTGAGAGCATCCAGAAAGTCAGGCGTGGGGTAGGCATCGGCCGGAAGACCGAGCTTGATCTGCATTGATTTGACGGCGGCGCGCGTGGCCGCACCGATCTTGCCGTCGATTTCGCCAACGTCGTATCCGCGTTTCGCCAAAATTTTCTGCAATTCAAAAATCTGCTGCAGCGAAAGCGATTGCACTTCGGCGTTGCCGGGATGAACCGGGCCGGCGCCGGCGAGGCGCGTTGCGAAATAGGCAGCCGTGGTCGAGTAGACCAGGGATTCATTCCAGGCGATATAAACGCGGAAATTGTCATAGGCCAGAAAGGCCGGACCGTTCCTGCCCATGGGCAGGAGCAAGGAAGCGCTCGCCGCATCGGCAGGCAGGGCCTTGCCGCTGACCGATTTCACTCCCCACTTGACCCAGGTGGCGCGCGGATGACGAATTGCCAGATCGGCCTCCGCCCAGGACATTTCGCGCGGCACCTTTACCTCCTGCAGCCACGGCTTTCCCGCCTGCCACCCGGCCTGCTGCAGGAAATTGGCGGTCGAGGCCAAAGCATCGGCTGCTTCACGCAGGTTGCGGCTGCCGTCGCCATCAAAGTCGACGCCCTTGGTGATGTAGTCACCCGGCATGAATTGCGTCTGGCCGATTTCGCCGGCCCAGGCGCCGCGCATATCCTCGATCGGCAAGTCACCGGCTTCAAGCAAGCGCAAGCCGGCGATCAACTGGGGGCGGAATTTCTCCGGCCGGCGGCAATCATAGGCAAGTGTTGCGAGAGCAGTCAGGGTTGGGGAATCGCCCAGGATGGCGCCAAAATCGGTTTCCAGGCCCCAGAACGCGGTCAGCACGGGAGCGGGCACGCCATATTGTTTCTGGATGTGGTCAAAGAGCGCCTTGTTATTCTTGATGGCGGCTTGGCCGCGGGTGATCCGGTTGTTGGAGATCATGCGGGCGGAAAACTGCAGGAAGCTTTGCGAGAAGATGCCCTGGGCGCGATCCTTCTTGACGATAGCAGGATCATAAGTCAGGTAGGGGCCTGCCTGCTCAAGTGTTGCCGGGGCGATGCCCTGGGCCAGCGCCTCTTTCTTCAGAGCCTTGAGCCAGAGGGGAAAGCCCTTGGCGCTGTTGCAGTCGGCCAGGGCTGCGGCGGGCAGGGCAAGCACTGCGGCAAGCGCCAAGGCGGTGAAGCGGGCGACATTCATGTTCGATGCGTTCCTTTGGGAGAATCGATTGGCAATACCTAGCGCAAATGAAGGCTGGAACGCATCAAAACACGACCGGCGCAAGTGCTGCCATGCCGCTCCCGCCACTGCTTTCAAATTGACTTGTGACGATGTGGAATGAGGGTGACGTTTTCAGGCAGTTCGGCTTCCGGGACATAATTGGGATCGACAAGCTGGGCGATACAGTCTCCGAGCATGAGATAGTCGGAGTTCGGCATGTGAAACCAGCGGCGAAAATCCTCGGTGGTCATTGACCCTTCGAGATAGAGCTCCAGCACCCTTCGGCTGAAGGAATGAAGGTTGGCTGGCAGGCAGGCCGAAACACCACGATTGTCCATGACACCTCGCACGAACTCCAAGTGTGCGCCGCAGCGCTGCCGGGGGAAAGCGAAAATGCCACCCATAACGGCAAGTTGAATGGCCCAGACCTAGTGGCTGATCGGCTTCCTCAACAACCTGGAGCGCGGCTGCGGTTCGGACGCCGGATCCGCCGCCGCCGTCTCAGCGGCGCGCTGGCGGCTTTCCCGGTCTGCCTCCTGCTGTACAACCGAAGCGACATGATGGCGGCGATCGGATAGGGCCTCGACATAGCGCACGCCCATCTTTCCCGGCCGCCGCCAGGCCACATTGCAGGGCCGTTTGAGGTCCTCGCCGTCCATGATCAGGATGAATTCATCGGGGATGGCGCTGCCGATCTCGATGAAAATCAGCGCACCCGTGTCCGATTGATCGCGGACCTTGCAGGCCATGGTCGAAATACCGTTCGGGAAAAGAATGCGCGCACCCTTCAGAGTCTTCCTACGCGACGCACGGCGGTGCTCCGGGGGCTTGTCGGCACTGGTCAAGGGGGCGGTCTTTCTTGAGTCTCGCCCCAAGTAAATAACGATTCAACGTCTACAAAGTGTTGCGATCGGCCCGATTCAATTCTGGAGGCACATTCAAGGTCATTGAAATTCTCCTGTAAATTCAATCACAGGTTGAGATAACTTGTTGATGACTTAGGCCCGCCTGTGCTCTCAATGCCCCCCGGCCATCGCATTTTCTGCGGCAGGGAAAGGGAATTTCAACCGCAGTGAGGTAAATTCGCGCCGAAATGAATATTTCCGCCGCTTTTTCAATTCATACCGAAACTTCCTTAGAGATTGCAGGCTGACGTGTTCGAACTCCTCCAAAATACCGATGCAAGCCTGCCGCTGATCCTCGTCCTTCTGGCGCTTCTGGGCGCGAAGATGCGGGTATCGCCACGCGCATCGGTGCTGATCCGCGCACCGGCGGACAATGTGTTCGACATGCTCGATCTCCGCGATGGAACGGAGCAGCGCTGGCATCGCTCGGAAGTATCGGTCAAGCTCGTCGACAAGGCGACCGAGACCTACCGCATGCGCTTTGTCACCACGCTTTCGACCGGCGTGAAACAGGCTTCGCACGCATTGTTCCGGGTGGCCGAGCGGAGCCGGCCGAACCGCATCGTGCTTGAACGCGCTGGCCTTGAAGGACGTTCGACCAACAACGAACTCTTGCGGATCGAAGCTGGCGTCAGTGAAAAGCCCCAGGGTAGCCAGCTGACCATGACCTATCACTGGGGGCCGCGGCCGCTCACGGCGCAGCTTCTGGCGCGCGCCGATCTTTGGGGCAGCGTCTACCGGCTCAAGGGTTTTGCCGAAACCGGGCGTCCCGATCTGGTGACCGACAATCTGATTTCGGCCGGCGTCGCCCTGGTCACCGGCCTTGTCACCTTTGTTGCATTCGGATTCTGGTTCGGCTGGTTCGCCGCGGTCATTCTGGTTGTGGCCCTTTTCGTGCACGAGTTTGGCCACCTGCTGGCGTTCCGGCTGATCGGGCAGCCCTGGGGCCGCATGGTATTCCTGCCATTTCTGGGCGCACTTGCAGTGCCCCGCCTTTCCTATCATTCGCAGGCCGAGAGCGTTTTTTCGGCCTTGATGGGACCGGGTTTCAGCCTGATCATCCCAGCAGCGGCCGCACTTGCTGTGTTCTCCGGCTCCGATATTGGTCCCTTGCTGATCAAGGTGGCGCTGGTGACCGCGGCCCTCAACCTGTTCAACCTGCTGCCGGTCGAGCCGCTCGATGGTGGTGTTGCGCTGCGTTCCATGCTGGCAAAACTGCTTGGCAAGAATGTCCATTATGGCCTGGCGCTAATCGGCGCGATCATTGCCGCATTCGGCTGGTACCTGAGCGAGCCCTTGCTCCTCATCTTCGGCGTCATTGCGATCACGGCAAACCTGCGGCCGCGGAGCGTGGATCATGGACTGGAGCCGCTCAGCGGCCTGCAGTTTGCAATTTCTCTGTTCGGATTCGTCGCCATCGTGGCGGCCTATCTGGCAGCCTTCGGATTTCTGCTGGGCCAGCTTAGGGTGGCATGATCGTGCGGCTTCTCAGAACATACGCGTCTGTTGCCAAGTGCCTTTCGGCTGTCGTGGTGCTGGTGCTGTCGCTGGCAGGAACGCAGCCCGGCCTTGCCGAAAATGGCCAAGGCGGCCTTATTCTGTCGTGGGAACCGGCGGATGCGGATATTGCCAAGGCCGCAACAATCGACCGGGCAGGGACCGCGCTGGTTCCGGCCCTTCTGATGGCGCTTGAGCAGGAAGATGTGGTTATCGTCAACGACCCGGATGTACGCCTCCATGTCGAAACAGCGGCTGGCGAGCAGTCGGCCGGGGGACCTAACCCGCGGCTCACCATCACCGGAGACTTGAATGTGGGAACGGAAGCCCAGGGCCTGATCGGCCGGCTGGCGAAGGCGCTTGCCTCGGCACCGGCGGTCGGGACCGCTGACGGCAAGGTTCTGGCAATGCCCATGGCCAAGGACGGACAGAATTTCGTTACGCCTGAAGGCGGTCCGGTTCATCTTGGCTGGTCGGGCGGGGAAGCACCCTATTCACTGATCTTCGATATCAACGGGCGCCGCAAGGAACTGGCGACGACGCGCGAGCAAAGCATCGACTTTGACATTCCGAAGGAAGCTACGAACCGGTTCAGCGTTATCGTCAAGGATCGGGCGCGCAAGCGGGTGCGTGTCGATTTCCACATGCGCAAGCAGACTGCAACAGTTCCAGACGCCATCCTGAGTGCACCGGGATCGCCCCGCTTCAAGGCAATGCTGGAGACAGCGTGGCTGGCACAGCGGCTGAATGGGATGTGGCGCATCCATACGATACGTTTGCTGCGCAATGGCGACAGCGAGCAATCCTTCGAAGCACGGTTTACTGCCTTTCTGGAAGCAGGCGGCATGTTCTGAATTGCGTATTACCCCTCGTTGACTTGGACTATTTAATAGTCTAGATAAATTGAAGGAATGGACCAGATAATGGTCCAAGAGGGAACAGTCCATGAAGATATCCGTGACCAACGCCAAAGGACAACTTACCGAACTGGTGCGCCGTGCCGAGGCGGGGGACGAAATCGTCCTGACCCGTCACGGCCATGCCGCTGTGCGCCTTGTGCCGATCAAGACCATGCCGGATCGGCGTTCCCGCAGGGCGCTGCTCGAGGCGGCCAGGACGTCCGGCAGCATCAAGGCGAAAGCCGGGCTGAGCGCTGCGCGGAGCCAGGATTTTCTCTACGGCGACGACGGGCTGCCCAAGTGATCGCTGTCGACACATCAGCGCTCATGGCGATTGTACTCAACGAGCCCGAAGCCGATGCCTGCATCGCGGCGCTCGAAGTTGAGGAGAGTGTTCTGATTTCGGCTGGCACAGTCGCGGAAGCGCTTATCGTCGCAAAGCGACGGAACGTCGGTGAGGAAGTAGCGAGCCTGATCGACGGACTCGGCCTAGACATCGTGCCGGTGACGCCGGCTTCCGCAAGGCGGGTTGCCCAGGCCCATTGGGATTGGGGCAAGGGTATGCATCCGGCCGCGCTCAATTTCGGCGATTGCTTTGCCTATGCGGTGGCGAAGGAACGAGGGTGCCACCTGCTTTTTGTCGGCGAGGATTTTTCAAAAACCGATATCGAAAGCGTGGTTTGAAGCCACCCCAATAGCGGTTCACATTGCGAAAATTGTTCACCCAACCAAAATGACTTTTTGAAAATAGGGAAAGTTCTTGATTTCTTGAAGCCTATTTTCGTTCAACCCACTCAACAAGTCATCATGACCAACTAGCAACCCGAACAGACGGCAATGATTCTAAGGATGGTGTTCGATCCCTTCCAGCGAAAGTGTATCGAGGCTGTTCAATAGTGGTAAAACTCCAATCCCGCGATCAGCATGCAGGGTAATCAGGATCCTTCCAGAGCTTTTGGAGTCGAACCACAGTTGCCAACTTCGATCAAAATAATCCGTGTCGGCCAACTCAAATGATTTCAATGGCAAGTTGGCGGGAATTTGGCTCCGCTCCGCCGATGACGGCTCCGTCGATAGCTGTTCGAGGATGCCTTCGGCACGAGCAATAGCAAGTTCTTTTTCCCTAAATACCCCGTAGATTGCAATCAGTGCGAACGCTAGAATCGCGCCAATTGTTGCGAACACGCGGCGTTTCATTTCGGTCTCTTTGTTTCCCGTTCCCACAATCCGGGTGTCGGCGGTGGGTTCGCTAGCATTTGAGGAGACCATTGGAGTATTGGTTGCGGCTTGAGACACGTATTGTCTCCGATGGCTTCGCGTACTTTGTTTGGCAGTTTCAAAAAGTCCAGCGGATTGTCGGATAGCCAAATCCCGACTGGAGCTGTCTGTTCGTAGAGGAGGTCATCTTGGGGCTCGTCTTCAAGTAATCTGGCGAACCATTCCCCGATCTTGCCGTGCCAGTAGCCGATGACAACGCCAGCCGTCGCATGTTGAATCTGGTTAAACTTGTCCCTGAGTTCCTGTCGAAAGCCGTCGGCACCTGCGATGTTTCCTGCAAAGTAGGGGCCTTTGCCACGTCCTTCCCCGGTCCTCATGCTCGAACCAATAAGAACTGCTTTCAGGTCATCCATTAGGGCGTTGGTTACATTCCTGCCATGTGCCCATTTGTAGATTGTAGGACGCGATCCGCTCATTGAGGTCATCTCCATAGGAATTATGGGCGTGATGCTGCGGGCGAGTCCCGTCGCCTTCGCATAGATGTCGACCAAGATTTGGCAGTGATTGCTCTCCTTCTTAAAGAGTGTCGCTGCGAAGTTTTTGAGTTCTAAACGTCTTTCGGCCTCGGTCATCTGGACACCCTCTTAGGCTGCCTCGTTGAACAGAACGGCTGCAATGTACAATCCAATTGTCGTCACAGCCGGAGACACATAATGCTGGTGCCCATCTCAAGAATTTGGCTGTCGATGCTCTTCATGTGCGCATCCCCTCAAAACCAGATTCGTAGGGGCCTTTGTTAGCTAAAACGTTACCGCTGCGAAGCTTGCTGCGGTAAGTTCATTGCACCAGTCATTAGAAAAATGGCTCCCCGACCTGGACTCGAACCAGGGACAATTCGATTAACAGTCGAATGCTCTACCAACTGAGCTATCGGGGAATGTGGGGGGCGTATAGCAGACGCATCCCTGCACGAAAAGCCCCTTCGTCGAAACATCCGGCAGCACTTCATTTTAACTCACGCGTGCCCATATCCTGTGCTTCTGTTAAGGATAAGCGATGCCAAAGGCCAAATTTGCCGGTTACAAGATCAAGCTGCCGCACCATCCGGTGTTGCGAATCGGGCTTGGTGTTGTGCTTGTCATCGGCGGAATACTGGGGTTTCTGCCCATCCTCGGGTTCTGGATGGTGCCGCTGGG